>JANWKE010000021.1 GCA_025451535.1 Verrucomicrobiia bacterium
GACGAGCAGTTCGTTCGAGCGGACCATCTCGTTATCGAGCACAGGCACGGCGGTAACCTGTCCGGCAATGCGCGGGGCGATGGAAACCACGTGCGCGGCGATGAAGGCGTCGTCGGTGGATTCATGGGTGAGGGCGGTGACCAGGTAATCCAGTCCGAAGAACAGCAACACGGCCAGCCCGCCGGCCGCCGGCCAGGCAAACCACGGGTGATTCAGTTTTGCCAGCCGCGTGCCGTTGGCATTGGGAGCGGCGGGTGATATCTCCTCGTTCATAATCTTACTTTTTCCATTTCTTCGCACCGGCACCCGACAGGAACAAATCCACAATGCGTTCCGCCGCCGCGCGGTTCAGGCGGTATTTTGGCATCAGCAGATGTGCCCGGACAAAAAAATTGATTTGTCCGTAAAAACCGTAGGCGAGGTCGAGACTGTCAAAACGGTCGTCCAGTTCGCCCGCCGCCAACGCGTGTTTCATCAGCGAGTTTATAAACTCCAGGTTGCGCTGGCATTTGTCGACGTAACGCAATTTGGCCGGGACCTCCCCGGGCGCGGCAAAAGCCGTCGCGAACGCGATGCGTGTCAGTTCGCGGTTTTTGTGAAAGTAATCGAAAAGCGCCATCAAAATTTCAACCAGTTGCCCGCGGAAATCGTTCCGGCGTGCCGCCGCCTGTTGCACCACCCGATAGCGTTCGTCGTGCGCCTCGCTGACGAGCGCTTGAAACAACCCGGCTTTGTCACGGAAATGATAATAGAGCGCGGGCTTGGACACCCGGGCGTCGCCAACGATTTGCTGGACGGACGTGGCCGCATAACCGGCGTTGGCGAAGCGCTTCAGCGCCGCCTGCAAAATCTGTTGCCGCGTCTCGGGACCGTGTTTGGCCATAACCTACCGAACGGTAGGTAAGAAAGGGCCGTTTGTCAAATGGCTTTTTGCGGGTGAAATGAATGCTCAAAGACTTGAATCCCCGGTCTGAATGTTTAGGCTGCTGGCCAATCGGTGCGGTATAAACGACAACCAGGAGCATTTATGAGAGATTGGCGCACGCCTTTCGCCGGAACCACCCTGCTGGCCGCCTGCGTTTTCTTCGCGGGCTGTAACAAACCCCCGTCGGATACCGATACCAGCGGCGTCATCAAGGTTGGCGAGTATGCTTCGTTGACCGGCAGCGAGGCCACATTCGGCCAGTCATCGCACCAGGGCACCGCGCTGGCAATTGATGACATCAACGCCGCCGGCGGCGTGCTCGGTAAAAAAATTCAGCTCATTACCGAGGACGACCAGTCACAGGCCGGACAGCCCGCCACCGTGGTGCGCAAATTGATTTCCAGCGACGGCGTCGTGGCCATTCTGGGCGAGGTGGCTTCTTCCCGTTCGCTCGAAGCCGCGCCCATCTGCCAGGAAAGCAAAATCCCGATGGTTTCGCCCGCGTCGACCAACCCGCGGGTGACCGAGGTGGGCGACTACATTTTCCGCGTCTGTTTCATTGATCCGTTTCAGGGTACGGTCATGGCGAATTTCACGCGCAAAACGCTCAAGTTGAAAACCGCCGCGGTGCTGAAGGATGCCAGCAGCGATTACAGCGTGGGACTGGCAAAATATTTCGTCGCTGGCTTTACCGCCGATGGTGGCAAAATTGTCGCCGAGGAAAATTTCAGCCACGGCGACAAGGATTTCAGTGCGCAACTGACGGCCATCAAGGCCGACAATCCCGACGGTATTTTTGTTCCCGGCTATTACACGGAGGTGGGGCTGATTGCGTTGCAGGCACGCCAGCTCGGCGTCATGGTGCCGTTGTTCGGCGGCGACGGCTGGGAATCCGCCTCGCTGGTGCCCATCGGCGGCAAGGCGCTGGAAGGCTGTTATTTTTCCACGCATTATTCGCCCGACGACACCTCGCCTGTCGTCCGGAATTTCGTGAAAAAATTTCATGACCGCTACCAGGAAACGCCCGACACCATGGCCGCGCTGGGCTACGATTCGGCGCTGATTCTGGCGGACGCCATCAAACGCGCCGGCTCCACCGACGCCGCCAAAATCCGCGACGCGCTGGCGGCAACAAGGGATTTTCAGGGCGTCACCGGCAAAATCACGATTGATGCGAACCGCAACGCGTCGAAGCCAGCCGTGATTTTGACGATCAAGGACGGCCAGTTCCAATACGTCGAGACCGTTGCGCCCTGAAGTGGTTGATAGTTGATAGTTGATAGTTGATAGTTGATAGAAAAAGCCCGACGCTTGACGGGTTGAGATTTGACGGGAAGTCCGCTGGACAGAGAAATTTGCGTATCAACCATCAACTAAGCCTATGTTCAACTTTGAAAAACTCGAAACGTGGCAAAAGGCGATTGATTTCGCTGATTTGGTTTATTCCTTGACTCGCCGTTTCCCCTCAGAAGAAAGATTCGGGCTGACTAATCAAATGCGCCGCGCTGCGGTTTCCATTTCGTCGAATATCGCTGAAGGAACGGCGCGTAATTCGAGAACCGACTATGCGCGTTTTTTGGAAATCGCCGCCGGCTCGCTTTTTGAAGTGGTTTCACAATCTTTTATCGGCCAGCGGCAAGGTTTGCTAACGGAAGATGGTTTCTCGAAGCTTTACACCGCCGCCGAAGAACAGGGGAAAATGTTGAGCGGCCTGCGCCGTTCCGTGCTCGAAGGTTCGTGATGCGGCGACCGGTTGCCATCAACTATCAACCATCAACTATCAACTGCCTCTGACCGAATTTCTCCAGCAACTCATCAACGGCCTGGCGTTCGGCTCGATTCTTGCCCTCATTGCGCTCGGCTACACGATGGTCTATGGCATCCTCCGGTTCATCAACTTTGCGCATGGTGACGTTTTCATGCTCGGGGCGTTTGCCGGATTTTATCTCGCGCCGAAAATTGCTGCGGTTTTGCCCACACTGTCCATCAGCAGCGGGCTGGCGGTCCTGCTCGCCGCGATGCTGATTTGTGCGGTGATCGGCGTGGTGATTGAACGGTTTGCCTACCGCCCTTTGCGTCGCCGCCCGAAGTTGACGATGCTCATTACAGCCATTGGCGTTTCGTTGTTTCTGGAATACACCGGCCAGTTCGTCTTCGGTGCCGCGCCTAAACGATTTCCGCAGATCATTCCGGTTTATCCCATTGCGCATTTCGGCGGCTTGAGCATCACGAGCAATCAGATCATCGTGCTGGCGGTGACCCTGTTCCTGCTCGTGGCGTTGCGGTTCATTGTACTAAGGACGAAAATCGGCATGGCGATGCGCGCCCTCTCATTCAATCCCGAAGCGGCGGCCCTCATGGGCGTCAACACGGACATTGTGATTTCGTTCACCTTCGCGCTCGGTTCGGCGCTGGCGGCGGCGGCGGGAATCCTGTTCGCGATCAATTATCCGGCGATTGACCCGCTCATGGGAATTTTACCCGGCTTAAAGGCGTTCGTCGCCGCCGTGCTGGGCGGCATCGGCAACCTGCCGGGCGCGGTGCTGGGCGGGCTCATCATCGGCACTACGGAGACGTTTGTTTCCGGCTACATTTCCTCGACCTACCGTGATGCCATCGCGTTTGCCATTTTGATTTTAATCCTGCTCATCAAACCGTCAGGGCTGCTCGGCAAAAAGGAGATTGAAAAGGTATGAGGTTCCGGCATGCCAAACTGCTCTTGCTGGCGGCGCTGGGTCTGAGCCTGTTGGTTTCGCTGTTTGCGAGCCACCTCAATCCCTACGCGCTGTTCATCTTTTACAATATCGGCATCAACCTCATTCTTGCCGTCAGCCTGAATCTCATCAACGGCTACACCGGCCAGTTTTCGCTCGGCCACGCAGGATTTATGGCCGTCGGCGCTTACACGGCGGCGGTAATTACGAATCAGTTTGGCGTGGTAAATCCAGCGGCGGCCGAGGCGCTATTCTTGAGCGCTCTGCTGGCAGGCGGACTGGTCGCAGCCATGGTGGGCCTGCTGGTGGGCCTGCCGACGCTGCGTTTGAAAGGAGATTATCTGGCCATCGTCACGCTCGGTTTCGGTGAAATCATCCGCGTCATATTCCAGAACATGAACGCGGTCGGCGCCGCGCGCGGCCTGAGCGTCATGCATGGCTGGACCAATTTCTTTTGGGTCTTTGGCTTTGCCGCCCTGACCGTCTATGTTGTCACTGCGCTCGTTCATTCCACCTACGGCCGCGGATTTATCGCCATCCGTGACGACGAAGTGGCTGCCGAAGCGATGGGTATTAACACCACGAAATACAAAGTTGCGGCCTTCGTTATTGGCGCTTTTTTCGCGGGCATTGCCGGCGGGCTTTATGCTCACGCGATTCAGTTTCTTACTCCCGGCGGTTTCGGTTTTATGTTGTCCATCACCTTTGTGGTCATGGTCATCCTCGGTGGCATGGGCAACACGCCGGGCGTCATCCTTGCCGCCGCGCTGCTGACACTGATGCCTGAAGGTTTGCGCAAGCTGGCCGGATATCCGCATCTCGGCTGGATCGGCGACACGCGGATGATTATTTACTCGCTGTTATTGATTGTGCTCATGCTGACACGCCCGCAAGGCCTTTTTATCTGGCGTCAAAAATACAAGGGCGCAGCTTCATGACCGCAAACACCGCAACCGAAAATTCGCTGCTGCGCACTGACCGCGTTACCATCCGTTTCGGTGGGTTAACCGCAGTATCGAATTTGGATCTGGAAATCGGGCGGAACGAACTGGTCGGCTTAATTGGTCCCAATGGTGCGGGCAAAACGACTGTATTCAACCTGATCACCGGCGTTTATCAACCGACGGACGGCAGGATTTTTTTCGACGGCCAGTGCATCACCGGCAGCAAGGCCTATCGGATCACAGCCCGCGGTATTACCCGCACCTTCCAGAATATCCGGCTGTTTTCGTCGCTGACGGTATTCGACAATGTCCGTACCGCTTTTCATTTGCATCTGCGGGGCGACGTGCGCCATGCGCTCTGGCGCGGACGGTCCTTTTGGGATGAGGAGGAGAGCATCGGAGCCCAGGTCCTGGAATTGCTGGAGATTTTCCATCTGGGCAAATTCCAGGATGCCCCGGCCAAAAACCTGAGCTACGGCGACCAGCGGCGGCTGGAAATCGTCCGTGCCCTGGCGGCGCGGCCAAAACTGCTTTTGCTGGATGAACCCGCCGCCGGTATGAACTCCAGCGAGAAATCGGAGTTGATGCGGTTGATCCAGTTCATCAAGGACAAATTCAAGATTTCGGTGTTGCTGGTCGAACACGACATGCAGGTCGTCATGGGCATTTGCGAGCGCATCGCCGTTTTGGATTACGGCGTGAAGATCGCGGAAGGGAAACCCGGCGAGGTGCGCAAAGACCCGAAAGTCATCGAGGCCTATCTCGGAGAATAAATGAACATCAAAGCGACCAGGGAACTAAGCTTTGGCATCGGTCTTCCGGCCGCAATGGTTGCTTCGTTCCCGGGTGGTTAAAACTCATGCTGGAAGTCAAGAACATGTCGGTCGGCTATGGTGCCATTACCGCGCTGCGGGGAATTTCCCTGTCCGTGCCGGACGGGAAGATCGTCACGCTCATCGGCGCCAACGGCGCCGGCAAGACGACGACGCTCAAGACCGTTTCCGGTTTGCTCAAGCCGAAGGCCGGTGGGGTTTTTTACCAGGGGAAAAACATCGCCGGCCTGCCGCCGCACCAGATCGTCAAGCTTGGCCTTTCGCACGTGCCGGAGGGCCGGATGATTTTTGCGAACCTGACGGTGATGGAAAACCTGCAGATGGGCGCATATCTGCAAAAGGACCGCCAGGCGGTCCGGCGTGAACTCGATTTTGTTTTTGCGACGTTTCCCCGGCTCCAGGAACGCGGGCAGCAAATCGCCGGCACATTGAGCGGTGGGGAGCAGCAGATGCTGGCGATTGGGCGCGCGCTGATGAGCCAACCGAAATTTCTCATGCTGGATGAACCATCGCTTGGCCTCGCGCCGCTCCTGGTTAAAACCATTTTTGAAAAAATTGTCGAAATCAACCGGCAACAGGGCATTACGATTTTGCTGGTGGAACAGAACGCAAATCTCGCGCTGGAAATTTCCCATTCCGGTTACGTGCTCGAAACCGGCAAAATCACCCTGCAGGGCGATTCCGCCGCCTTGCGTCAAAATCCGCAGGTCAGGAGCGCCTATCTGGGCGGCTGAAATGCCCTGTTGACTTTGTCCGTCCGTTTGATAAATTCATCGCTCCTTTGCTTTAATGAAAACGCATTTGCCCAAAGTGAATCTGGACCAGCGGAAATGGCACGTGATTGACGCCGACGGCGCCGTGCTCGGACGGTTGGCTGCGCAGGTGGCCGACATTTTGCGCGGCAAGAACAAACCGGTCTTTACGCCGCACCTGGATGCCGGTGATTTTGTCATTGTCATCAACGCCGAAAAAGTCCGGGTGACCGGCAAGAAGGAAACCGCCAAGGAATACATGACTTATTCCGGCTGGAAAGGCGGCGAAAAATACGCCAGCGTCGAGCAAATCCGCGCGCGGCATCCGGAGAAACTCATCACGCACGCGGTGAAAGGCATGATTCCGAAGAACCGGCTCGGCAGCCGGTTGTTGACCAAGTTGAAAGTGTTCAAGGGCCCGAAGCATCCGCACGCCGCGCAACAACCCGGACCGCTCAAGGCGGCGGCCTGATTGGATTTATGGCTGAAACGAAAACCAACGAATTTCTGGGGACCGGCCGGCGCAAGACCGCCGTCGCCCGGGTCCGGCTCGCGTCCGGCAACGGCAAGATCACGGTCAATGGACGCGCCTTTGACAATTATTTTGTGCTCGAAACCCAGCGGGCGCAGGCAGCCCAGCCTCTGGCGGTTACCGGCACGGCCGAAAAAGTTGACGTGCGTGTGAACGTCGCCGGGGGCGGGCCGAACGGCCAGGCCGACGCGGTGCGACACGGCATTGCCCGCGCCCTGCTTCAATTCGATGCGAATCTGCGTCCGCAACTCAAGGCCGAGGGCCTGCTGACGCGCGATTCCCGCATGAAGGAGCGCAAGAAGTACGGCCAGCCGGGCGCGCGCAAACGGTTCCAATATTCGAAACGTTAATCGCGCTGGAAATTTCCAAGCCCCGCTGGCAAAACCGGCGGGGCTTTTTTATTGCCATGAAAGCATACGAAATACACGAAGATACGTTGCTGATTTCCGACGATCCGGCGCGGTTGGACCGGGAGCTGGTCCATCGTTTTCTCAGCGAGCGCAGTTATTGGGCCAGGGGCGTGCCGCCGGAAGCGGTGAACCGCTCCCTCGACCATTCGCTGTGTTTTGGTGTTTATCAAGCGGGACAACAGATTGGTTTTGCGCGGGTCGTGACCGATTTTGCGACTTTTGCCTGGCTGGCGGATGTCTTCATCGTCGAAGACAAACGGCGGCAGGGTCTGGGCAAAAAACTGATCGCCACGGTGCTGGCGCATCCCCGATTGCAGGGCTTGCGCCGGTTCATGCTGGGTACGAGAGACGCGCACGGCCTTTACGCCCGGTTTGGTTTTAAACCACTGGCGTACCCTGAATGTTTTATGGAAATCCGTCCGGAAAACAGCTACAAATGTGGCTGTTGAAATGGCCGCCGAATCTAAAATGAAAACTAAAAAAGTCGCCATTGTTGGTGCGTCCGGTTACTCCGGCGAAGAACTTGTCCGGTTGTTGTTGAACCATCCCCACGTGGAACTGGTGGCCGTGACCTCGCGCCAGAACGCCGGGCAGACGCTGGCGCAGGTTTTCCCGAAGTTCGCCAGCCACCCGAAATCAAAGGCGCTCCGGTTCACTGAGCCGAAGGCGGAATTGCTGGCGAAGCTGGCCGACGTGGTATTTCTGGCGTTGCCGCACGGTGTCGCCGCTGAATACGCCGTGCCCCTGTTGGATGCCGGTTGCGTCATCATTGATTTGAGCGCCGATTTCCGGCTCAAGCACGCGGAGATTTACAGGGAATTTTACGCCCACGACCATCCCGCGCCGGAGTTGTTGAAAAAAGCCGTCTACGGCCTGCCGGAAATTTACCGGGACGAAATCAAGAAATCGCTGCTCATCGCCGCGCCCGGCTGCTATCCGACCAGTATTTTGCTGCCGGTGATTCCGTTATTGAACGCCGGTCTGGTCAAACCAACCGGCATCATTGCCGATTCGTTGAGTGGCGTCAGCGGGGCCGGCCGGAAGGCGGAGGCCGATTATTTGTTCTGTGAATGCAATGAAAGCGTGCGGCCCTACGGTCTGCCAAAGCACCGGCATTTGTCGGAAATCGAGGAACAGCTGTCGCTGGCCGCCAGAACAACGGTCACTATCCAGTTCACACCGCATCTGATTCCGGTGACACGTGGCATTTTGACGACACTTTACCTCGCGCCGGAAAAGCATTTTGCAACCGAAGCGGAAATGAAGACGCTGAATGAAAAGATTTCGGCGTGTTATGTCAGAGCTTACGGCAAGGAACCCTTCGTCCGCCTGCTCGAAGGCAAAGCGCTGCCCGACACCAAAAATGTTACCGGCACGAACGTCATCGAAATCGCGTGGCGGCTCGATCCGCGCACGGGCCGGCTCATCGTCATCAGTGCCGAAGACAACCTGGTCAAGGGTGCGAGCGGACAGGCGGTGCAAAGTCTGAATATTTTGAGCGGCTGGCCCGAAACGGCGGGATTGGTTTGAGTTCGCAAGATGTCGAAACCCATTTTACCCCCCGCTCGATGGAATGCGGCTGCTTACGCCGCAAATTCCGCCGTGCAACAGACCTGGGCGCGGGAATTGATCGCCCGGCTCAAATTGCGCGGCGACGAACATGTTCTCGATGTCGGCTGCGGCGATGGCAAGGTAACGGCGGAAATCGCGCATGCCGCGCCGCGCGGCGCCGTCGCCGGCGTGGACGCCTCAGCGGAGATGATTGCTTTCGCGCAAAAAGCTTTTCCCCCGAGGCAACATCCGAACCTCGAGTTTCACGTCATGGACGCGCGCAAAATAAAGTCCGCGCGCCGGTTCGACGTCGTTTTTTCAAACGCCGCCTTGCATTGGGTGGACGATCACGAGGCAATTTTGCACGGCGTCGCGTCCGTGCTGAAGCCCGGCGGAAGGCTCATTATTTCGTGCGGCGGCAAAGGCAATGCGCATGACGTTTTCCTCGCGTTGCGACCGGAATTACGAATGAAACGCTGGCGCCAGTTCTTTCGCCGGATGCCTAAACCGTACTTTTTTTACAGTCCGGCGGATTACGAAAAATGGCTGCCCCGTTCCGGCTTTAAAGCATTGAATGTCCGCCTCCGGCCGAAGGATGCGACTTATGCCGGGCGCAGCAGTTTCACCGCGTGGCTGCGCACGACCTGGTTGCCTTATGTCCAGCGCGTACCGGAAAATTTGCGCGAGGAATTTATTGTCGCCGTCGCGAACCGTTACGTGGCCAGACATCCGCCGGATGCGGAAGGAAACGTTCACGTCCGCATGGTGCGGCTGGAAATTGAGGCGATAAAGGGCTGAAGGCGCGCCGCTCCGCAACAACAGCATTATGAAAATTCCCTATTTTGAAGTCGCCGCATTTACCGACCGCCTTTTCGGCGGGAATCCGGCCGGTGTCTGTGCCTTGCCGCATTGGCTGAGTAATGCCACGCTCCAGAACATCGCCACGGAAAACAACCTCGTCGAAACTGCATTTTTCGTGGCCACCGGTTCCGATTACGAATTGCGTTGGTTTACGCCGGAAATGGAAATTGACCTCTGTGGACATGCCACCCTGGCTTCGGCCTTCGTCCTGTTTTCCGAATTGGGATTCCGCGGCAACCTCGTCCGGTTCCATTCGCGCGCCAGCGGTACCCTGACGGTCACCCGGGAGGGTGAAATCCTGACGCTCGATTTCCCGAGCCGGCCCGCCGTGTCCTGCCCGCCACCGGAGGTGCTGGTCCGCGGCCTGGGCCGGCAGCCGCTGGAGCTGCTGCGAGCGCGCGACTTTCTGGCCGTCTTTGCCTCGGATACGGAGGTGCGGGCGTTGCAACCTGATTTTTCCTTGTTGAAAACCCTGGAGGCGTTTGGCGTAATCGCCACTGCTCCCGGTAGTGACTGCGACTTCGTTTCGCGTTTTTTCGTGCCCAAAGCCGGAGTGCCGGAAGATGCGGTGACCGGCTCATCGCATTGCACGCTGGTTCCTTACTGGTCACGGCGGCTGGGCCGCACAACGTTGTTCGCCCGGCAGGTGTCCCGGCGCGGTGGTGAGCTGTTCTGTCGGCAGACCGGCGATCGGATTTTGATCGGCGGCAAAGCCGTGCTTTACCTGCGCGGCGAAATTGAATTAAAAGAAAACGGGCAGCAGGTGAAAACATGAAATCAAAGTTGAAAGCGATTCCGGGTTCCATTGTCGCGCCGCGAGGTTTTCTCGCTGGCAGCGTGTTTTGCAACATCAAGCGGCTCGGTACCGGCAAGGGATCGGACAAGGGACAGAAACGCGACCTTGCGCTCATCGTTTCTGAAGTGCCCGCAACCGTCGCCGGCATGTTCACGACGAATCAAGTCTGCGCTGCGCCGGTGAAAGTCTGCATCGAACGCGCGCAGAAAGGCGTCGCGCAGGCGGTCGTGGTGAATTCCGGCAACGCCAACGCCTGTACCGGCAAGCAAGGTTTACAGGACGCCCGCAAAATGACGGCCCTGGTGGCAAAACATCTGCGCATGCCGGTGGAACACGTTTTGGTGGGTTCCACCGGGCGCATCGGAGTTAAGCTGCCCATGGCCAATGTTCGCAACGGCATCAACGAAGCAGTGATGCGGCTCGACAATTCATCGGAAAATGCCGCGCATGTTGTTGAAGCCATCATGACCAGCGACACGCGGCCCAAACAAATCGCCGTCGAATTCAAACTCGGCAGCCAGACGGTCCGCATGGGCGGCATTTGCAAAGGTGCAGGCATGATTCAACCCGGCATGAGTATTACCGGCAAACGACCGTCCGCGTCGCCGCTTCACGCCACGATGCTCTGTTTTATCACGACCGACACGGTAACGGATGCAAAAACCTTGCGCGCCGCGTTGCACGAAGCCGTGGCGCAAAGTTTCAATCGCATCACCGTGGACGGCGATATGAGCACCAACGACACGGTGCTGATTTTGGCGAACGGACTGGCGGGAAACCGGGAGTTCTGGGTCCGGAGTCCGGAATTCGGAATTTTTCAGTCAGCCTTGAATCATGTCTGCCTGGAACTGGCCAAAATGATCGTGCGCGATGGCGAAGGCGTTCACCGTGTCGTGACTGTGCGGGTGAACGGCGCGAAGACGATTCCGGACGCCGATGCCGCCGCGCGGGCGGTGGCCAACAGCCCGCTGGTGAAGACAAGCTGGCACGGCGGCGATCCGAACTGGGGCCGAATCATTGACGCGCTCGGCTATTCGCCCGCGCAAATCGTCGAGGAAAAGGTGGACATCGGTTATTCCGCACCGGGCAGCCGAAAGGTTTTATGGAGTCTCAAACGCGGCCAGCCGACAAAGGCAACGTTCAAGAAACTTTGTGATGCCGTCGCGCCAAAGGAATTTGATTTGCATATTCACCTGAACCTCGGCAAGGCCAACGCCGTGATTTACGCCGCAGATTTGACCGAGGAATATGTGGATTTCAACAAGGGCGACTTGAGCGACCCAACCTCGCTGGGCGGTTGAACCTGAAGACGCCTAGGGCGTGGACTGGCCGCCCTGCGGTGTCGTGTTAACGGTTCCCGCTGCTTCATCCAGTTCAGTCGGCGGGAAAATTTTCCACATGGGATCGTTATTTTCCTTAAGTTGCGCCTTTTGCGCGGCAATCAGAACCGTTTGCTCCTCGGGTGAAAGCCGGGATTGGGCCTGCCCGCTGGTCGAAGTACTGGCGACGCCACCGGGACCCGTGTTGCCAGAATTATTATTTTGACCGGTGTTCCCGCCGTTATTCCCCACGTTGCGGTTCAGACCGGGATTGTTGCCGAAGCGCGCAAGATTTCCGCCACCTGGACCTCCGGCCGCCATTCCCCGGGCGGCAAATCCTGCATTCATTGCAGGGTTCATGACGACCGGCGTGGGTGTGGTGATGGGACCCGCCTTAACCAGCGGGAGTTCCTGCACCACACCGTGGTTGTTGAAAGTTACCACGCTCTTTTTTTCGTCAATATGCGTCACTTCAATGTCATCCTGCCGCTGGCCTTCGCTGAGAATGTAGGATTTTTGGGTTGCCGGTATGGGCGGACGCGGGGGGACGTCGACGTAGAAAAGCGCCTGGGTAGTCCCAAAAATAGTCATGATGCCATCCAGCGTGATTTTGGATGGCGGTTCGGGAGCTGTTGGCGTGATGGCTTGCGGCGGGTTCAGACCAAAAATGTTGCGCACAGCGATCGGCTTATAGGGATTATCCGCGCCGAGACCGGTGTTCAATACCAGCCCGCCCAGCAGGCAAACAGTAATTTTCGCAAAGTGCTTCATGCTCCAAACGTTACTTTCCTCCAATTAACACCAATTTCAAGGGAAAGTTGCCCTAAGATTCGAGAGATGCAACCCGTATAAAACCCGGCTTTAAGCCAAAAAATACGCCTCAGTAGGCCGCCTGGGCGCCCTTGATTTGACGCTTCTTCATCCACGGCATCAGGCCGCGCAACCGCTCGCCCACCTTTTCGATGGAGTGCTTCTCGCCCTGCTTGAGCAGCGCATTATATTTTTTATAGCCGCCCTTGTATTCGGCAATCCACCCTTTCGCAAATTTGCCGGACTGAATGTCTGTCAACGCTGCTTTCATCCGCTTCTTCACGCTGGCATCAATGATTTTCGGGCCGACGCTCACGTCGCCCCATTTCGCGGTTTCGGAAACGGAAAAGCGCATGCCGCTGATGCCCGCTTCGTTCATCAAATCCGCGATGAGCTTCAGCTCGTGCAGACACTCGAAGTAGGCCATCTCCGGCTGGTAACCGGCTTCCACGAGCGTTTCGTAACCGGCCTGCACCAGCGCGCTCAGGCCGCCGCACAGCACCGTCTGTTCACCGAACAAATCTGTCTCCGTCTCTTCCTTGAACGACGTTTGCAGCACGCCGGCGCGCGTCGCGCCAATGCCCTTGGCCCAGGCGAGCGCGATCGCCTTCGCGTCCTTGCCGGGATTTTGATAAACGGCGATCAAGCTTGGCACGCCCTTGCCCTCGGTGTATTGGCGGCGGACGATGTGGCCGGGGCCTTTCGGCGCGACCATGATGACGTTCACGTTCTTCGGCGGAACGATGGTCTTGAAATGAATCGAAAAGCCGTGCGAAAACAACAGCGTCTTCCCCGCGCTCAAATTCGGCGCGATGTCCTTTTCGTAGGCCGCCGGCTGCTTCGTGTCCGGCAGGGCGACCATGATGACGTCGGCGCGGCGGACGGCTTCGGCGGTGCGGACGACTTCAAATCCCTTTTCCTGCGCGACGGGAATAGACTTGCTGCCCTCGTAAAGGCCGATGATGACGCGGCAACCGCTGTCCTTGAGGTTGAGCGCGTGGGCGTGGCCCTGTGAGCCGAAGCCGAGCACGGCGAGGGTCTTGTTTTGCAGCACGCCGAGATCGGCGTCGTTGTCGGTGTAAACTTTTGCCATAAAATTTTTTGAAAACGGACAGGAAGACTAGCAACACGAAGGAAAGCGGTCAATTTGCAAATTCAGATTGGACAAGTCACTCCAAAGAAATTTTTGAGCCGATTTTTAAAAGCTTCATACCCATCTGGTCAACCGAGGAATCTCCGGCCATCGCATCGCCATAATTGGAAAGAATGACAACGCCGATTTGATTCTGTTTGTCAAAACCGACAAAACTTCTGTAACCGCCAGTGCCGCCGTTATGCCAGTACAAAGTCATTCCTTCGATTTCTTCTTCAATTTGCCAGCCCAGCCCAATTCCGCCGGTGAAGGTTTTGAAATGAATTTTTTGCGTTTCATTCAATACTTTGTAAATCCCGGAATTCGTTCGATTGAGATTGGCTTCAACAAATTTCAGCAAATCCCCGGCATCTGCACGAATCGCGCCACATCCAGCCAGTGCGTCAAAATCCCAATTTGGGACGATGCCGCCTTTCGGATTGTGCCCGGGTGTCAACCGTTCTTTTTGTTGCGCTGATAACTGTATCGTGGTGTTCTGCAATCCCAAAGTTCCGCAAACATTTTCCTGAACAAGCGTTCCATAAGATTTGCCGGTTTTCAGTTCCAGGATTGTTCCGAGCAAACCATAACCGTAATTTGAATAATCCGATTTTTCACCCGGCTCATTTTTCAACTCAACGGTGGCCAGGCTGTGATACAAATCCTGCGTCGTATAGTTGGCATACGGTTTTTTTTGATCTTTTATCGTGGCATCCAGGTTGTTTGGCAATCGGGGTAATCCCGAAGTATGCGTTGCCAGATTTTCCAGGGTGATTTCGCGGCCGTTCTTCTTCGGGCTGACTACGTCTTTTGGCAGATAAAGACTGATGGGATCGTCCAACTTCACCACCTGGTCGTTCGCCATTTGCGCCAGCACAGCAGCGGTAAAGATCTTTGTCACCGAACCGATTTCAAAAATCGTCTGCGCGTCCGGCGGATTTGTGTTTGCATCACTGATTTTGCCAAAGCCGTGAAACGATTGCTTCCCGTTTTGATAAATTGCAACAACCAGCGCTCCCTCGGGGCGGTTTGCCAGATAGCCGGCGCCCATTTCGTTAATCTGCTCTTTGAGGTTGTGCGTATTGGGCATGGCAGCGTAAGCGTGCTGCGTGTGAAGATCGTAAATCCAAAGCGCGACAAAAACGGCCACAACCACAAAAACCAACCCACTGCCAGCCAACAAAATCAGCTTTAACAGCGGATGAATTCTCATCGCGCCTTTAATGAATTTACTTTCGCGGCAGCGCCACCTTGCCGGTGCGGGTGATTTCCATCACGCCGAACGAATCCATCAGGCCGACGAATTTCTCCACCTTGCTTTCGGCGCCGGTGATTTCAATGGTGAGCGACTTGGGCTGCACGTCCACGATTTTGGCGCGGAAAATGTCCGTGATCTGCATCACCTCGGCGCGCGATTTGGAATCCACCGCCACCTTTACCAGCACCAGTTCGCGGTCCACGTATTCGCCTTCGTGAAAATCCTGCACCTTGATGGCGTTGGGCAGCTTGTTGAGCTGTTTGACAATTTGCTCCAGGGTGGCTTCGTCACCGTGGGTGACGATGGTCATCCGCGAGAGTTTGGGGTCGTGCGTCGGGCCGACGTTGAGCGTGTCAATGTTGTAGCCGCGTCCGCTGAACAGGCCGGCGACGCGCGTAAGCACGCCGAACTTGTTCTCGACCAGGATTGAAATGGTATGTCGCATAAGGCCGTTTGGAAACGGATTGACAGGTTAACAACCCGGGCGAATGGGGTCAATTTGCAAATTTAAGCGGCTTCTGTTCTGCCAGCGCATTTTGCAGACGCCGATCAGTTATGAGGCCCTTTACCGGCAACCTCTCCGTGCATGGCCTGCTTGAAGAATTCCCCCGCGCCCGTGAGATCGAAATCCCAGTTTTGCAGCAACGCCGGTCCCCACTCCGGATCGTAACACCAGGCCACCCAACTGATGCCTTTGCCTTCAAGATAGTTCACGATGAGCGGCCCGTAGTCATCGTCCTTGAGCACCGTCCCCTTGGGCGCGGAAAATCCGATTTCGGTTGCAATGACCGGGTACTTGTCGGCAGCGAATCCGAAATCCTCCTCCCACTTCGGCACCCACGGCTTCGACCGCTTGTTCGGATAAGGATGCGTCACGTAGCCGATGCCTTCCGCGTTGATTGGCTCGAGGTTGAGCGGCGTCAGGTCGTACGCCCAATCAAATCCGGCCACGAGCGGGATGGTGTTGGTGTCGAACGCCCGGATGACCCCGATCATTTCCTCATTCAACTGCTTCCAATCGCTCCAGGACACGCTGCCCAGTTGCCCGCGGTAAGTCGTCGGTTCGTTGAATAATTCGTAGAAGGCGATGGTGCCGGTGCTGCCATGGTAATGCTGGGTGATGGCGCGCCAGAAAGCGAAGGTTTCCTTTTGCGTGGTGTCGTACATCGGGTCCTGGAACATTTCCATTTTCAAATTCCCGATGGAATGCCAGTCAATGTCGACGTAAATGCCCAGTTCATTGCACCAGGTGACCGCCTGGTCGAGCAATTTGAGATACTCCCGTGGCGTGCGCCCGCGCCAGGCAATCGGATGGACCGGAATGCGGACGAGTATCGCGCCCATGCCTTTCACTTCCTCAAACAGGTGTTTGTTCCAATGACCCTCGTGCTCAAGCCTGTCGGGGTCGGCGATGGACACGCCACGGAACAACACGGCCTTGCCGTCCGGATCCAAGAATTTGTTTCCCTGCACCCGGATCCGGGGCTGTTGCACCAACTGCGAGTTGTCGAATGGCCGGCCATACGGACGATCATGCCACCATGGATGATAGCTGTTGGTCTGGGTCGTTTCCTGGGCGCTGGCGCCCTGAAACCAGAACCAGGCAAGGCATACACAGGTGAGAAGTTGAAGCGGGGTTTTCATCCAGGTTACATACCCGCAAGGAAACGAGCTTGGCAAGCCGCAAGAAATTCACTGTCCGCCATTTATGCGCCCATGCCTTCTTCAAACGAACCGGCCGCCAGCGGGAAACAGAGTTGGTCACGTACGAATTGAATTCCGTTCGCGCTCGTGGCGTCGAGGTCGCGATAGGCGCTCTCAGCCTCGACCACCAGCGGCGCGGTCTTCGTCTCATCAACCGGCAATACCGTTGCGGATAGCCAACGTGAATGAGCAACTCGACGTAGCGCGTCAGGTTCAGGTCGCCGGTCGGGAGGTTTACGAATTGCATCGCCCGTTTCTGCCAGTCCGGTTCCATCATCCGCAGCGGCCGACCTTGCCGGATGGTGAAATTCTTCACGTGGCAGGCATAAATCCGCGCACCGACCTTTTGAAAACGGGTTTCCCAGTCTTCACCTTCCCAGCAATGCGACGGGTCGGCGTTCACGGCCAGGCATTGGTCCCCGTCGCAAATCTCCACGAGCCGGTTGAAATCGTCGGCGCACATGGCGGCGGTGCCGGGATGGATTTCGTGGCAGAGAAAAATGCCGAGTTTGCGGGCATGCTGGCGGAGTTTCTCAGTCTTTTTGATGAATCGCTCCCGGCCTTCGGCCGGCAAATCGTAATCAGTCCCTTTCCAAAACCCCCACGGATAACCGGTGGCCAATTCCCAGCCGAAGGCGATGCCCCAGAACATCGGCACAATTTTTACACCCAGTTCCGCGCACAAATCGAGCAGGCGCAGCAGGTAACCCTCGGCCCATTTTTCAATTTCCACGGGTGATTTCTTTGCGACGGCGGCGGAAATAAACGGTCGGATGGTCGGGCTGCCCGTCCACGCCGTCGTGTGCACCCAGAACGGGCAATGCGCCGAGATGCCGTCGAGCAACAGCCCGGCCTTCGCAAAAGCGCCCTTGATTTCCTCCGCGCTTTTGAAACCACCGCTTCCGTTTTGGAGCATGAAGTTGGATGGTTGTGCGCCGCGCGCGCCGGATTTTTTGGCAAAGTCCAGAAATTGCGCGAGCGATTTCGCGCCATGTTGCGCGCCTTCGATGCCGGGATGAAAAATGGGGTCGGCCATAGTTCAAAAGAACGGGTTGTGTTCCTTTTCCTCCGCCACCGTCGTCAACGGGCCGTGGCCGGGGCAAATCAAGGTCGTTGGCGGCAGCGACAAAATCTGTTCGCGCACCTTTTGCCGGGCCAGCTCCCAGGCGCCGTTGCCGTTCCCCATTGAGCCGGCGAAGATCGTATCTCCCACCACGGCCACGTGCGGCGCGTCCTCCTGCCAGTTGCCGACGAGGTACGTCACGCCATCGGGCGCATGACCGGGCGTCTCGCGATGCGTGATGCGCAGCCCGCCAAGGTGAATAATCTCATTCGGTTTGTTGCGCTGGTCCACCGGCGCGGCCCGGGAACCGGTGTGCAGCCGTGCCTTGGGAAATGCCTCGCGAAGTGTCGGCAACGCCTCGACGTGGTCCCAATGCGAATGCGTGATGAAAATATGCCGGAGCTGGAGCTGGTTTTCAGCAATACCATCCAGGATCGACTTGGCGTCAAAGCCGGTGTCGAACAGGGCCGCTTCGCGTGTGACCTCGTCCCAGACCAGGAAACAATTTACCGTCATGCCCTCACCGGCGGTCGTGAACACGCTTAGTCCACGCCAGATGCTTAAATTCTTTTCGGCCGGGAGCCAGCCTTTGGCGATGCCTTCCAGCTTGGCCGGGTGCAATCCGACCAGTTTGGCGAGCGCGGCAAAGTCCGGCTGTTTGCCGATTTGCCCGCTTTTCTCCAGCGCCGCCAGTTCGGCCTCGGAGATGCCGGCGGCGCTCGCGGCCGCCGCCGCCGAAACGCGGCTCATGTCACGCGCCTTGCGGATGATGTCGCCCGGATGGTCTTCGAGATTCACGGCATAACGTTGCCGCGTTTTGGCAATGGTCGCAAGCTTCGGATTGCATTGCTCCCGGCAATGACGCAATTTCAATCCATGAAATGCGCCGAGCACCAGGCCGAGGCGATTGGCATTTGCGCCTATTGCGGCCGGGCGTTGTGTGCCGGATGCGCCAAACCTGCCGGGACACCTCGCCTGGTTTGTTCCGATGGGTGTGCGGCGGCGCTTTTGCGCAATGACCAGGCCATACAATTGTTGCTCCAGAAAAGTGTGCAGAATGCCCGGGCCAGCGCGTTTTACTGTTACCTCTGCGGCGGATTATCGCTCGGCGCCGCCGTAGCCGCTCACTTTGTTTTGCCCCTGCCATTTCTGGTTTATTTTGCGGCCGCTTCCGGTGTCGTTTTTGTCCTTTCGGGAATCTGGTATGGCCGGACGGCAAAGAAACAACTCCCCAGGAACTGATGTCCTCGACCTACAACCAACTGCTCGACGCGACGATTCAACATCTGGAAGATTTGAAGTCGCGTGGTGTCCGCCACGTTGCCATTGCGCCCGAAACCCTCCGCGCCCTGGCGCAGCCACTGGCGGCGAAACCTCAAACTGTGATTTCCAAATCTGCTGCCAGCGGAACGCCGAGCACCGCCTCGGCCCGAAGGGAATTCCTGGCACAAGCCGAGACGGGGCCCGGCGCTCCGCCAACTCACTCCGCACTCCGCACTCCGCGCTCCACACTTCCCGGGCCTGCCGCCGAACAGGCCTCTTTACTCGCGTTGCCGGGCGAAGCCGTTCCCGGCCAGGCGCCGCCGCTGGACCCGCAGGCGAAGGTTGCTGCGTTTGCCGCATTGCGCGAACGAGCACTGGCTTGTGTGAAATGCCCGCACCTGGCCTCGTCGCGTAAGACCGTGGTATTCGGCGTTGGCAGCATTGACGCGCAGCTTATGTTCGTGGGCGAGGCGCCGGGAGCCGACGAAGACGAACAGGGCGAGCCGTTCGTCGGCAAGGCCGGCCAGTTGTTGACGAAAATCATCCAAGCCACGGGACTGCAACGCGCCGACGTGTACATCGGCAATATTTTGAAATGCCGGCCGGATACGCCCGGGCAGAACGCTGGCAACCGCAAACCAACCGCCGACGAAATGGCCACGTGCATTCCGTATCTGCACGAGCAGATTGATTTGATCCGGCCCAGGGTGCTCGTTGCCCTCGGCGCGACGGCGGTGGAAGGGCTGCTGGGCAAGACCATCGGCATCACCAAACTGCGCGGGACCTGGAAGACCTACCGCGGCATCCCGCTGATGCCGACGTATCATCCGGCGTATTTGCTGCGCAACCAGGCCATGAGCGAGAAACGCAAGGTCTGGGAGGACATGCTGGCGGTGATGGAAAAGTTGGGAATGACCATCAGCGAAAAACAGCGGAATTATTTTCTGAAGGCATAAAAATCAAAGCGGCGACACGAATTTCACGAATTAACGCGAATTGACGTCTAAAAAGGCGACTTGGTTTGGAGTTCCTCGTTTACGCGGCAAAGGGTAATGCCGACCTCAGAACCGCCTGAAGGCGGAACTTCAAACCAGGACAGCGCCCGAATCGTCTCAGTTATAAATGTCGGCCGGCTTTGTAGTTCCACCAGTTCGGCGCAATCGGTAGATTAAAACCACAGTTGATATGAGCCGTCGTGCGAAAATTTTGATTGCCATTGGAATCGCGCTTGGCGTGGCAATTCTGGTTCCGGTCATTCATCACTACCAGTTGCGCGTGGCAACGGAGGCCTATATTGCCCAGCTAAAGGCCCAAGGCAAGCCGATGGAATTGACCCAAGTAATTTCACCGCCGGTGCCGGCGGAGCAAAACAGTGCCGACACCTTGCGCAAAGCAGCTGCTTTGTTTGATGCAGATCAGAGCTTACTTGAGACAAACCAAGCTGACGGAATGAGAATGGCTGCGCCGGGCAAGGCAATGATTTGTTGGTGGCAACCGGATGTTCGGGACTACGACAGTACAAATTCCTGGGATGATGTGAAGACGGCGGTCGCACGGAACGAAAAATCTTTTGCCTTGCTTCAACAAATCATTGTCAGGCCGAATTTCGATTTTCAGATCAAATACGAAAACGGAGTCGCTGGCCTCGATTTTACCAATTTCTGTCTGGCTGCATCAAAAAGAGCAGCGCTGCGACTGGAAACCGCTGCAATAAGCGATCTGCATTGCAGTGACACTGCTTCCGCAGTGAAAAATCTGCGTGCGATGCTTTCGCTGGTGAAAGCAATGCGAGATGAACGCTTGGTCATTTGCGAGCTGGTGCGCATTGCGATCGCCAATATCGCCCTGACTGTAAATTGGGAGGTTCTACAATCCACCAACGTAACTGAAGAGCAACTCGCGGAACTGCAGAACAATTGGGCGAGATTGGATTTTGTTCGGAGTGAGGAAAATGCCTTGGAGATGGAACGCGTGATAGGAGAAATAACTCTTGGGAAATGGCGGAGTTCCAATTCCCCATTGCTGCAGCAGTTTGATCTTGCCCGAAGTGCGCGAGAATCAATGGGCCTTCCGAATAAAGATGATCACCCTTGGGATAAGGCAGAAATGGGAATGGAAGTTTTCTTGTGGCGATATTGGTGGTCTTATCCCGATGAATTGAGAGCTCTTAGAGGCTATGAAGTATTGATGAACACGATGCGTTTGGCCGACACCAATGGTTCCTTTCAAGACGCGCTTTCATCTCAAGACACCGCGTTGGATCGGTTGGGAATATCCAAACTAAACAATTCATTTGATTCTCTTTTCTCCGGCGAGACTGATTTTCACTCAATGCTGTCGGAGTCAATTGTTACTCTTGCCGGAGTCGCCCGGAAAGTCATGCGCGTGGAAGCTGCCAAACAAATTGTTATGACCGTCATCGCCTTGAAACGGTATCAACTCAAATATGGAAATTATCCGCCAAATTTAAATTCGCTCGTGCCGGAATTTGTTCCTGCTATTCCACTTGATACGGTGGACGGCCAGCCGTTGCGTTACCGGCTGAATGCTGATGGAACATTTTTACTTTATTCCGTCGGCGAAAATGGCAAGGATGATGGTGGGAATCCGGCGTTGGAACAAGGTGCCGAGTGGCGGAGCGATTACTGGCAAAATCCTTATGCCTTGGATTGGGTCTGGCCGCAGCCGGCGACACCTGAGGAAATTCAAGCGTATTATGCCCGCCAAAAATCCGGCAATTAAAAATTCGCGGATTGCCTCGCAGTCGTTTTCCGCTGTCACCGCCGCCCGAGGCTCAAACCGTCGCCGCCATTCAAGGATTTACGGCCAGCGGCAATGTGTGTTAAATTACCCGCATGAAGTCGAACGACCTTATCACCGTTGATTTGGACATTCTCGGCGGCACGCCGGTGTTCAAAGGCACGCGCGTGCCGGTGAAGACGCTGTTCGAGTATCTGGAAAACAATTACACCCTCGACGAATTTCTCGAATGTTTTCCGTCTGTGACGCGTGAACTGGCTCGCCGGGTTCTGGAAAGTTCCGAGTCGGCGCTGCTGACGCCCGTCGCGGCATGAAAATCCTGCTGGACGAATGCGTCCCGTGGCCGATGCGCAAATTTCTGACCGGTCATGACTGTTCGACTGTCCAACAAAGCGGCTGGGGCGGGATCAAAAACGGCGATTTGATGCGGCGGGCTGAAATGAAATTCGATTTGTTCATCACGTCCGACCAAAACATCCGTTACCAGAAAAATCTCGCTGGCCGGCAGATTGCCATTCTCGGGCCTTCGACCAACGACCTGCGGCGGATTCAAGCTGCCGGGGCGTTGATTCAGTCTGCGATTGAGGCGATTCAACCGCGCGAATTCCGCCGGCTGGAAATCCCATTTTAATTTCATGCTCAAGACGATTTTCCAGCCGCTCCTGACGTGGTATCTAGCGACGCTCAAGACCGCCGGTTACCCGGTCATCGTGCTGCTGATGACCATGGAAAGTTCCGTCCTGCCGATTCCGGCCGAGGCCATCATCCCGCCAGCGGCTTATCTGGCCTGGTTTGAAGGGTTGAAAATTTTCGACGCTCATTTCGTCGGCTGGCCGGCAGAAATCGGCCTGGTCGCCGCTGGCACGCTCGGTTCGTGGCTCGGAGCCACCATCATGTATTGGCTGTCGCGGCTGGCCGGCCGGCCGCTGCTCGTGCGTTATGGCCGCTATATTTTGATGCCGCCGGAAAAAATCGAGAAAAGTGAGCGCTGGATGTCACACTACGGTCCGATGGGTGTGTTCGTCGCGCGGCTGCTGCCGGGGGCACGGCAACTCGTCGGCATTCCTGCCGGCGTCGCGCGGATGGATTACCTGAAATACTCCATTTACACCGTGTTGGGCGCGGCGACCTGGTGCTCCGTGCTGTGCTACGTCGGCGTCAAGGCAGGCCAGGACGAGCATCTCATGCACGGCGAAATGCGGCACGTGGCCCTGTGGCTGGGCGGCGCAGCCCTCGTCCTCGGCGGGCTTTATTACTTATTCGTCCACCGGCACATGACTGGAAAGTCAGAAGCCAGAAGTCAGAAGTCAGAATAGAATCCTGCCTGAGGACATTCCGACGTCTGTCACTCAAAGGTGGTGCCGAACCATTTCTGGTAGAGCGGCCCGACCACCGGCATGGGCTTCATCTGGCCGTTGATGGCCGCGACCAGTCCCAGGATCCAAAGCACCAGCATCGAAGCCCAGAGGGCCAAAATACACAGCCAGCCGAGGATGGGGATAAAGACGAGAATGATTTGGCAGAACGCAACCGCAATGGTGGTGAGAAAATAGCCAAGCACCTGGCGGAGATGAAATGCGCCGAGCTTCGTCTTTTTGTTCATGTGAACGATGATGGCCACAATGAAGCCAATCAAGGTGAGGTAGGCGACGATGGCGACCGTTTTGTCTTCAACACCGGTCGCTGATGACGATGCAGGGTTTACCGGTTGCGCGGGTTGGGCAGCCGGTGGATTTTGGTTGTCTGACATGGGTATCCTTTCGTTGGGTTCGCCGCTCAATACGCCAATTGCCTCCGGCTGGCAATCCCAAAAAAGCACGGATGGCGGCCTTTGTAAAAAAGCGGTTTTCCCAGGATGGATTCCGGTAAGGTTCCAATCCACCTCCATTCCTGCCCTTAAGGGTGGTTGCCCGTTTCTGGTACAGGGTTTGCTTGAGGGGCGGCAACATGAGTCGAACCTTAAGTAATTCGAAGTATTATTGGCGCTGCGCAGTCTTTGTGGCCGCTGAAATCTACCGTCAACTCAAACAACGGGTCCGGCTTCCGATGGTTATGGCCTTAGGCATGTTTGCCGTATTCCAGTTCGCCTTGGCCCAGCCCAATCCCATTTCGTCCACGACACAGTGGGTGCCGATTCTCTACGGAAACGGCAATTATCCTGATCCATCAGCCGACCAGCAAACCGGCAGCGCGGAGTCGGACATCGTCGGCAATGTGGGCGAACCATCGCTGTATATGCAATACAACAGCGGTTATCTGGGTTTTCGTTTGCGCGTGGGCGCGGACGTGAGTCCGGCGGGATTCAAGGGTGACGCCTTTATCGGCCTGGATGCGAATGGAGGCGCGGCGCTGAATTTGTTTATCGGAGTTGACAATTCCGGATCGCCCAATCAACTGGGCATCTGGGATCCTGGCGCTGGCTTGAACACGTCACCGAGCACGACCAGCATCGTCAGCACGCCCATCTTCAGTTACACCGAAACTTCAACCGATTACGGCTTCACTTCAGTCAACGCGGCTATCAATCCGGGGGCCACGAATTTTGACCTGAACGCGGATGGCAAGACCGATCAATTTCTCACGTTTTATGTCCCGTTTACCAACATCGTTTCCGCCCTGGCGGCCAAAGGGATTACCGGTTTTACCACGAACAGCCCGATGCAATTGGTCGCCGCCACCGCCACCCAGCCGAACAGCTTGAACGAGGACCTTAATGGCGTTAACGGCGGCATTAATTCCAGTTTGACCTGGTCTCAACTGGGCGGCATCACCCTCTCGTATTCGCCGGATGGTGTTGCACCGATTCCTGAACCTTCGGTAAAGGCCCTGTTTGGTTTTGCGGGAGGGATGACCGTGTTCCATTTTGTCCGGCGAAGGCGGCTGAATTAAAATTGCTCCGGGTGCCATTCAACAAAATGGCAGGCCGTATCTCCCCGAATTTTCCCGTCGGGAAAATCATCGTTGCCCGAGAAGGACTTGTATTTGAGTGAGCTTGATTTTCAGATACTTCTGATTTTTTGCCGGTTGGTAATGTATTTTCACAGCGCGTGTCAGAATCCGATACAAATGCAGTCACGTCAGTTTTTCTGATTCATGGTTCCCCGGCTAAAGATGAATAAATTCCGACAAATGCACCAGTTTCGCCATAAAAAACGGGGTGGTACGTCGGTTGCTAATAGCGTCACTTCGGACAGGAACCCTTTAACCATCGGAATAATGACTTGCAGTAAATAAGAGTTGTTTATTGTCAAACGGTTAGGGTGAAAAAGTGCATTGATGTTATGGCCGGAAGCGCCATGGGTGTTTCCAGGCGTGGTTCAGGAAAAATATGCATGGGAAAAATCAGAAGGTAAGTGGGCGAATCGGTTTGTTCTGGACGATGATCGCGGGAGTGTTGGCTTTGTCCTCGGCAGCGCTCGCTCAACCCAATCCCAATTCGCCCACGACCCAATGGGTGCCCATTCTTTACGGGAACAATATCGCCGGCGATTCGTCCAGCGACCAACAAAACGGCGGTGCCGAGTTGGATGTCGTCGGCAACCAAAGCGAGCCCTCCTTTTATCTCCAATACAGCAGCGGATATCTCGGTTTTGGCCTGCGCCTGGGCGCCGATAAGAACCCGGCCGGATTCGGCGGCTGTGCGTTTGTCGGTCTGGACGTGAACATGAACGGCGTCTTGGATTTGTTCGTCGGCGTGAACAACCAGGGCAACCACGACCAAATCGGCATCTGGCAGCCGGGCCCGGGGGCCAATACATCGCCCACGACCACCAGCGTCGGCACGCTTTTCCAGACCTATGCCGAAACCTCCCTGACATACGATTTTACCCCGATCACTCCCGCGCTCGATCCGACCGCCTCAAATTTTGACCTGAACGGCGACGGCAACACGGACCGGTTTTTGACATTTTATGTCCCGCTCACCGACGTTACGGCGGCTCTGGTAGCGAGGAACATCGCTTTTACGGCCAGCAGCCTGACCGATTTGATGGCGATTACGGCCACTCAGCCCAATAATTTGAACGGAGATATCAATGATGTTAGTGGAGGCATCGGCTCCAGTTCGAGTTGGACGCAATTAGGCGCCCTGAGCCAGGCTTACGCGCCCGTCAGCATCATTTCCGTGCCCGAACCTTCGGCCGCAACGTTCTTTGGCCTGGCCATGATCGTCACGGTGTGCCATCTGCTCGGATCGACCCGCCGTTATTGACGCTCGTTTCCTTCCGCGCCGGGAACGCCTGCAAGTTTTGTCAGCACAAGAATTTCTTTGCGCCGGCGCCGCTTTGCGTTGAAATTTCCGTGTGCCTGCGACTGAAATCATCCGCAAGAAAATCGGCACCTTGCCGCACAAACCGGGCATCTATTTGATGAAAGACCGGTTCGGAACGGTCATTTACGTCGGCAAGGCACGCGACCTGCGCAAACGCGTGAGCCAGTATTTCCATCCCTCACGGCGCATGGGTTGGGACCTGAAATTCAACGCGCTGGTCGAGGCGATTTGCGATTTCGATTTCCACGTCGTCCGCAGCGATCCCGAGGCGTATCTGCTCGAAGGCAAGCTCATCAAGGAATTTCATCCGCGTTACAATGTCAGTTTCCGCGACGACAAACGATTCCTGATGCTGAAGGTCAATCTGAACGACCCGATTCCGAACTTTGCCTTCACCCGGTTCCGCAAGGACGATGGCGCGCGTTATTTCGGGCCGTTCTCGAATTCCGGCGCCTTGCGCAACACGCTGGCGCTGGTGCGACGGCAGTTCAATTTGCGCGGCTGCCGCGCGTTTACACCGGGTGAGGCCGATTACAAGCATTGCCTCTACGGGCATCTGAAATACTGCACCGCGCCGTGCATTGGCAACGTGACGCGCGAACAGTATCTGGAACAGGTGCGGGCCGCGTGCGATTTCCTCGAAGGCCAGTGCGTGGAAATGAAGGAACAACTGGAGGTGGAAATGCAGAAGGCCGCGCTGGCGCAGGATTACGAAAAAGCCGCCGGCCTGCGCGATCTCATCCGCGACCTGGGCGAGACGACGAAGAAAGAGCGCAAGTTCGAGCGCGTGCCTTACACGCTGCCGCTCTCGCTCGATCCGGAAAACGACCTGGCGGCATTGGCAAAGGTGCTCGGTTTGCGCCAGCCACCGCAACGGATTGAAGGGTTCGACATCTCGAACATCAGCGGCACGTTCGCCGTGGCGTCGCTGGTGAGTTTCAAGCATGGCCGGCCCGACCGCGCGAATTATCGCCGGTTCAAGATCAAAACGGTCGAGGGGCAGGACGATTTTGCCAGCATGGCGGAGGTGGTGAAGCGACGGTATTCACGGCTGCTCAATGAGTCCAAAGTCCATCCGCCTCCGTCGGACTCCGGCGCGACGAGAAGTCCAAAGTCCAGGGACGAGGGTGGTGAAGCCATTCCGCACGAGCTCCAAAAGTTGGTAGACGAAACCAGCCGGAAAGTGCGGCGGGGAATTCCGATCAAAGGCGAGGATAGAAGATTGAAGTTGGAAGATAGCAAACATTCAGAGCTGCCAGCCTCCATCCTCCATCCTCCATCCTCGCTTCCTGATCTTATCCTGATTGACGGCGGTAAGGGACAGTTGAACGCGGCCTGTGAAGAGTTGAAGAAGTTGGGTCTGGAAAAAATTCCCGTGATCGGACTGGCGAAGGAATTTGAAGAAATCTACCAACCGGGCGAACGCAAACCGTTGCGGCTGGGTTTGGATCATCCGGCGGTGAAACTCCTCCAGCGGGTTCGTGACGAATGCCATCGCGTGGCCAACAGCTACAACGCGCAACTGCGCATCAAACGCATTTCGGAAAGTGTCCTCGATGAATTTCCAGGAATCGGCGAAGCGCGCAAGGCGGCGTTGCTAAAGAAATTCGGTTCGGTACAACGATTGAAAACGGCGACCTTGGAACAAATCGCCGCCGTGCCCGGTTTCGGCGGCAAAGCGGCAGCGGAACTGAAACAGTTCCTGGAGGCGCGTGGTTAAGCCCGGCGTTTGGTGTACGGAAAAAACGTCACCAACCCGCCGGCGATGAGCAGGGCGATGCCAAAAACCAGGAAGGCCACTTCATCAAATTTCATCATGCCTTCGTCCCTCGCCTGCGCCACGGCCGGCATCACGAAGGCGAGTCCGATCAGCAGGAAGACCATGCCTGCGCTGATTTTTAAAATTTGTTTTGGCAGCGGCAACGGGACTTTTTCCGGGATTTTTTTGGGCGCCTGGCCGCGGATCATTTTCCTGAACAATTCAAACGACCATGCCAGTAAAACCAATCCCAGCAGCCACAGCCCCAATTTGCCGTTGGCCACGGCCAATTCGTGGTGCAACTGGATACAGCCGGGCACCATCAGGGCTGCGCCGGTCAATGTGCCAAGAATTCCCGGGCTGATTTTTATCGTCGTTTTCATAAACGTCCTTTCGGTCTTTTGAAATTCATTCTCCAACAATTCAGGCCGGCCGATCTTTTGAACCGAAATTTCAAATGCCCGATGCTCCTCCTGCCCCAATTTCAATTGCTGCTGTATTTCCTCGCGCAGATGGCTTTCCAGTTCCTCCAGCGGCACGGGTGATTTGATTCCGGCAGCGAGCATTTGCGTGCGCCATTCGGTGATGGATTGTTCGAGATGGAACATGTTTTTCAAGCCGCCATTGATTTTCGCGCGGCCTTT
This sequence comes from Verrucomicrobiia bacterium, assembly GCA_025451535.1. Classification (GTDB taxonomy): domain Bacteria; phylum Verrucomicrobiota; class Verrucomicrobiia; order Limisphaerales; family UBA11358; genus UBA11358. The sequence continues at coordinate 28,301 of JANWKE010000021.1, forward strand.
TCCAGGCCGTAACCGATGCCGCCCAGAACAGCCATAATCGCCCACCCCCAAAGGAATACGGCCAAAAACACGCCTCGCGGCGTTACTGAATGAGGGTGGATCATCATGCCCGGCATAAAATCTATGATGAAGAGTTGTATCCAGATAACGCCGCCGGCACAGCAAACCAATCCCATTACCGACCGAATCCAATGATTGCGGATGGCCGGGAGAAGTTTATGGTTATATCTCCAGCCCACGGCGGTCACGACCAGGGCGGCCAGACCGAGTGCCTGCGCGGTCAAACCGGTTTCGCGGTTGAAAAGGAAAAGCGAAGTCCACAGTGAAAACAGGAACGCGACGGTGACGCAAGCGGCCCCCGTTAATTTCACCAGCCGGGTCTCCAGGGTGTCTCCAATTTTCCTGAATTCCCTTTTAAGCTCGGAAGCCTGGCCGATTTTTTTCATGGCCGTTTCAAAGGCTTGCGGCGGGTTTGAGTTGGTCTGAGTCAGGTGTTCAATTTCCTCGCGCAGGTGAATTTCCAGTTCATCGAGTGGCACAGGCGCTTGGAGGCCGGCGGCCAGCATTTGCTGGCGCCAATCCGCAATCGATTGCTCGAGATTAAACATGCCGTTCATTTGGTTTTACGAAATGGCCATCGCGGTTTGCCTGCGAGCGACGTCGCTAAATCCATAACCGATGTTGGCAAGCACGGCCGCCGGCATCATCAACCAAAGGACGGTCACAACCAACTGGCCTTCAGTCAGGTTCAACTGCGGCAGAATAAAATTCATAAAGACGCCCGCGCAAATTATCCAGGCAACGATGCCCCCGCCCTGAATCGTCATCCTCAGCTTTCTGCTCCGGACCAGGGGAAGGTGCTTGTGAAAATGCGGCGCGCTCCAGATAAACAGGGCTGTCAATGTAACCGCGGCGAATCCCAATATCCGTAGTGCCGGACTCATTTCAATCTTCAGGAGGCGGTAGAGACACATCGCCGAATAAAAGGCAGGGAAAATGACAAAATAAATACACATAAATTTTTGTTTCCGCTCTTCCGCGGTTCTGCCGATTTTTTTGAACTCATTTTCAAGGGCGTGGGCCTGTCCAATCTGTTGCATGGCAGCGTCGAAAGCTTTCTGTGCGCTTGATCCTGATTTCGTCTGCCGCTCGATTTCGTCGCGCAGATGGCTTTCCAGTTCCTCGAGCGGCACGGGAGTTTGGATGCCGGCGGCCAGCATCTGCCGCCGCCAGTCTGCAATCGATTGTTCGAGATTGAACATATTTTTCTAATTCAATCTTTTTATCCCCCATTTTTCCCTTTCGTGTTCGCTCATCGCCAGACCAACGCCAGCACAAAACAGCACGGTCAGCAGCAAAAATGTCCAGAGTACAGTCGGCGGGAGAAAGCCTCCGATGCCGCGCGGCAAAACCACATCGCAAATGAATGGCGGAACGGCAAACCCACAGGCAATGACCGCCAGGCTCACGGCCAACCGCTTTCGTGCGTCGGCGATCACCGGCAGGAAGGGAACGATGTATCTCCAGCGGCACGCAACCACGAGGCTGGATATCATGGCAGCCGAGGCGGTTGCCCGATCGCTCCATTTTGTATAACACAAAACAACCGTGGCCGTGCCCAGCAGCGTGATGAAGCCGACGAACATCGCGCAAACCGCGATCATCGATTTTTCCGCCATGGATGAAGCGCCGATTTTTTTAAACTCGCTGTTCAGGGCGCGGGCTTTTCCGACGTGTTCAGCGGAAATTTCAAATGCGTGCTGTACCTCCAAACCTGTTTTTCTCCGATGTTCGATTTCCTCGCGCAGATGATTTTCCAGTTCTTCCAGCGGTAAGGGCGCCCGGATGCCGGCCGCCAGCATTTGTTTCCGCCAATCGGCGATCGCTTTTTCCAGGTCAAACATATCGTTCCTTTGCAATTAACCCTCAACCGTTCCTAAACAAATTGCTCCTTTTGCAGGCCGGCCAGGACGGAGTGGACCAATGACCATTGTTCGTGATGTTTAACCATCGCGGTTTTCCCGTCCTTCTTGAGCGAATAATACTTCCGCTTGCGTCCGGTCTCGCTTTCTCCCCAGCGTGACTTGATCCAACCCTTGTTTTCCATCCGGTGCAACACCGGGTACAGCATCCCGTCGGTCCATTGCAGTTTGCCGCCGGAGCGCGCCTTGACCTCCTGAATGATGGCGTAACCGTAGCTCTCGCCTTTGGACAACAGCGACAAAATCATCGGTTCCGCCGACGCCGCGACCAGTTCTTTTCGAATCATAGGAGCACGATACATAGAGATTATATGTATGTCAAGCCATAAATTGACAGAAAAGAAATTCGTGCCAATGCGTGAATTTCATGCCTGTATGGAGGCATGATTGTTCAAGTTGCCGTTCTTTGCGATGCCGCGACCCAGGACAGCAGCAGCAAACTCAACGTCCTCGGCGCGTTTGACACGATTTTCGCGGCGCAGATGCCGGCGGTGCAATTGCAATGCGCCGTGGCCTTGCGCGCCACTTTTGCCGCCGATGACGAAGGCCAGCATAAACTCGCCCTGAATTTCATCAACGCCGACGGTCGATCCATCATGCCGCCCATCGAAATACCCCTGGCCGTCAGATTGCCGGAGGATACGCACTTCATCTCCCTCAATTTCGTCGTGAACATCCAGCAACTACAATTCCCCGCAGCCGGCCTGTATTCGGTGGACATCCGGCTGGATGGCAAATCCCAGGCGAGCATTCCCTTGCAGGTCAAACTGATTTCGCGCGCCGCAGTGTAAGGAGCGCGGACAGCTTGTCCGCGATTCCCCAGTCAACGTGGTCACGCGGACAGGCTGTCCGCACTCCAATGGCGACTTTGAACCTTGAACTTTTAACTTTGAACTTAATAATTCCCGCATGGCAAACGAACCAATCCTGCAACTCGACTTACCCGGTATTAAAAAACTCCGCAGCGGCAAGGTCCGCGATATCTTCGACCTCGGCGACGCCCTGTTGCTCGTCGCCAGCGACCGCATCTCCGCCTTCGATGTCATCATGCCCAACGGCATCCCGCGCAAAGGGGAGGTGCTCACCCAGATCTCGCATTTCTGGTTCGAGAAATTTGCGTCGCTCGTGCCGAACCACCTGCTCGCCCAGGCAAACGATCCGCTGCCGAAAAATCTGCAGCCCTTTGCCTCGCAACTCGCGCGTCGCTCGATGATAGTAAAAAAAGCCAGGCCCTTGGCCATCGAGTGCATCGTGCGCGGCTACCTGTCCGGCTCCGGCTGGAAGGAATACAAGCAATCGCAGACCGTTTGCGGTATCCAGTTGCCCGCCGGCCTGACTGAATCCGCCGAATTGCCCGAGCCAATTTTCACACCATCCACCAAGGCCGAGGCCGGCCATGACGAAAACATCTCGTTTGCGCAGGCGCAGAAAATCGTCGGCAACGAACTTGCCACCCAGGCACGCGATTTGAGCCTGAAGATTTACAGGGCCGGGCGTGATTACGCCCGCCAACGCGGCATCATCATCGCCGACACCAAGTTCGAGTTCGGTCTGAGTGGCGGCGACGCCCCGTCGCCAAGTGGCGGCGGCGCCTCGCCGCAGGGCAAGCTCATTCTGATTGACGAAGTGATGACGCCGGATTCCTCGCGTTTCTGGCCGGCCGACCAGTATCAGCCGGGCCGCGGCCAGCCCAGCTTCGACAAGCAATTCGTCCGCGACTACCTGGAAACACTCGATTGGAACAAGACCCCGCCCGGCCCGAAATTGCCGGACGATGTCGTCGCCAAAACCAGCGCGAAATACCTGGAGGCATACGAACGGCTGACGGGGAAGAAACTTTGAATTGAGACGAAGGCCGTACGAAAATCCCTGGCCTTGTCCGCTTGACGCCTATAACGCCAAGCGTTATACTTACTGCACATGATCCGCAGCTTCGCCTGCCATGAGACGGAAAAGCTGTTTAATGACGAATCTTCCCGGCGGTTGCCGGCGCAGATTCAGCGCGCGGCGCGGCGGAAATTGCTGCTGTTGCACCAGGCGCGAAACCTGAATGATCTGCGCGTGCCGTACGGCAACCATTTGGAAGCCTTGAAAGATGACCGTAAAGGCCAGCACAGCATCCGCGTAAACGACCGGTGGCGGATATGTTTCCGTTGGCAGGGTCAGGACGCGTTTGACGTGGAAATTGTGGACTATCATTGACGACTATGAAAACGACCAAACTGGCGCCGATTCATCCGGGGGAAATTCTCCGGGAGGAATTTATGAAGCCGCACGGCTTGTCACAAAACGCGCTGGCGCGGGCGTTAAACGTGCCGCCGCGCCGCATCAATGAAATCGTCCTGGAAAAGCGCGGCATCACGGCGGACACCGCCCTGCGGCTGGCACGGTATTTCGGCACCAGCGCGGAAATGTGGGCGGGTTTGCAGGCCGACCACGATTTGCGGTTGGCGCGTTACAAGAGGCAAAAGCAGATCGAGCGCGACGTTGAACCGCTGGCTACATTGGAACCAGCGATGGCGTGAATTGTCGCTAAAACCAGCGCAAAGTATCTGGACGCGTACGAACGGCTAACAGGTAAGAAGCTGTGACCTCTGAATGATCACAGTCGAACACATTGTCGAAAGCTATTATCGGCTCTGCAAACAATGCTTCACGATGAGTGATGTAAAAGTTTGGCAGGGTAACAATCGGCGATTGATTTGTTGGCCGTGAGTTTGAAGGATGGTGCGCAATATCACGTCGAATGCAGTGTCACACATTGTGAAAATTGGTGTCCTACGCCGGAGAAATTAGAAAAAGAATTCGATCGCAAATTTTCCGGTGTTCCCCCAGAACGAACGGGCGGAAACACCGACAGCGCAAAGCGCAAACACTACGGCGGCCAAATTTATGCGACATATGAGATATACGGCTTGCAGTCGGCCAAGATTCGCAGGGTTTGGATTTGCTGGGTTGTCAAAGAATCGCAAAATCTTGACCTGATGTTAAGAAATTTTTTCATCAAAACTGGACAGAAAATCGAAGTAGTCAGTTTTCGAGATGAAATTTTGCCAGAGCTTCAAAAGGTCATTGGAACGTCAAATTATGATGACGAGGTTTTGAGAACGTTCAGTCTTCTAAAACAGGCGGATAAACAAAGCGGAAATTAAACCCTTTTCCATTGGCAATTATTTGGGAACTCTTCACACCTTCGTGGCTTTGTGCTAAACTGCCATCATGCAGGCCGAGCGGTTGATGACAGCACATCGGGGTGCGACGGAAAATCCGGTGAACCGGTTCGAGAAAATCCAGATCGAACCGGATGCCGATCAGCCTTCATTTCATTCCGACTCGACAAGTTGGAATCCCGACGATGAGTATGGTGGTCGTCCGCAAGGACCGCGGACACAGTTTTTCAAGGACCACAGCCAGACGGTTATCACCCGCAACGACAGCCCGGACGTCGGCTTCACCGCCAGTCTCAATCCGTATCGCGGCTGCGAGCATGGCTGCATCTATTGTTATGCCAGGCCAACGCATGAATATCTCGGCTTCTCCGCCGGTCTCGATTTCGAGAGCAAAATCATGGTCAAGGAGGACGCGCCGGAGTTGCTGCGTCAGGAACTCATGTCACCAAAGTGGCAGCCGCAGGTCATTTTTATGAGCGGCGTCACGGATTGTTACCAGCCCGTCGAGGCCAAATTGAAGCTGACGCGACGCTGTCTTGAAGTGCTGGTCGAATTCCGCAACCCGGTCTTCATTATCACCAAGAACCGGCTGGTGACGCGGGATATTGATTTGCTGACCGAGCTGGCACGGCTTCAGGCGGCGGAGGCCTGGCTGTCCATCACCACACTGGACCCGGAATTGCGCAAGGTCATGGAACCACGCACGGCGCCGCCCGCGGCGCGGTTGGCAGCCATTCGCGAGTTGGCGCAGGCGGGAATTCGCGTCGGTGTGAACGTCGCGCCGGTCATTCCGGGCCTGACGGACCATGAAATGCCGGCCATTCTCCAGGCCGCAGCAGACGCAGGCGCAACGGCGGCCGGTTATACCGTAGTCCGTCTGCCGTACGGCGTTGCACCATTGTTTGAGAAATGGCTGACAACGCATTTCCCCGACCGGAGGGAAAAGGTGCTGAATCGATTGCGTTCGCTGCGCGGCGGAAAATTGAACGATTCGCAATGGGGAACGCGGATGCGTGGCGATGGCCTGTTTGCTGACCAGATCGGGCAGATGTTCGAGGTGGCACGGCGCAAGGCCGGGATTCAGGGCCATGGCGGCGAGCTTTCCGCGGCGGCATTTCGTCGTCCCCCTGGCGCGCAGCTTGCGTTATTCTCCTGACGTGCAAACGCTCGTCGAAGATTTCCTGCAATACCTGCGCCACGAACGCGGCCAGTCGGATAATACGGCGAAAACCTACGCGGCGTTGCTTGGCAAATTCACCGCCTGGGCGGCGACACAAAATCTCACGGATTGGAAATCGGTCGAGTTGAGGCATCTCATGGCCTTTCTTCGGCATGAACGCGAACGGAACTTGCTGCCGATGGGGCGGGCGCGTGTCGGGACGAAGTCAAACGAAGACCAATCCTTACGACCCGTTACCGATCCTGGACAAGGCGACGGCGGCTCGCGGGTACGCTCGCCCCACCAGACTTCTGCCAAACGTTTGAGCAGCGAGAGTGTCTATCTCGAGATTGCCGCCCTGCGCGCGCTTTACAGGTTCGCCGAGAACGAACGGCATGTGCCAGTCAACGTTGCAGAAAATTTGTCGTTGCCGCGCCGCTGGAAACGTTTGCCCAAGGCGCTGACGAATGACGAGATTGCGAAGCTGCTCGCGCCGGAAACGCCCGAAACGCCGGAAAGTTTGCGTGACCAGGCGATTCTGGAACTGGGCTACGCCTCCGGTTTACGCTTGTCCGAGTTGAAAAACCTGCGGCTGGAGCAGCTCCACCTCGACGCCGGGTTCATCAACGTGATCGGCAAAGGCAACAAGGAACGGGTCGTGCCGGTTGGACGAAAGGCCGTCGAAGCGATGAACCATTACCTTGCGGCCGGGCGGCCCAAACTCGTCACGTCCAAATCGCCGGCGAATGTTTTTTTGACCCGGCGCGGGACGCCGTTCGCGTCGGTGACCTTGTGGTTGCGGATCAAGCACCGGGTGCTGCGGGCCGGGGTTTCCCGCAACATCACACCGCACATGTTACGGCACAGCTTCGGCACCCATTTACTCGAGCATGGGGCGGATTTACGGGTGATTCAGGAGCTGCTCGGCCATGCGAACATCAGTACGACGGAGATTTACACCCACGTGACGGGAAACCGGCTGCGGGACATCCATCGGAAATTTCACCCACGGGCTTAGACTCTGAACTTTCGGAGGGGCGAGTGACACGAGCCTCCATGATGAGATCGGGGCCTCGTATGACCCGGCCCTCCGATCGGGAAAAGATCATTACGCCCCGTTGTCGCCGATGGCTTCGACCGGGCAGCCTTCCTTGGCTTCCTTGCAGCGCGTCTCTTCTTCGGGTGAGGAGGGTTGTTTATAGACGAACGAGTAGCCGCCGTCGTCGTTCCGCTTGAAATTGTCCGGCGCCGTCTCGCGGCACAGGTCGCAGTCAATGCACTGGTTGTCCACGTAATATTTGCCGGGGACATTTTCCGGATATTTATTAGCCACGTCTGCCATAAATTTTGTTCATGAAATATGACCGCCGCGGCGCGCGCTGGCAAGTCCTTTTGCCGATTAGAATCAGCTCAGGCCGAATAAAAACTTTTAATCGCGCCGCCTGATAAGTATGTTGCTGCGCGTGCAACGGGGAAGTGTGCGCAGAACCAAAATTATTTCCACGCTGGGTCCGGCGACGGATTCGGCGGAAATGATCGGCAAACTCATCGATGCCGGAGTCAACATCTTCCGCCTCAACATGTCGCACGCGCCGCACGATTGGGTGCGGCGTGTGGTCAAAGACATCCGCTCCGCCGCCGCCGCCCGCCGGCAGTTCATCGGCATCATGATGGATACGCAGGGCCCGGCCATTCGCACCGGTGACCTTGGCGTGCCGCTCGATTTACAGCCCGGCCAGAAGTTCACCCTCACCGTCCGCGGCGACCGCGACCTGGAAGAGCATTCGGTGGACGTGAATTACGAAAATTTTGTCAACGACATCAACGTGGATGACGTCGTGCTGGTGGACAATGGCACGATTGAGATGAAGGTCCTCGCCAAGTCCGGCAACAAGGTCGAGTGCGAGGTGCTCACCGCCGGCACGCTCGGCAGCCGGCGCCACATCAACCTGCCCGGCGTCAAGGTCAGCCTGCCCGCGCTCACGGCCAAGGACATCAAGGACGTTAAGCTCGGCCTGGAAGTCGGCGTGGATTTTGTCGCCCTGTCGTTCGTCCGCGAAGCCCGCGATTTATTGCAACTCAAAGAGCTGTTCGAGGAAGGCAAACCGGCGCCGGTGGTCATCGCCAAGATTGAGGACCAGGAGGCGGTGAAGAACCTGGACGCCATCGTCCGCGAAGCCGACGGTATCATGGTAGCACGCGGCGATCTGGGCATCGAAATCCCCTACGAGGAATTGCCGATCGTCCAGCGGCGCATCGTCAAAACCTGCCTGCGCCACGGCAAACCCGTCATCGTGGCCACACACATGCTCGAGAGCATGATTGAATCACCCATGCCCACCCGCGCCGAGGTGACCGACGTGGCCAACGCTGTTTTTGAGGAGGCTGATGCCATCATGCTGAGCGGCGAAACCACGGTGGGCAAGTACCCGCTCAAGTGCATCGAGGTCTTTGACCGCATCGCCAAACGTATCGAGCGCAGTGGCAACGCGCAGTATCACGATTCGGCGGACTTGACGAGCGCGCGCGAAAAACTCGTCAAAAGCGCGGTGGTCATGGCCAACGAATTGAAGGCCGAGGCCGTGCTCGCGTTCACGCGCCACGGTCACATGGCGCGTTACGCCGCCTGGATGCGCCCGCGCTATTCGCTGGTTTACGGATTGTGCGACAATGAAAAATGCGCCAATGGACTGACGTTGTGCTGGGGTGTCACGCCGGTGGTCGTGGAGTTTGATTTCATCAATCCGCAGAACACTATTGAACGGGCATTGAAAACTCTGGTCGAACAAGGCCGGCTGCAACGCGGCATGACCGTTGTCATCGTTGGTGCCATTTCCGTCGGGACCGAAATTGTGGACGCCGTCCAGATGCGAACGGTGTGAAGGGCACCCCGTTTTTAGGCATTGGACGCGATCCTCAACGGTTGAAAAGAACAGGCGGTCACCTCGCCCGGACGGGCGGAATCTTTGTCACTGGCATTGACTGTTCCGGTGCGTGAGTTGAAACTCTCCGCATTCTCGTTGGCATGAACACGAACTCCCAGGCCGGGCGGAATTGTGTTGTGTTGTTTCTCCCGTTTCTGCTCCTGCCTCTGGCCGCGCTACCGGCCTTTGGCGTGGAACAGGACATCCTCGCCTTGACGCATACCACCGTGATTGATGCAACCGGTGCACCCGCACAGCGGGATGTCACAGTGGTGATTACCGGTGATCGTATCACCCGGATGGGCCCAAGCGCTGACCTCCAACCTCCCACCGACGCCGTCGTCGTGGATGCGACCGGCAAGTTTCTTATCCCCGGCCTCTGGGATATGCACGTGCATTGGTATGAGCAGGATTACCTGCCGCTGTTCATCGCCAATGGCGTCACCGGTGTCCGGATTATGTGGGGCATGCCCGTGCACCACGAGTGGCGCAAAGAAATCGAACGAGGCAGGCTGATTGGCCCGCACCTGTTCATTGCCAGCGCCATTGTGGATGGGCCGAAACCGTTTTGGCCGGGCTCCATCACTGCCGGCAATGCCGACGAGGGCCGCCAGGCCGTCATAAAGGCAAGGCAGGAAGGCGCCGATTTTGTGAAAGTTTATTCGCTGCTCCCGCGCGAGGCGTATTTTGCCATTGCGGACGAAGCCAAAAAGCAGGGCATCCCGTTCGAAGGACATGTTACCATTGCCGTCTCGGCCCAGAAGGCGTCGGCGGCAGGGCAAAAATCCATCGAGCATCTCACAGGCGTGCTGCAGGCCTGTTCGAGTCGTGAAGATTACCTTTTGAAATCAGCACAGGACGCACTCGCAACGTTTCTGACCACCCCCAACGAACCGGCGGGCATCATTCCCGAGATGCGTCAATCGAGCCAGGTGGCCCTGGAGACATGCAATCCGTTGAGAGCCGACGCGCTGTTCGCTGAATTCAAAACGAATCACACCTGGCAATGCCCCACGCTCATCGTGTTGCACAATATCGCCTTCCTTGACGATCCTTCTTTGACCAAGGATGCCCGGCTGAAATATATGTCCCGTGAGCTCAGGTCGAGCTGGGATCCCGCCAGGGATTTCCGGTTTAAGAACCGGACTTCCGAAGATGTCGCCCTGGGCAAGAAAGTTTATCAGAAGGAATTTGAGCTTGTTGGCGCGATGCAACACGCCGGGGTCGGCATCCTGGCGGGCACGGACACGGGCAATCCCTATTGCATGCCGGGCTTCAGCCTCCACGATGAACTGGGACTACTCGTGCAAGCCGGTCTTACCCCGATGCAAGCGCTGCAGTCGGCGACGCTCAACGCCGCGCGCTTCATGGAGCGCGAAAAAGATCTGGGAACGATTGAGCCGGGAAAACTGGCTGATCTGGTCCTGCTCAATGCCAATCCGCTGGCGGACATCGGCAACACGCGAAAGATTAACGCGGTGGTCTTCGACGGCAGGTTGTATTCCCGGTCCGCACTCGACGGGATGCTGACCCGGGTCGAGACGCTCGCCAGCAAGATGTCCCTCGCGGAGGTTCTCCTGAAAACCATCGAGGCACAGGGCCTTGAGGCGGCGGCCAAACAATATCACGAGTTGAGAGCCGCTCAGCCGGAGGCATACGATTTCCGCGAGGAACAATTGAATAACCTGGGTTATCAATTGATCGGGATGAAGCGAATCAAGGACGCAGTGGCAATTCTGAAACTGAACGTTGAAGCCTATCCGCAATCTGCCAACGTGTACGACAGCCTGGGGGAAGCTTACCTCGACAACGGCGACAAGGAACCCGCCATCGAGAATTATGAGAAGTCATTGCAACTCGATCCCAGGAACGGCGGCGCGGTAGAAAAGTTGAAACAGTTGAAGGCCCATTGACGGAAATTTCAAGATGTCTGTGAGGCGCGGAATCTTTGTTGCCACCCGGACTCAAGGCAGCGGCGGGAGTTTCTGATGATAATCCGGATAAGGCGGACGTGGGTATTCTTTCGGCGGATTTTTCTTGAGGAGTTCCAGGACCACCTTGACCGCTTCTTCGAGCTGGGGATCATGCCCTTCGCGCGCAAGCCGGGGGTCAATGGAAACTTCGTAGTCCGGCGCGATGCCGTGGTTCTCGACTTCCCATTTGCCTTCGAGACCGTATATGGCCCAGCGCGGCGCCATGACCGTGCCGCTATCCATCAAACCCGGATAACCACCGATGCCGACCAGACCGCCCCAGGTGGTCATGCCGACAAGCGGACCAATTTTCAATTTGCGGAAGTACCAAGGTAACGCGTCGCCGCCGGACCCGGCAAATTCATTGATGAGCATTACCTTCGGCCCATAAATGCCGAGGGGTTCGGAAATATCCTGCCCTTCCCGGGTAGCGACCCGGTTCAGGATGGGACGGCGGAGGTAGTCCACGATGTAATCTGCCAGGTAGCCACCATGATTAAACCTTTCATCAATAATAGCGGCTTGCTTGTCGGTCTGTGAAAAGAAATAGCGATTAAAGTTCTTATAACCGCCATACATCGTGTCCGGCAGATACACATAGGCCACCCGCCCGCCGGTCATCTCATCCACCTTGCGTCGGTTCCCTTCGATCCATGCCAGATTCCGCAACTCAAACTCGCTGTCCACAGGCACTACCGTCACCTCGCGCGATTTCAAACCATCCGCATGGGGACCGACTTTGAGCACGGTCTGCTGGCCCGCGGTTTCCTGGAAAAATTGGTAGAGGTTGTTGGTGGCGGTGAGTTCGCGTCCGTTGACAGCCAGAAGATATTCGCCTTCCTTGACGTTGACACCCGGCTGCGTGAGCGGCGCCTGGAGCTTCGGGTTCCAGTTCTCGCCATTGAAGATGCGTTTGAACCGGTAGCGACCTTGGGCAATTTCATAGTCGGCGCCCAGCAATCCGACTTTGACTTCCTTGATCTCCGGTTCCGTGCCGCCGCGCACCCACAAGTGGCCGACGACGAGGTTGCCGATCATTTCGCGGAACAAATCGTTCAAGTCATTCCGGCTGGCCACCCGGTCAAGGAACGGCGCATAAACCCGCTCAGCCTCCCCCAGATTCAGCCCGTGGAAATGCGGGTCATAGAAGAAATCGCGTTCAATGCGCCAGACCTCGTGATACATCTGCCGCCACTCGGCCGGCGGGTCAACATATACTTCCATGTCATCCATTTTTAGCGTGCCCTTGCCGTTTTCGGGCGCCTTGGAGGAATCGGCGATATAAAAGATGTCTCCTTTGCGATAGAGCATCTGCTCACCGTTGGCGGACAGCGCAAAGGATTTGATGTCGTCCAGAATCTTTTCCGTCTTCCGCGTCTTCAGGTCAAAGCGATGGAGGGCAAAGGTGGTGGGCTCACCGGTGTTTATCACCCCTGGCCCCTCCAGCAAATAGAGGATGCCGTTCGTTCCCGTCCGCAAACGTACGTAATTTCGGGCCGGGATGGGTAGCGCAACAACGCGCTGCCCGATGTTCTCGAAATCAATCGCGACCGTGGTCGGCTTCCCGGGTTTCTTCCTGCCTTCCTCGTCTTTCCCGGCAGAGCCCGCCGTTTCCTTGTTGGTCGAGGCGGAATCGTCCACGGAAGCTTGCGCGGAATCCCCTGCTTTTCCCGGCACTATAGGATGGTCGCCGGATTTGTCGCCGGTCTTGGGGTCCTCTTCCGCATTTTCGTCGTCGCTTTCCGGGGCAACGGGTGAGGGCAGGTCTTTGCGCAGCACAACAGCATAAACGCTGAAGGTCAACGGCCGCGCGATGCCCGACATGTCGCTGTCACCTGCGGTGAGACCAAAATCCGTGCTGGCGGCGAAATAGAGATACTTGCCGCTCCGGTCGAAGGCTGGATTGAGCGCTTCACTCATCCCGTCAGTGATCTGGTTGTCCTGTTTTGTTTCCAGCGAGTAAACAAACACCGCGTGCAGATTATTCGGCAGGATGCGGTCGTAGGCCAGCCAGCGGCTGTCGGGCGACCAGACAACATTGAAGGGCGCCGGCCCTTCGTCGTAATAATCCGTGTCCACCTTCACGGGGATGCCGTTGGTCAGGTCAACGTACCAGAGATTGAGCCGTTTGTCGGAGTAAGCAATTTTCCGGCTGTCGGGCGACCAGGTGGGGCTGTAATAGAATGACGGCGGCTGGTCGAGGGTGATCTTGCGCACTTCGCCCAGCCCGTGCTGGTCCCGGATATGAAGCGCGTATTCGCCTGATTCGTCCGAGAACCAGGCAACCTGCTTTCCGTCCGGCGACCATGCGGGGTTGCGGTCGGCTGCGGCGGGACTACGGGTCAGATGGCGGACGTCACCCTTTTCGGCCGGGACGGTCAGGATTTCCCCGTGCGCCTCGAACACGGCGCGCTTGCCGGTCGGCGAGATGCCAAGGTTCCGGATGTCATCGGCCTTGAGTTTCTCGAAGTGCGGACTTATTTGCGGCATGTCAGCGGCAATCCGCACGTGCACCTCGTGCCCGGTGTGAGTGGCGAAGTCGTAAAGGTGGAGTGAGCCAAACTGTTCGTAAACGATGCCACCGGGGCCAGCGCTGGCCGACTTGATGTCAAAACCCGTATTATGCACGACCTCCGTTACTCTTTTCGTGTCCAGGTCGTAGGCGAAAAGCGTGACCGGCCCGTTGCGGTCGGACAGGAAATAGATGGTGTGGCCGATCCACATGGGGGTTTTGTCGTTCGAGTTGTTGCGCGGGATTTTCGTAATGCTCGAATCCGCCAGGTTCGCAATCCAGATGGGCGTGGTCTGGCCGCCGTGATACTGTTTCCAATCAGGTTCCCACTGAAAAATCGGCATGTAGGCGAGATGTGTGCCGTCGGGCGAATACGAGCCGGCCGATCCCATGGGCAGCGGGAGTTCCGTCGGAAATCCGCCGCCGACCGGCACGGTAAAAAATTGTACGGGATCCGAGTAACTCGCTCGCGTCGAGGTGAAAAGCACATTCTTGCCATCCGGTGTCCAGCCGATGGCGATGTCGGCGCCGGGGTGATAGGTGAGCCGTTGGGGTTCGCCGCCCGCGGCGGGCACAACATAGACGTCGTCGTTGCCATGATAGTTGCCCGTGTAGGCAATCATCGTTCCGTCGGGTGAAAACACCGGGTCATCGAGCCGATCGCTACCCGTGACCAGGCGATGCGCATCGCCGCCGTCCCGGCTCACGATCCAGATCTCGCCGCCGTAGGCAAGGGCAATTTGGGTCCGGCTTAACGTAGGGGATTGGAGGAGCAGCGGCTCGACCGGTTTTGCGGACGAAGAGACTGAGAGTGCCGCCACCAGGAGGAGGGCGATCCAATTCCGTGACATGGCCGTATGCCTATCTGGTCTCGCACAGCTTCGGCAAGATAAATTCCGCGTCGCGAACTGGCGGAAAGCGTCTGACGAACGTCTTCCTTGCTTCCGGGCATGCCGCTTCGCACGGCTTGCTCGCCACCACCAACCACTTTGGGTTTTGGACGGCGGCGGCCCGCCGCCGCTTTGTCATGAATATGCCGCCCCCGACGGGGTTTTCTCAATTTGCGGGTGATGTTCTACAAATACGCCGCGCCTGCGACGCTTGCCCTACCCCGTGGCATGCAGGATCTTTGTTGCCACCCGCTCCACTTAGGGCTTGCTTCCAGAAAGCATTGAGACGCAAATTGTAAGCGCCTCACCCATTCACCATGAAATAAGTCTTATTTGAGAAAGGCTGGCATCCAATGAAAATACATTATCCTAAATCAATCACCTGGGCCGGTGTTGCCCTCCTGAGTCTCGGGCTGACGTCTTTTGTTTTCGGGCAGACAGACACAAACAGCCCTTTCCCGGAGTTGAAGAAACAACAGGAGCGGTTGACGCTGGAAAACAGCATCGCCCAACAACAGTTGCAGAAAGATTTGGCCAAACTCACGGCTGAAAAGCAGCGGCTCGAACTTGAAAACGGCATCGCCGAACAAAAGTTACACGAGGACCTGGCCAAACTCACCGCTGAGAAGCAGCGGTTGGAACTGCAAAACGGCCTGGCGCAGCAAAAGCAACAGGCTGACGCCGTCGCGCTTCAAGCCCAATTGGATACCCTTGCCAAGCAAGCCGACCTGATCGCCAAGCGCGCCACGCTCAAGGACGCCGAACGCAAAGTGCAACTCGACGAGGAATTGGCGGCAGGACGGCAAAGCCTGGAGAGGATGAAATTGACCAACGACCTTGCGGCTGCGGAAATCGCCGACCAAATCCGGGCATTGGCCCAGCACGAGCAGGAATTGAAGTTACGCGCCGCGGACCTCCAGGCGCAGAAGGCTGACCTCGATTTGAAAGTGGCCAAACTGAACAGCGACCTCGATCTGCGCGCGAAACACGATTTGTGGAAGAACCGCGTCAACCACGATATTCAATACACCCAGGAACCATTGAAGGACGGTGTGCTGACCATCAGCGACCGCCGGGTTGCGTTGAATGGTCCCATCTGGGGTGATACGGCGGATTATGTCCAGGAGCGCATTGATTATTTCAACAACCAGAACCGCGAGTACCCGATCTTCATTGTGATTGACGCCTCACCCGGCGGTTCGGTCATGGCGGGATACAAAATTCTCAAGGCGATGGACGGGAGCGCCGCCCCGGTTTACGTGGTGGTGAAATCGTTTGCCGCCAGCATGGCGGCCAACATCGCCACGCAGGCAAAGAAGTCATTCGCCTATCCGAACGCCATCATTCTTCACCACCAGATATCCGGCGGCATGGGCGGGAACCTGACCGAGCAGAAGGAGAATGTCAAAGAAATGGAAGAATGGTGGAAACGTCTGGCGGCGCCGGTCGCCGCCAAAATGGGCATCAGCCTGGATGAATTCATCAAGCGCATGTACCAGAATCGCAGCACCGGTGATTGGTTGGAATTCGGCGACAGCGCCCGCAAACTGAAGTGGGTGGACCAGATTGTGGATACGATCCGGGAAGATTCGTACGACAAGAATCCCGATGCGCCCTCGGCGCTGAACGATTCCTCGGCGCCGGGTTACGTGAACCACCAGCCGATATTGCCTGAACGTGTGGATGCCAGCGGACAACGGTACGTCCTGTTACCGCGCCTCGATCCGGTGGATTGCTACTACCTGTACAATCCCGACAATTACTACCGGCTCACTCCTTGACCGTCAGTTTAATGCGTCCCCTTTCGCCGCGCCCGGCCTTTGGTTTCAAAGGCCGCGGCGCGGTCGAAGAATCAAAGCAGTTGTACGGTCTGTTGTGAGAAATGGTACGGAACAGGTGGAGAGTGAAATCTTTGTGCACCCGGTTATTGCCTGGTTCAGGCAATGACGTTACCCTCGCAGGAATCAAAGGCAACTCGTGTCAAAATTCAATTTTACTTTCCTGCCGCTTGCCGGTCTTTTGCTTTCGCTGGCGAACGTTTCCGGCGGGCAAAACCCGGATCCAGCCGCGACCGGCCTTGACGTCTATGACGGTTTTGAATCGGCCAGGTTGAGCAAGCTTTGGGACACCGGCCGTTTCGAACCCGGCGCGGTGACCATGCAGACGAACATTGTCCGCGCCGGCCATGGCGCGGCAAAATTAGTGGTTCGCGCCAACGACAAATTTGAAGCCGGACTCAACGGCAACCGCGACAGCGAACGGGACGAGTTGCTGGAGGCCAGGAAATTAACTTCGAAGGAAAACGTGCCCTACGAGTTTTCCTTCAGCATGTTCTTCCCGACGAATTTTCCCATCGTGCCGACGCGGTTGGTTATTGCCCAATGGAAACAGTATTGCGCCAACGGCGGAAATTGCTCGGATGACAGCCCGGTGCTGGCGATTCGTTACATTTCAGGCGCGCTCAAGATCACGCAGAACATATCCAGTAAACGCGAAAAAATTCTTTATCAAGAGAAGGCCGAGTTTCGGGGCCGGTGGCTCGATTTCAAATTCCAGGTCCGCTTTTCGGCGGACAACAATGGACGTATCAAGGTGTGGCTCGATGATAAACCGCTGGTGGATTACCGGGGTGTCACCGCCAATCCTGAAAACGCGGTCACCGGTTATTCCAGGCCGGGCTACTTTTATTTCAAGATGGGACTCTATCGCAATGTGACGCCCGAACCGATGACGGTCTACCTTGATGAGTATCGGAAAAGAGAATTGCCGAATGGCGGGTTTTAACTGTCGTGACGGGACCCATCGCAGATTGCGACATCAAATCCGGCTGAAATTCGCGATGAAAGTGAAATGCTTTTGAAAACACAGGTAACCATCCGGCCGCCGACCCTGCGTGACTGGCCGGCGTTTCAAGCCGCGGTTCGGCAGAGTCGCGCTTTGCATTACTCGTGGGTTGCGCCGCCCAAGACGCGCGTAAAGTTTGAAGCCTACGTGAAACGCATGAATTCCGATTCGCACCGCGGATTTCTCGTGATTCTTCGCGGGTCAGGCGACCTGGTCGGCGCCATTCATCTGAACCATATTATTCCCGGGGCATTACAGGGCGCGTTCCTGGGCTATTACGCCTTTGCTCCCCACGCCGGGAAAGGGTTGATGCGCGAGGGGATGCGGCTCGTTCTAAAACACGCCTTTGAGAAGCTCAAACTTCACCGCCTGGAAGCCAATATTCAGCCGAAAAATCACGCCTCTCTCCGGCTGGTGCAGAGTTGCGGGTTTGAGCGGGAAGGATTCTCACGCCGTTACTTGAAGGTCGGCGGGCGCTGGCGGGACCACGAACGCTGGGCCATTCTGGCGGAAGACCTGTAACTCGCATCCACGCACGTCCTCAAATTTTCTTTACTTTGATTTTTTCTACGCAACTCTGCGCCTCAATCACAACATTTGATTTGCATGAAATTCAGGTGCCCCATTGCATTTTCGGTCGCCGCCCTGATGGCGGCCGTTTCCGCCACCAAAGCCGCGCCGGAGACTTTTCCGGAAGTAAAGGATCTGCCCGTGCGCCAAGCAATGCCGGACGCGATGACGATGAACGACGGCACAAAGGTGACGACGGTGGCGCAATGGCGCGCGCGGCGTGAAGAGATGAAGGCAATTCTGGAGCATTACGAGCTCGGCCACGCGCCACCGCCACCGGGCAACGTGAGTGGACAGGACATCAAGTCCGGCCTCCTGCTCAACGGGACAGTGCAATACCGGCTGGTGCATTTGAAATTCGGGCCGGAATCGAATCCGGGATTTGACATTGCAATTTTTACGCCGGCGAAGGGTGCCGGGCCGTTTCCGACCATTATCAACCCGTCTTTTTTCAACACGCCCGGCGTGGCAGTTACGAACCCGCCTGCCGTTCCGCCGGCGTCGGCCATGACGAATACTCAAGCGCGTCTGCGATTTCTTTTCAGCGCACCCGTCACGCCGGAGCGGGCGGCGGAAGGTTTCAGCAACCAGTTGGCGCGCGGTTATGCGATGGTGACCTATCGCTACACCCAGTGCGGCGCCGACAGTGCCAATTTCCGGCTTTCATCCTTTTATCCGGCCTATCCGGGTTACGACTGGGGCGTGCTGCTCGGCTGGGCGTGGGGGCTGTCGCGTGTGGTGGATTACCTCGAGACACAACCGTTCGTGGACACGAACCGACTTATCGCGCTGGGCCATTCGCGGCTCGGCAAACTGGTGATGGTGGCGACGGCTTTCGACGAACGCATTGCGCTCGGCGCACCGGCCGGGTCGAGCGGCGCCGGCACCGGCGCGTATCGTTTTTGCGGGCCCGGTCGCGGTGGCAAGGAAGGCATCGAAGATATGACCCGGAAATTTCCATATTACTTCGTGCCGCGGCTCAAGGAATTCACCGGCCAGATGGAGAAACTGCCGTTTGAAGCGTATTGGTACATTGCGTTGACCGCGCCGCGCCCGTGGATTTCGGTGGAAGGCACGGACGACCAGAACTGCGTGCCCAACGCGGTCAAACAATCCGTGCTTGCGGCCAAACCGGTGTATGCGTTTTTAGGCGTGAGTGCGGACCGGGTGGGCGTGAATTACGAACCGCACCGCCATATGTTGACGGCAGGCGATTGGACAGCGGCGTTGGATTTTGCCGACCAACAATTACGCGGCATTGATCATCATCGTCGGTTTGACCGGTTTCCGCCGGAATCAGCGCCGCCCACACCGGGTAAGATTTCGTTAAAAACCAACGCGATGGTTACGCCATGAAACAAGTCTGGCTTGCTGCGATTTCCCTCACCCTGATCTGGCACACGGGATGGGCCATTGTGGAACGTGCGCCGTTCAATGTCCGCGCCTTCGGCGCGACGGGCGACGGCACGAACCGGGACACGGTTGCCTTCCAGAAGGCGCTCGATACCTGCGCCGTCGGCGGGGGCACCGTCATCGTGCCCGCCGGGAATTATCTGATCGGGAGCATCGAACTGAAATCGCGCACGATCCTGCTGCTGGAACAGGGCGCACATCTGCTCGGCAGTCCTGATTTGGAAGATTATCCGATTATCAAAGTGCGCTGGGAGGGGAAATGGATTGACGGCCATCGCGCGCTGCTTTTTGCCCACGACGCGAACCACATTGCCATCATCGGGCCGGGGACAATTTCCGGCAATCCCGCGCTCGGCGGACGGCAAATGCCGCGCCGTCCGGTCATCATCGAGTCAATCAGTTGCACCAACGTTCAGTTCAATGGTTTTACCACCGAACATCACAGCATGTGGTCCATCCATCCCACGTACTGTGAAAATGTGGTCGCAAAAAATCTCACCATCCGCAGTACCGGCGGCAACGGCGACGGCATTGACGTGGATTCGTGCCAACACGTCCGCATCGAAAACTGCGACATCGCGACCGGCGACGATTGCATTGCCCTCAAATCCGGGCGCGGCCTGGAAGGCTACCGTATCGCCAGGCCGACAGAGGACGTCTTGATTTCCCGTTGCACGCTGGCTGACAGCATTTTTGCCTGCATTGGCATCGGCAGCGAAACCTCCGGCGGCATTCGGGATGTGCGAATTGAGGACTGCAAATTCACGCGGGCCCGGACCTATGCCATTTACATCAAAAGCCGGCCCGGCCGCGGCGCGTTCATTGAAAACATTTCCGCGACCAACCTGGATGTCACCACCGCGCCCGGTGGTTTCCTGCGCGTGAACCTTTTGAACAGCGGCATTCAGGACCCCGAACCGGTCTCCGGCGATGAGGGGATTCCTGCCGCCAGGAATTACCGTTTCAGCGGCGTGAAGGTGGACTGCGGCACGCTGGTGGATGCGGCTTCGATTTCTCCCGTAAAACCCGTGGACGGATTTTCCCTGGTGAATATCAACGGCACCTGCCGGACGGCCATTGCGCTCGCCAATATAACCCACGTGGAATTACGCAACATCCACGTCACCGGCTTCGAAGGTCTATTTCTCACGCACACCAATGTTCAAGGTGTCGGGTTGGAGGAAACCGGAAAGTGATTTTCAATTTCCCATGACCTTTCGTCGCGCCGCGTTGAGTGATTGTGCCCGGCTCGCGGAGTTGAATCATCGGTTGATCCAGGACGAGGGCCATCGGAATCCGATGACGGTTGCCGAATTGGAACAACGGATGAAAGGCTGGCTGGCGTCCGAATACGCGGCGGCGCTGTTCGAAAACGACGGAGGAGTCGTCGGGTACGCCTTATATCGCGCAGGGCCGGAGGAGATTTATTTGCGGCAACTGTTCGTGGTGCGCAACCGGCGACGGCAGGGCATTGGGCGTGAGGCCATGGAAATCTTGCGTACCCAAATCTGGCCGAAGCACAAACGGCTGACGGTTGGAGTCCTGGTCCGGAACACCGCCGCCATCGCGTTCTGGCGGGCGGTGGGTTACCGGGACTATTCCCTGACCCTGGAAATTTTGCCGGAGGCGCCCGCCTAGGTCCGGCCTCTGTTGCTCGCTGCGGAGAGGTTGAGTTGCTGCCGGATGGAGAATGTCATGAATCGCATGGACTATTCTCTAAATGCTGTTTTCCGGCTTGAAGTAATGCGTATGGGAATGGGAAACTGATCTAATATGAGACCCGAGCAGTGGGAAATTGTCAAGAAGGCCGCGCGGCTGGAGAAACTCGACAAGGTGCCCATGGCCATGATCATAGACAGTCCGTGGATTCCCGGCTATCTCGGTTTGAAGCACATGGATTATTTTCTCGACCCGGAGTTGTGGTTCCAGTCCAACCTGAAAATCCACAAGGAATTTCCCGACATCATCTTCGTGCCATCCTGGTGGATGGAATATGGCATGGCGGCCGAACCGTCCGCGCTCGGCGCCAAAATCAAGTTCTGGCCGGACAACACGCCCAGTGAATATCACACGCTCTATCACATCGAAGATCTTGAGAACTGGCCGGAATATGAGGTGGAAAACGACGCGTTCATGGGCATGACGCTGCATCGTATCCGCATGCACCGGCAGCGAATCCTGGACACGGGGGAAATCCTGCCGCTGGTCACGTCGCGCGGGCCGATGTGCACGGCGGGTTTCGTGCGCAGCACGACGGATTTCATGATTGACCTCGTGGAAAAGCCGGAATGGGCGCACAAACTGCTCAATGTGTGCACGAACCTCATCATCGACTGGCTCAAGGCCCAGCACAAAGCGATGGGCGACACGGTGGAAGGTATTTTCGTTCTGGATGACATAGTCGGTTTTGTGAACGAGGAGCATTACCAGGAATTTGCGCATCCGTATCTGAAGAAAATCTGCGACGCGTTCCCGAAGGACTGGGTGAAAATTTACCATAACGACGCGGAGGTGCAAGCCTGCCTCGATCATCTGCCCGACTGCGGTTTCAACGTTTTGAACTGGGGCAAACAGACGGACATCTCCGAAGTAAAGGAACGCGTCGGTGACCGGATGTGTCTGATGGGGAACGTGAATCCGCTGGAGGTCGGCGTGCGCGGCACGCCCGAAGAAGTGCGTGAGGCGACGCTGGATGTCCTGAAAAAGAGCGGCGGGCAGGGAATCATTCTTTCCGTTGGCGGCGGCACCAGTCCAGGCATGCCGAAGCAAAATATCGAGGCGATGTTGCAGGCGCTGGCGGAATTTAACGGTAACCGGTGACCGTTTTTTAGAAGCATGGAAAACCCCACACCCGGCCTGCGGCTACCTTCTTCCCGCCCAAGCGGGGAGAGGGGCGATTTATTTTAGAAAAGGAAAATTAAATGCCGGATTACGCATTGATGAACCAGTGCCTTTACGAAGGCAAGGCCAGGGAAGTCGAACAGATGACCAGGGATGCCCTTGCTGAAGGGCGGAGCGTTCAGGAAGTTTTGACCGAAGGTTTGATTGCCGGGATGAGTGTTGTCGGCGAGGATTTCAAATACAACATTCTTTACGTGCCGGAGGTGCTGATTGCCGCGCGCGCGATGAAGGCGGGCATGACCGTATTGAAACCGCTGCTGACCGCGAAGGATTCGGGTGTGCAACCGGCAGGTGTGTTGTTGATGGGCACTGTGCGCGGTGATTTGCATGATATCGGGAAGAATCTCGTTTGCATGATGGCCGAAGGCGCGGGGTTTGAAGTGCACGATATCGGTGTGGACCAGAGCATTGATAAATTTCTGGCCGCGACCGAACAATTCAAGCCGAACATCATCGGCATGAGCGCGCTGCTCACGACGACGATGACCTACATGAAGACCGTGATTGACGGCTACAAGGAGCGTGGGTTCGCCCACATCAAATTCGCCATTGGCGGCGCGCCCATCAGCCAGATGTACGCGGACGAAATCGGCGCGGATGGCTACGGCGCGGATGCGTCGAGCGCGGTGGATTTGTTCCTTTATTTCATGGGCAAGGGCGCCGCGCCCTCCGCGAAATCCAAGCTGGAAACGATTGAAGCCATCAAAAACGAGCGCGCCGAATCGCGGGCGGTGGCGCGGCCGGCCAATGCCCGATCGAAATTTCAAATTCTCTACTGGCAGCACATTCCGTCGCAGATCAAGGCGTGGGACGACTTCAATGAAATCAAGGTGGAACTGCCGCAGCGTTTCACCGTGCGGATTGATGCGCTGGCGCAGTCCAAAGGCCTGACCAGCGCAGACGACTTTCTTTCGCAATGGAAATGGAGCGATGAACAGGAACGCGACGGCACCGCCGAGGAAGTTGCCCGGGCCGTGAAGGATGAACTGGAGAGAAAGTTTCCGGGCTAAGAATTCCGACAGTCCAGCCGCGGGGAGAATTTCCTACCGGCAGGCAGGGTCCTGTCGGGCTCGCTGGCGTTGACTTCAGGAACTGCCAAGACTTCGGCTATTTGTTCTGAGTACTCTCCGGCCAATCATCGGTACGGAACGGCACTGCCGGCAAGCCGGCCGCGTTGTAGAGCGTGGCCAGCGGATTAGCCTGCCAGGCGTAGCGGGCCGCCACGGGGTCAGGCACCTGGGGCGACGAAACCACGACCGAGTCGCCCACAATCCTGGCGTCGGCCCAGTGCCATTTGCGGTCCTGGCCGGCGGTGGAAAATTCGCCCAATTTGTCACCTTTGACGACCAGCCCGCCATCGGTATGGGCGAAGTTGAGTTTCAGCGCCCCGGGCAGGTGCTTCATTGAACTATAGGTCGGACCTTGATATGGAATCTTTTCCCCATAGGTTTCAGCCAGTGCACAATAGGCCAGGCGGTCGCCCACCGGCACTTTGTTTTTCGGATGAATGTTGTCGGCATCGCCCGTGTCCACCGTGACGGCCAACCCGCAATCCGGGACGTTTTTGGCGGTCAAGGCCTGCGCCTCGCGCAGTTCGGCCCAGCCATCAGTGCCCGGTTCACTGCGACGTTCCATGAAGGCGGGCAGGCCGACGATGTAAAACGGGAAATCGCCCTGGCCAAACAGGTCCCGCCAATTCCCAATCATCGCCGGGAGCAACGTGCGGTAGCGATAGGCCTGTGTGAAATTCGCTTCGCCCTGGTACCAAATAGCGCCTTTGATGGCCAGCGGCGCCACCGGTGCAATCATGCCGAGATAAAGCACGGCCGGCATGGTTGGATAATTCTCAAAATCCAGCGGCATCGGATGCGGGGGCCTGGCGTTGAAACTGAGTTTGCCTTTCCACTCGCCTGCCAGCGGCACGACCGTGTCGCCCAGCACCAGACGCATCTCGTCCGGCTTGGACAGAAAACTGTCCTTCGATTTCAATTTAAATATGCTGAGCGTCACCAGATTCGTGCCCGGCTTCAGATCGTTGCGCGGCACATCATAATCCCGATTATGTTCCACCCAGGAACTGGCCCCGACCCACTGGCCATTGATATAGGTGGTGTCCATCTTTTCGATCCAACCGAGGTGGAGGGAGGCCTGGCCGGCGGGCAGCGGATCGGGCAGGACGATTTCCTTGCGGAACCAGCAGACGCAGGGTACATCAGCCAAACCCATTTCCTCAAAGGCGCCGGGAAGGTGGACGGTTTGCCAATCTGAATCATCCGCGTCCGCCGAAGCCCATTGGTTGCTGAGGCCGATGTCATATTCATCGAGCCAGTGCATCAGGAAACTGCCATAGCGCGGACCAGGTTTGGCGCTGAGACGTTCTATGCCCGCCAATTTCGGGTCATAGCCACCGGCCTTGTGCAAGGCCGCCGGGCTCGTCCAGCTCTCCACCGGGCTGCCGCCGACGCAGTCTTCGATCAAACCCACCGGCACATGGGTGTCCTGCTGCAGCCGGCGACCAAAGAAATAAGCCACGGCCGAAAATCCGCCCCACCCGCCTTCGCTGATGGTCTGCGGCGAGCAAATTTTCCATCCACCATTCGCATCCGGAACCTTCGCCGGGGAATAGGAAACTTTGTGGTTCACCAGGAAAAGCCGGATTTCCGGATGGTTCGCGTCTTTGATTTCCTCCGTGGCATTGTTTACCAGCCCGATGCCCAACTCCATATTGGATTGGCCGCCACACAGCCAGATATCACCTACCAGAACTTCGTGAAATACGACGGCTTGATCCGGCCCGACGATTTTAAGGGTGTAAGGTCCCCCGGGCTCCGGCGGCTTAATGTCCGCTTGCCAGCGGCCATCCGCGTCCACCACCGCCTTCGCGGTGTGTCCGGCGATTGTCACCTTGATGATTTCCCCGGGTTTGGCCCAACCCCAGATCGGATTCGGTTTTCCGCGTTGGAGCACCATGTTGTCGCTGAATATCGGGCTGACGAATGGCGGGGCCGGCTGGTCGGCGGCGGTTGCACTCAGCAGCGTGACGAAGGCAAAGACGCAAAGACAAAATCGTTTGGTTTGCATGACTCGAACAATAGGTTGTTGCCTGAAGCGGGACAATTTTCTTTCGGATCGGGGTTTTAAAAATTATTGCGTTTGTGAGAGGGGCCGCAGGACCGGCAGCGGACCATGGATGTAACGATCTGCCCATTCCAAAAACGCCGGCCAGTTCGGGGCATCGGTGTGTCCGCCGTCATGCTGTCGCCAGGCCAGATCGCCGTTGGTCAACGCGGTATTGATCGGTGGCATCGGGGCGGTGAGATAATTGCCGGGGACGCCCAAATCTTTTTTGCCCAGCAGCTGATAGACCGGGCCGGCGGCAATGGCGGCCATGAAACTGCCGTGCTGGTCCACCCACGTGCCTTCGGCACCGGGGTGGCCTGACATAGCGCCGTAACTGATGAACACCGGGCGCGGCGCGCAAAGAGCGATCAATTCATGGGAATCCACCGGCAAATCGCCGGGCGTCAATGGCCCGCCGTATTTGAGAAAATTGCCGGCCATCCAGTGATATTCGCCGGTGCCGGTGAGATTTTCCACCTGCTCGCCAAAGTTGCGGCGGAAAAGTGCCGCGCCGCCTTTGCCGGAGGAACCCACCAGCGCGATGGCAAAACGCGGGTCGTAAGCCATCGTGACCAGCGTCGCTTTGCCATAGCGCGAAAGTCCTTCAATGCCGACCTGCTTTGCGTCCACCGCCGGGTCCGTTTCAAAATAATCCAGCGCGCGGCTCGCGCCCCACGCCCAGGCGCGTAACGCGCCCCAATCATCCGGCATGCGCGGCTGGCCCCGGTTACACAGGCCGATGATGCCCTTCGTCAAGCCGGCGCCGTTGTCAGCCTGGTAGCTGGTGGGCACAATTACGGCGTAACCCCAGCCATTGGACAGAACCAGTTGCTGCCAATTGAGTCCGCCGCCGAAGGCCCCGAATCCTCGAAAGGCGTTCGTCCCGCCAAACCGGTTTGTTCCGCGGAAGAAACGACTGAAGTCGAAACCAAATTCCAGCATCACCGGCACCGGGCCGGTGGCATTGGCGGGTGTGGTCAGCGTCAACTGGATATTTACGCTGATGGGTGGATACGAAGAATTGTCCACGTGGCCGACGAGGTGTTTGGTGACGACCGGAACCGCGCCGTTGTTCGTGCGAATGATACCGGTCACTTCCCAGGTCACCTTCGGCACATTTTTCGGAACCCGGCCATAAACTTCGTGGTCGAAATCCTCGACGATTTCCGGCCGCCGTTGCTGCCACCACATTTCCGGCGTGGTGACTTTTTCCCGATTTTTCATTGTGAGCGGATCGGGCAGGTCGGGATAGGGATTGGCCTTGGCCTCGTCGGTGTTCTGGTAGTTGGCAGCATGCGGATTCATGCCATCGGCGCCGGGCCGCAAGGTTTTGATGCCCAGTTGCTCCATCAGGTTCCGATGATCCTGTTCGGCGCTCCAATCCATTGGCGCCGGTAAATGGGTGGAGGCAGACTGCGCGCGGCAAAATATGGCCGCGGTCAAAACAGCGAAGATGAAAGCGCTGGCGGAAATTTTTTTATGTCGCATAATTTGTCGGGAATGTTCGCCCAAAGTAGGTTTTGTATGAATTTGTGTCAACCAGGGCGGTACGGCCCTCGTCCAGGTTTCATGGGCGGAATAATTTCAGGTCAATCGCGTCCGCCATTATTTTGTAACCAGCTTCATTCGGGTGCAGATGATCGCCGCTATCCGCCCCCGGCAGCAAGTGCGTGGGGCTTTGCGGATCGCGCATCACTGCGTCAAAATCAATCACCGCGTCAAACCTGCCGCTGGTCCGAATCCAACGGTTGACCGTTTCCCGCGCTGCTTCATGGGCGGGGCTGTCATAAAAGGACCTGCCAAACGGCAGAATTGTCGCTCCATACACGCGCAGGTGGTGTGCATGGGCCTGCTCGATCATTTGGCCATAGGCTGCGATCAGATTCGTCGCCACCGATGCATCATGGCTTCCGCCGATGTCATTGACCCCTTCCAGCACAATCAGCCAGCGCACGGCGCTGAGCGAAAGCACATCGCGGTCGAAGCGGGACAGCGCCGTTGGCCCCAGGCCGCCGCGCAACACGCAGTTGCCGCCGATGCCTTCGTTGAGCACCGCGATGCCCGCCGTGTTTTTATCTGCCTGCAAACGGCGCGCGAGATTGTCCGGCCAGCGGTCGTTCTTGTCTGTGCCCGAACCTCTTCCATCCGTGATGGAATCGCCGAGGGTGACGATGGCCGCCCTCGAAGGGTCCGCCTCCACGTCAAGGCCGGTCAGAATATACCAGTGCTCGGTTTTAGCCGCCCGGGGCAGGTCCGGCGCCGAAACCCAATCGCCCGCCTGGAGATAAGACGTGGTTCGAGAACCCGGATGTCCCGTGACCGCCGCCGAGGTGCTGCCGAAATCAACGGTCACGGCAACATCGGACAATGGCGCCAGGTCAAAATCAAATGGATCGGAAATGACGGTTTCGCCGGCTGGAATCGTCACCGACGCTTTGCCGTCAAACACCAGCGCCTGGTCAGAGTCCGTTTTAATCGTGCTCCCGCCCGCCCACTGAGCCAGGTGAACGGAATCCATCGTCACCGGATTCGTGCCGAACGCGTTCGAGAATCGCGCCCGCAATTTTTCCCCGCCGATGGACACCTGAACAACCTGGCGCAGCGTGTTGCTGGTCAACCCCGGCGGCGGCGGTAGATTTCTCGGTTCGGTCAGTTGGGGCGACGAACCCCATGTGCCCACCCAAATGGCACCTTGCGCGTGACAAAAACCGGCGACGCAGATGGCCGGGAAAATGAATTTGAAAAGTCGATTTGTTTTCATGAGGGCATGATGATTTGAGCAGTAATGGTTGATGTGGTTGGCCCGCCAGTGTTCCTTTGCCGGTCAAGGCCCGCCGGGCACAGTTTTGATAGAAGCTGTTCCTGACTTCAATCCATCCGCTTTGGCCGTGAGATCGAGGTTCCCCGGTTGTCCGGGTTCTCCCCGGACGATTACCAGGCAAAGCCCGTTGAAGGCTTTGCGGTCGTGCGATTGAAATGTTTCAAAACTCGTCGGATCGCCGTTGTCCGTCGCCACAATTTCACCGGGCCCTTTGATTTCAAAATGGATGTAGTTGTCCGCGCGCGGCGCCATGACACCACGTTTGTCCGTCACGGTCACGGTCACGAAGGACAAATCTTTGCCATCCGCATCGATCGTGCTGCGGTCCGGCTCCAGTTTGAGCCTGGCCGGCGCTCCGGCGGTTTTGACTTCGTCGGTTGCCCACACTTTGCCGTTTTTCCAGGTGACCACTTTGAGGGTGCCCGGCTCATACACCACGTCGTCCCAGCGGAGACGATATTCATAGGGCCCTTTCCTTTTTCGGCCAAGTGATTTGCCATTGAGAAACAATTCACCTTCGCCGCCGGAGGTAAAGACTTGAACCGGAGTTACTTGCCCAATGCGCTCCGGCCAGGTCCAATGCGGCAAAATATGTGCCATCGGAAAATCAGGACGCCAATGCGCTTGATAAAGATAGAACCTGTCTTTCTTGAAACCGGCCAAATCAATGATACCGGAATAAGAACTGCGCGATGAATCGAAGGGCGTCGGCTCGCCAAGGTAGTCCCAGCCGGTCCAGACAAATTCGCCGCCGACATATGGCTGTTGCGCTTGCGACGCAAACACCTTGTCCGCGGAAGCCCCAAACGCGGCGCGATACAATTCATAAGCGCTGACTTGATGCCTCACCGTATCTTCCCCCGAGTGTGGCCCCACCGGGGCGTCCAAAGCATTGGTGACCGGAAATAGGTATTCGCCCCGGCTGCTCAACGCGGAAGCCGTCTCGCTGCCAAAAATGAATTGGTCCGGGAACTTTTCGTGAAAGGCCGGATATTTTCCCGGCGCGCCGCGAATTCCGGCCCCCTGGTAATTCAGTCCGATAACATCCAGGACACCCGGCAGCGGATCGGTGGGATGCGCCCAATTCATGGCGCTGGTGGTGGGGCGGGTAGGGTCTTCGCCATGCACGATATCACAGAGTTGCCGGGCCAGCGCGGCCCCGTTCGTGCCCGTGAATTGCTCACCAACCTCGTTGCCGATGCTCCACAGGATTACCGATGGAGAATTCCGGTCGCGCCGTATTTGCGCCCGCATATCCGGTTCATGCCAGTCATCAAACAGGAGATGGTAATCGTTTGGAGTTTTGTCGCGTCGCCAGCAGTCAAACATTTCATCCATCAGCAGCAAACCCATTTTGTCCGCCAGTTCCAGCAGTTCCGGTGCCGGCGGATTGTGGCTGGTGCGAATGGCGTTGCACCCCATGTCCGCCAGCATTTCCAATTGCCGCTGCAACGCGCGATGATTCAGCGCTGCGCCCAGCGCGCCCAGATCATGATGGTCGCAGACGCCGTTCAAAAGCACGTGCTCGCCATTAATGAAAAATCCTTCGTTCGGATCGAACCGAAGCGTCCGGATCCCAAAGGGTGTTTCATAAACATCCACCACTTTGTCTCCCTGCGATAAAGTAGCCACCGCCACGTAACGCTGGGGGCGTTGTTGCGGCGGCGGCCCCCAAAGCCTGGGATGAGCGACCGTCCCGGCGCCTTCAGCAACCGCGCTTGCGCCTGCCGGAATGTTCAAATTCAGCGGCGCAATCCCGGCTACGGCGGCGCCGGTCTTCTGATCGTTTGCATCCAGCGGGAAAATTTGCGTGGAGATACTGACATTCACGTTTTGTTTTGAATCGTTGTCCACCGTTACTTTCAAATCAACGATGGCTGATGACGAAGAAACCGTCGGAGTCGTAAGGTAAGTTCCCCAATGTCCCACATGCACGGGCAGCGTTTTGACCAGCCACACGTTACGATAAATTCCGGCCCCCGGATACCAGCGCGACGAATCGGGCGGATTGTCCAGCCGGATGGCCAATTCGTTCGTGCCGCCCGGCTTTACGTAAGGTGTCAAGTCCACGCGCCAGGAAGCATAACCATAAGGCCAGCCGCCCGCCAATTGACCGTTCAACCAAACGACGGCGTAGGACATCGCGCCATCCACATCGAGGAAAATGGATTTGCCTGAATCGGTTGCCGGAATGTTCAACTTCTTCCGATACCATCCCACGCCGGCGGTCGGCAAGCGTCCCATGCCGCCGCCGCCTTTGGCACTGAACGGACCCGTGATCGCCCAATCGTGTGGCAAATTTACCTGCTGCCAGGAGCGGTCATCAAAATCCGGTTGCACATAGGCGACGTCACCTCCGAAATTTCCTTCCGGTCTGACAAATTTACGCGAGGGATCCTTTATGAAATCGTTGCCGGTGGGGAGTATCCATGGCTTGATTACGACGGATGACGGTCTGGCCGGCTCATTCGTCACCACGTTTGTTTCCGCTTTGACCGTTGATTCCTCATGCCTTTCCTGTCGGGGCTTCACATCATAGAGCAAGCTCACTTTGTTCCCCGGCGGGTCACCCTTGATGAACTGCCAGTTTTCATTGATGGATATCCGTTCGCGCGGCGAATCAGACCCGGCCACCACTCCTGCGCCGGCTGCAAATAAAAAGACCGGAAAGAAGAATTGAATCAGGTGTAGAATGAAAAACAGACGTCCGCAACGATTCAGAGAGAATCCTGACGCAGTCATCATATTTCGAAGTGGTTTCGCTTGTCAGCTTACGCGGCAATAAGAATTTCCGTGTCGGTAATCCTCAATTCCACGCCCGCGGCCCTGACGGCTTCCTGCAGCGCGGCCGACAACATCACGACCGGGTCTTTGCTGACCTCGAGCCGGCGCATTAAACCTTCGCCTTTTTTCGTGCCGACCGTGAGCGTGAGTTTCAGTCCTTTGCGTTTGCAGCCGACGCGCGTGCCGTCCGGCAGCTTCGTATTCATCGGTTTGATGAAGGCGTCCGTATAATGGGCGCCGATGCCCGACTTGTCAGTGAATGCCGGCGGAAGCTTGTCCCGGGCAGCGGTGCTGATGTCGCAAAGTTTCGTCATAGAAGCTCCGAATCATTCCAAAACGATTTTTGCTTGTCCATCCGGCAATGCCTGCTCGTGCCGGGCAAGGGCGAAGTGGATCACTTCCAGAACCAGACCCCACTTGTGTTCGCGCCGCGGCAAATCGCAGAAACAACCGGAGGGATTGTATTCGCGCGGCCAGTTCAAAACATCGTTCAGCGGCCGGCCGAGCAGCGGCTTTTCGTTGGCGATGCTATCCATGAGCGCGGCGGCGTTGTTCAAATACTCGCACTGGAAGGGGTGGCCGGTGTCGCCGGGCGCCGGCGCGCAATGCATTTCGAGAATCCGGTATTGGTCTGCCGGCGGGGCGAGCCTGACGCGGTAATCGAATTCCAGTGGGCGACCCATATTCGAGCACGTGGTGCCTTCGTAGTGGAAACCGGCTTCCACCCCGCCGTCGCGTAAAAATTCCAACCGCAGTCTTTCCTTCGACCATTTTTCCAGAGCGCGCGGATTAATTGTGTATCTGGCGCCGGTCTTCAAAACGAAAACATTGTTGCGGTCATCAAAATTTTCCAACGCGTGTGACAGCAACGTGCGCACGTCTTCAATTTGCGGTGGAGCGTGCTGGTACGGCGCGCGGCGATACTGGCAATTGGGCAGCGAACAGTTTTCACACGGAATGAATCGGGCGAGGCTCCGGGCCTTTTCCAGATGGCGCGTGATGCCAAATACCGTCAACAGCGACTTTTTAGGCCGGAGCATTCCGGTTTCCAAAACATCGAGCCGGCCGGCGAAATGTCGTGCGCCATTTGGCTGAAGCAGGTTCCACAATCGGACCTGGTCCGCAATATCCCAGCCCGAATAACCCGGACTGTAATTCGGCAGGACCGCCGCGCCCTGCTGGTCTGCCCAGCTGCAAAGTCGGCCGCTGGCGACCGTGACCAGGTGTTCGACCACCGCCGAACCATACATTTCCAGGAAAAAGTACTCGTCTGGTTTCGATTCCCGCCAAAGCTGTTGCGCGCGTTCTTCGCATTCCCGGCCCGCGCTTACCGCGACCAGCACCGCACGGTCCGCCTGCGCTTCGGTAAATTGATCGTGAAGCTGTTTGGAAGAAAACTCCATTCCGCCAACGCGCAGTTTCCCGTTCGCCAGTTGCAGCGCATCCGTTTGCCGCGCGTAGAACCATGGCCGGCCATTCTCCGCATACCATTGCCGCGCGGCGTCCGCCAGTTCACGTATATGTGTGCGCATTTCGTAATGCTTGGGCAGGCCGAGCAGCCGTTGATACTCGGCTTCCTGCACATTGACGTTTGGATTGGTTTCAAACAACTCGAGCATGTCAGGAAACGGATTGCAATGGACGCGGAGATTCGACCGGGTTGAACTGGCAGCCTTCGACAAAGAAATCAAAGAAGTTCGGATGCGCTTCGAGCCGGCAATGAACGGCTTTTTTGACGAGGTTTTCCAGTTCCAAACGTTTCGTGCCCGACAACAGCGCCAGGCAGGCGCCTTCGATTGAAGCGTTGCCGACCTGCAAAATTTTTGAACCGGCGAGATTCGGGATCAGCCCGATGCGTTTGGACGATTCCACGTTCAAATGACGGCCAAAACCGCCGGCCAGATAAAAAACATCCACATCGTCAAACCGGATTCCGTAGTCATGGAAGATGACGTGCAGGCCGGCGACGTTCGCGCCTTTGGCTTGCGCGAGTTCATTGATATCGCCTTCGGTCAAATAAACCGGCGAATCGCTTTTCACGTCCAGGGCAAACCTGTCCTCGCCGTGCTCGAACCGGCCGAGCGGGTTGATTCGATTCGTCCGCAACAGTTCGCTCAGCAGGTCCACGAGGCCGGAGCCGCAAATGCCTTCCGCCGGGGTGTCGCCGATAATACCGACGCGGACTGAACCGTCCCCGGTGATTTCCACTTTTTCGATCGCGCCCGGCAGACCCGGCATGCCGCAGGAAATTTTCCCGCCTTCGAATGCCGGCCCGGCCGGGCACGACGCTGCGAGGATCCTGTTTTTGTTGCCCAGAATCAGTTCCGTGTTTGTGCCGATGTCCATGACGGCGATGAGACGTTCTTCATTCGCCAGATCCACCGCCAGCATGCATGCCGCCGCGTCCGCGCCCACGTGGCCACTGATGATCGGCAGGCCATAGACCCGTGCCTGGGGATGCAACGGCAGCAAAAGTTTTTTGGCGGACCCGGTCAGGCTGGTCGTCGTCCGTTGGCCTTCGGCCATTTCCAGCTCGGTGATGGAGCGGTAGGGGCTTTGTCCGATGGAATAAACGTTCAGGCGGAAAAACAGGTCGCGCATGGTGGAATTTCCGGCCACCACCATTTCATAAATCGTTTTGGGGTCCACGGGAAATTCCTCGATGGCGTGGGTGAGATAACCCGCCAGCGTCCGTTGCAACAGGTGGCCGCCGTCCTCCGTGTCGTAATGAATCCGCGACATGACGTCCGAGCCGCCGAACCGCTGTGGGTTTTCAAAGGAAGCGTCCGCCACCACCTCGCCGGTTTCCAGATTCAGCAGTCGGAGCACGACGGTGGTGGTGCCCAAATCCATCGCCAGCCCGTGGATCGCCGCGGTCGAGCGCGCGATTTCCTCGCCGTCCAGCAAAATCCGGTCGCCACTGCGGGTCACGGCCGGCTGGAGTTTTAGGGGTTGCGTACTCGTGGGCAGTTGCAGCGCACGGCGCTCGATACGCATCTCGCCACGCCGCATCGTGTGGCAGCGGACGACGCCGGTGTCCCTGGCGATGCAACAGGAGCAGGACAACCGGAAGTTGCCTTTCAGATGTTTCTCCGCGGGCAACCGCTCGGAAAGACAGTCCATGCCCTCGGTGACTTCCACCACGCATTCCTTGCATTTGCCATTCTTCCGGCAGGACGTCGGGACGTTGATTCCCAATAACTCGGCATAATCAAACAACGAAACGCCCGGCGTGACTCCGGTCTGTCGGCCATTGAAATGTAATTCGACACTCATACGGGTGCCTCGGGCGCACGATTCAAATCAGCACCATAGAGGTTTTCTTGAATCCGGGCAACGGCGTAGCGCCGGGAAGCCCTGTACTATTCTACGGTGCTTTCACCTTGCAGAGCCGGCGGGCTCTCCTACCCTTTCACACTGATTTCAATTTGAACCGCAATGCAAACGCCCTTTTGCTCCCCCGGCTTTTTTATTCTGTTGTTTTCGTTTTGCACCTTTACCGCTCAAACCCATGCCGAAACCGGATATGATGGCTGGCTCCGGTACGCGGCGATTGACGGCCTTTCGCTCAGGAAAAGCTATGAGACCACCTTGCCGGCAGCCGTCGTCACCCTGGGCAATTCCCAAGTGGAACAATCGGCGCAGTCGGAGTTGATTCGCGGTGTCCGCGGCCTGTTGGGCCGAACCGAGAGAGTGGAGAGCGCGTCGCCGGCGGAGAATGCGATTCTGCTCGGCACCGTGGATGAAGTGAAGAAATCGGTTCCGGGCTTCGACGCGCCAACAAATTTGATCGAGGACGGATTTTATTTGAAAACGACTTCGGTAGCGGGTCGCCGCGTTCTGGTGGTCACCGCTCTGAATCCGCGGGGTGTGCTTTATGGGGCGTTCACGCTGTTGCGAAAAATGGCCCTGTATCAATCCATTGCGCGACTGGATGAGGCGGAAAATCCTTACGCACCGGTTCGGGTCATAAACCAATGGGACAATCTCAACGGCACCATCGAGCGCGGTTATGCCGGCGGGTCTATCTTTTGGACGAACGGCCACATCGTTCCCGACCTGACGCGCGCCGGCGATTACGCGCGCCTGCTGGCTTCGCTCGGCCTTGACGGCTGTTCGGTCAACAATGTCAACGCCGACCCGCACGCCATTGACCGCGAACATATCCCCGAACTCGCCCGGGTGGCAGCGGCGTTCCGTCCGTGGGGCGTGAAATTGTTTGTGTGCATCAACTTCGGCAGTCCGAAAAGTATTGGTGGTCTTGACACCTTTGATCCGCTCGACCCGCGCGTCATTGATTTCTGGAATAAAAAGGTGGCGGAAATTTACACCACGATTCCGGACTTCGGCGGCTTCATCCTGAAAGCGGATTCCGAAGGCGAACTCGGCCCGTCGGCTTACGGCCGCACGCATGCCGACGCGGCGAACGTAGTCGCCCGCCGGCTCAAAGCGCATGGCGGCATCGTTTTTTATCGCGGGTTCGTTTATAACCATCACGCCGACTGGCGCAACTTGAAGCTCGACCGCGCCCGGGCCGCCTACGACAATTTTCACCACCTCGACGGCCAGTTTGACGACAACGTCATTGTTCAAATCAAGAACGGCCCGATTGATTTCCAGGTGCGCGAGCCGGCCTCGCCGTTATTTGGCGGTCTGGAAAAGACGGCGATGGCCATCGAACTGCAAATCACGCAGGAGTATCTCGGCCAGCAGCGGCATCTCTGCTTTGAAGTGCCGATGTGGAAGGAGACGCTCGATTTTGACCTGCACGCGAAGGGTGCGGGCACGCCGGTCAAGGCGCTGGTGGCGGGAAAAGTTTTCGGCCAGCGGATTGGCGGATTTGCCGGCGTGGCCAACGTCGGCCTCGACACCAACTGGCTGGCGCATCCGCTCGCGATGGCGAACCTCTATGGTTTCGGCCGCCTGGCGTGGAATCCCGACTTGAGCGGCAAACAGATCGCGGAGGAATGGACGGAATTGACCTTCGGTCATGACCCGCAAGTCGTCAAAACGATTTGCGATCTGCAACTGAAATCGTGGCACACTTACGAAGATTACACCGGACCGCTGGGTGTGGGCGGCTTGACGGACATCATCGAGGTGCATTACGGCCCCGGCATCGAATCCGCCGAACGCAACGGTTGGGGCCAGTGGATTCGCGCGGACCACAAGGGCATCGGCATGGACCGCACCGTGGCAACCGGCACCGGCTACACCGCACAATATGATCCGCCGGTTTCAGACCGGTATGAATCTTTGAAAACCTGTCCGGACGAACTGGCGCTGTTCTTCCATCACCTGCCTTACAACTACGTTTTGCACTCCGGCAAGACCGTGATCCAGCATGTCTATGACACGCATTATGCCGGGGTGGAACAGGTGCGGGAATTTGTTGAGCAATGGCAGTCACTCAAGGGCAAGATGGACGAACGACGTTACAACGAAACACTGGCACGACTTGAATATCAGGTCGGCCACGCTGCGGAATGGCGCGACGCCGTTTGCCAGTGGTTCTTCCAAATGTCCGGCATTCCGGACAAATTCGGCCGTGTGGACAATGATCCCAACCGCATCGAAGCTGAATCCATGAAGCTGGACGGTTACGCGGTTTTTGACGTGAAACCGTGGGAGACCGCGTCGCGCGGCAAGGCCATTCGGGTGGTCAGTGCCGACAACCACGGCTCAGCGAGTTTCAATTACACCGGCAAACCCGGTTGGTACGACCTGGCCGTCCAATACTACGACCAGACCAACGGCGTCTCGCAGTTCACGCTGCTGGTTGCCGGACAAAGAGAGGATCACTGGCTGGCGGACGACATGTTGCCGTCGCGCAATGTCCAGTCCCTGCCCAATGGCCACACCTCCACGCGACATACGGCCCACGGCGTGGCGTTGCGCACCGGTGATGAAATTAAAATTGAGGCCGTCGCCGATGGCGGTGAACGCGCCTGCGTCGATTACCTCGAAATCAGCCCGGCCAGGCCATAAACTCAAATCCGAAATGAACAGATCCCTTTTGGAAACCCTCCGGGGACAACGTCTGGTCTGCGACGGTGCCATGGGCACGCAACTCATGCTGGCGGGCCTTGAAAGTGGCGCCTGCGGTGAACTATGGAACCTCGCACACCCCGACCGCGTGCTTGGCATTCAGCGACGTTACGCGGACGCGGGCGCCGATTGCCTCATCAGCAACACCTTCGGCGGCAGTCGCATCATGCTGAAGCGGCACGACCACGTTGACGATTTGCGCGCCATCAACCAGGCGGGTGTCCGCATTGCGCGCGAGGCGTTTGACGGGCGCGAAGGTTTTGTGCTGGGCGACCTTGGCCCGCTCGGCGCGATTCTGGAACCGTACGGTGACCTGTCGCAGGACGAAGCCCGGGCCGCCTACGAAGAACAGGCCCGGGCGCTGATTGAAGCCGGCGCAGATGCGATCATCATCGAAACCCAGACGTCGCTCGACGAAATCGGGATCACCATTGACGCTGCCAAAGCCGCCGGCGCACCGTGCGTGATTGCTTCGTTGGCCTACGATTTATCTCAGGACAAGACGTTTTACGTCTCGATGATGGGGGTCCAGCCCGCGCAAGCCGCCGAGTTTATTGAAAAACGGGGCGCGCATATCGTGGCCTTGAACTGCGGTACCGGCATGGACATGCCCGGTGCCGCGAAGGTTGCCGCCATCTACCGGGAACACTGCCGGTTGCCGGTGATGGTGCAACCCAATGCCGGCCTGCCGGTGCTGGAAAGGGGAAAGGCGGTTTATAAACAATCGCCCGCCGACATGGCCAGCGGGGTGGCCGGCGCCCTGGCGGCCGGTGCCAACATCATCGGTTCCTGTTGCGGCAGCACGCCCGACCACACCCGTGCCATTCATCAGGTTGTCGCCGCGTTCAATCAGGGCAAATGAATCACCGGATCGGGCATTTGCTGTTGCCGTAACCGAGACCGCTTTCCCGGTTTAATCGTTCAACACCTTCACCGCCCAGTCATTGTTCGTGGACGAGAAGATGATCAGGCATCTGTCTCCCGCCGCCGTGCCGTAAAGGTAAGACAGGTCAATGTGTTGCCGGGCCAGTTTCTCCGTGATCTCCCGCAACAAGCCGGGCCGGTGCTCCACTTCGGCTGCCACGACCCTGGCTTCCTGCACTTCCAGCCGTTGCTCGCGCAGCGCGTCCACCGTCCGCTGATGGTCACCGGTCACCATCCGGATGACGGCGTCGGCGCCTTCCACTGTGGCGATCACCGCCTCGAGGTTGAGGCCCTTGTCCGCGAGGCTCTTGGTGACCTGGGCCAGCACGCCCATCCGGTTGCTCATCCGGACAATTGCTTCTTTTGTCATTCTTGCTTTTATCATACGGCCTCCTTCCAGTTTGCCGCGCCACGCGCCACCAGCGCGTGGTGTCTTTCGGGTTCGCTGCCACCCTAGCACACCTGCATCAGTTTTACTAAAATAAATAATATTAAGAGGCAGTTTTATTATCTTTCCAAGCCACTGTTCGGAGCCTGGGTCGATTCGCGAAATCCGTGTCAAAGAACTTTTCCGTTGTTTTGATCCTCTGCTCGTTCGCCAGCCGGGGCTATTTCGAAAAGACGTGATAATCCGCCGGTCATGCCGGAAAAGCGGTGCTAAAGCCACCGCACTCCAGACGCTGGCGCGACCGCCGGATGTCACCGAATTTCGCGAAGCGTTTGGACTGCGGCGTGTTCACCGCCGCTTTCCCTACGGACTTCAAAAGTCGTCCTCCACTTTCACGCGGTCAATTTTGAAGCCGTAAATGGTTTTCACCTGTGCCGGTGATGCCACGCGCTCAAACCACGTCGCCGAGCACCACGGATATTGATTTGCCACCACCACAAGCTTGTGTTTCACCGCGTTTTGATGGACGTAATTCAGCCGCGCCAAATAGCTGTATTGAATTGTCAGTTTGGTGTCGCGGAAGTTGAACCACACCTGCCGGCCTTGGCCACCGTGCAGTCTATTCAACTCGCACGAAGTAACGCCGTGCAAATCGTGGAGGAAGTCGCCGAGATTCCGTGATTCGGGATTGCCACGCACTACAATGTGATAGTGGTTGGCGAACACGGCCCAAGCTTCGAGTTGCCAGCCGCTGTGTTTGGCAAGAGTGAGCAGGTAGCGTTCGAGTAAATCGCGTTTCTCCGGCGTATCAAAGAAATGCTGTTTGTGCAGCGTGCTGGCAGTGACAAAATAGACGGCGTTGTCCACCAAGCGATGCACCGGTGCGTGCGGCCAGTCTTTGGAAGGCAACTGGGATTTCAAATCCGCCAGGCGTACGGATGGCAACTTGAACGTGCCCGGCACAGGAGGCTCTGGATTAAGGGGTATTTGCGGTGCTGGGGTCACGTTTTAAATTGTCGAAAATGTATCGTGGTGAAAAGGCCAAAACACTTGCATTGTCCGGAAGAAAAGCGGTGCTAAAGACACCGCACTCCAGACGCTGGCGCGACGGCCGGACGCCACTGAAATTCGCGAAGCGTCTGGACTGCGTGCGTGTTTACCGCCGCTGTTTTCAGGTCTATTCTCAATCCTCCGCCTGTTCACCGGCGGGAGCCATTTTGACCAAACGCGGAAAAAATCTGGCGAGTGGCTCGACCAGATCGGTTTGCGCGGCCATGACGGCTTCGATGTTTTTATAGACCATTGGCACTTCATCCAGGCCGGCGGAAATCAGTTTCACGCCGCGTTCTTCCAGGTAGGGTTTTGCCATTCTCCAGTTAAAACTTTCCTTCGCCTTGTGGCGGCTCATCACGCGGCCCGCGCCGTGTGAGGCGGAGTTCAGCGAGTCGGCATTGCCCTTGCCGCGCGCGACAAACGTCGGGCTGGCCATCGAACCGGGGATCACGCCCAGCACGCCCGCGCCCGCCGGTGTCGCGCCCTTGCGATGCACGACGAGGTCGCGCCCGCCGTGGCGTTCCTGCCAGGCGAAGTTGTGATGGTTCTCAATGTCCAGCAGCACGCCCGCGCCGAGATGCCGCGCGAGGTGTTTGTGGATGAGGTGATGATTGGCGGAGGCGTATTGGCCCATCAATTCCATTGCCGCCCAGTATTCCCGGCCTTCGTCGGAATCGAGGTCGAGCCAGGCGAGGTAGCTGAGTGCCTTCGGCAAATCCTGGTGCTTCGCGCGGGCGAGGCGGCTGTAATAATCGCAGACCTGTGCGCCGGTGCCGCGGCTGCCACTGTGGCTTAACAGGGCGAGATACGTGCCCGGTGCGAGGCCGAGTTGTTTGTCCTCGACGGCGAATTCGCCGAACTCGACAAAGTGATTGCCGCTGCCGCTGGTGCCGAGTTGCGCGGCCGCCTTGTCGCGAAAGCGTTGCGTGACGGGGCTGACCGACCAGTCCGCGTCCATCACCGGATGCGTGCGGTGATGTTTGAATTCCGAGCCGATGCCGAAGCGCGTCTCGGCTTCGATGGCGCGGATGAGGTCGGTCTCGCGGCGGCGCAACCAGTCTGTGGGCAAATCGAGCACGGTCAGCTTGACCCGGCAGGCGATGTCCACGCCGACGGCGTAAGGGATGACGGCATTGTCGGTGGCGAGCACGCCGCCGATGGGCAGGCCGTAGCCGACGTGGGCGTCGGGCATGAGCGCCGCGGCGACGGAGACGGGCAATTGACAGGCGCTCTCCATCTGCTGGCGCGCGTTGGCGTCCAAATCCGTGCCCCATTGGCGGTACGTGATGGGCATAATAGCAAAGGGAACTTAAGCCCGGAAAACGGAAGTGAGAAGTGAAATGAACGGCGGACTTTGGAGGGCATTGCTTCGTCAATGCCCTGTCCCCTGAATCGGGGAAGCGACGAAGCGCTTCCCTCCATTTTTCCTTTGATGGATCGAAATAGAGTTGGCCAGGCAAGGGAGAATCGGCAAAATCCGATTCAACCCATGACCGAAGCGATATCCGGGCAACCACCGATTCTTCAAACGGCTTCGCGGCCGAGCCGACTGACCCGTTCCGTCCAGGTTGTTGTCTTCGTTGGAATCTGGATGGCCATTGGATGGTTGTTTCATCCGGATGGAAACAGCTATCTGGTGGTGGGCGTCCCGCTGGTGGTAATGTTCCAGCTTTTGGTGCGCAAAAAACCACTCGTGACCCTTTGGATCCGGGATGCGGCGCGATTTCGATTGAACGCGGTCGGGATCATTCTTGCGTTCGGTTTCGCGGTGTTGCCGTCGGTGAGATTAATTCAAACTGCCGGCTCGGCATCCTGGCCATCTCACGTGCCGGAAATCCTGTGGTATGTGTGTTGTATCATTGGGGCCTTCGGAGCAGCGTTCGCGTTTTGCCAGTTCACGGGGAAGACCTGGAAAGAACTGGGATTTTGCCTGTTGACTGCCGGAGTTATCGGTTGCGTCACGATGTTTTTGCACGCGTTAGCCGTTTGGGCGCTGCAGCATCAGCCACTGATACTGAATTGGGGCAGGGTGACGTATGGCATTGGGAGTTTCGTGCTCTACGTGCCGGTTTGTTTCGTGCTGGAGGAAGTGGTGTTTCGCGGCGCGCTGGATTCGCATGTGTTCCAGCCCGGGGACCAGGGCCAATGGTGGACAGCCACTTTTGTTTCCACCTTGTGGGGCTGGTGGCACCTGCCGATTGCGGGCGCCACCGGAATTCAACAATTGATAACGTATATCATTGTCTTGCCTTGCATCCACATCGCCGTGGGCGTTTTCCTTTCGTTGAGCTGGCGGCGGAGTGGCAATCTCGCCGTGCCGGCCACGGTCCATGCGTTCATTGACGCCGTGCGAAACATGTTGATGTAAGAGATTCGCTTCAAGGCAAAGGGCGATTTACGTTTCCGGCAGATTGGCATAGGGTTGGCGTATTGTGAAATACACCTATCAACAACTGGCCGGGATGATTGATCATTCGCTGCTGCATCCGACCTTGACGGACCGGGAATTGGAGGACGGTTGCAGACTTGCGATAAGATACGGCGTGGCATCCGTTTGCATCAAACCGTACGCCGTCAAGCGCGCCGCTGAACTGCTTGCGGGGAGCGGTGTTCGTGTGGGGTGCGTCATCGGCTTTCCCCATGGCAATTCGTGCACCGAGTCCAAGCGCTACGAAACTGAGCTGGCCTGTCGGGATGGCGCGGTGGAAATTGACATGGTCATCAACCTCGGCAAGGCGCTGGGCGGGGATTGGGATTATGTGGAACGTGACGTGAAAACCGTGTGCGATGAGGCGCACCGGCACGGGGCAAAAGTGAAGGTCATCTTCGAAAACGATTACCTGGCCCGGGGCGGCGCGGGTTTGGATGGCAACGGTTTCAAGCGCAAGCTCTGCCAGATTTGCGAACGCGCCGGGGCCGACTGGGTGAAAACCTCCACGGGCTTTGGTTTCGTGAAGCAGCCCGATGGTGGTTACAATTATCAAGGTGCCACGGCGCACGATTTGGAACTGATGCGCGCGGCGTGTTCGCCAAAGGTCCAGGTCAAGGCCGCGGGCGGGGTGCGCGATTTGGACGGTTTGATGCTCGTGCGCGACCTCGGCGCGAGTCGATGTGGAGCGTCCGCCACGGCCGCGATCCTGGACGAATATCGCCGTCGCGAAGCTGCCGGTCAGTGACAATTTAAGGGAAAGATTTGAGGATTGCTTCTTTCCGGTCCTTTCATTACTTCATCGTCCAGAAAGGAAAAGAATTATGCCAGAACCAGTCATCGCCCAAAAATCTCCGTTTGTGCAACCCATGGAGGCCGGCACATTTTGGTGGTGCGCCTGCGGCCGGTCCAAGACCCAGCCGTTTTGCGACGGCTCGCACAAGGGCACCGGTTTTACACCCAAAAAAGCGGATATTGCCGAAGCTAAAACCGTTGCGTGGTGCGGTTGCAAACATTCGAAGAATGCGCCGTTTTGCGACGGCAGCCACAGCCGGTTGGGTTAAAAGGAATTACGGGCGCTTTTTCCCGCCCGATTCCTTCTCCTTCTTGCGGAAAAAGTACTGGGTGTCGGCCACGTTGAGCACCGAGAGGTCGAGGCCTTCCTCGGGGGCGCGTTTTTTAGCGATTTTGAGCTGGCGCGCGATGCGTTTGACGGCGGCGGCGGCGTAATATTTGACCACGCCCACGCCGGTTTCGGATTTGAAAATCACGACGAGCAGGCAATGGTCGTCCACATTGGTGACGAAGAGGCTGTGGTTCTCGCCCTGCTGGTAGGTGCTGTTAAACGTGGTTTCACTGACCAGGCCGGCGATGGTCTGGTTGGCCATGAACGCGCCGGAGGCCAGCGCCGCGATGGTCGTCAGGTCAAATTCGTCCGAGTCGCCGTGGTGCGTGATGAGAAAACCGCCCTTGTCAATCACCAGCGAGACGGAGGCGTCGGCGCTGGTATTGAACTCACGGAGGGTTTCGTCCAGTTTGTGAATATCCTCCTCGGTGATTTGAGGGAGAGTAGCCATGTCATGCGTATTGTGGAACGCTTTGGGTGATGAATTTGTGCAACAACAGGCGCGTGATCATGTTCAACGTTTCGAACACGCCTTCGCACCGGTGTGCCGTCGCGCTGAACGACGGTACCTGCACTTCGCGGTTGTTCAACAGAAATTCCATGTACTCCATGGGGGCGACGTTGGGTAAATCGCGCTTGTTGTATTGCAGCACGTAAGGAATGTCATGGAGGTTGAGCTTGAGTGACTGCAAGTTATCCATCAGGTTTTGGAAACTTTCGACATTCTCCGGCATTTTCTCAAATTGTGAATCGGCCACAAACACAATGCCGTCCACACCGCGCAAAACGAGCTGGCGGGTGGTGTTGTAGATGACCTGGCCGGGCACGGTGTAGAGCTGGAACTTGGTCTTGAACCCGCGGATGGTCATCGCTTCAATCGGCAGGAAATCGAAAAAGAGCGTGCGGTCCGAACTGGTCGCCAGCGAGACGAGCTTGCCTTTGTTGCCGGCGGCGGTCTGGACGTGGTCGTGGACCTGGACGAGGTTGGTGGTCTTGCCGCCCATGGCGGGACCGTAGTACACGATCTTGACCTGGAGTTCCTTGGTTGCCTGATTGATTATTGCCATAGATTTGAATTATTTAGCTTTTCGGTCCAGTTCCGCCGCCAGGCCCACGAGCTGGGCGGTGGGCAGCGGCATTCCGGGACGGCC
>JANWKE010000022.1 GCA_025451535.1 Verrucomicrobiia bacterium
AATCCCGAGGACAAGTATCAGGCCCTGCAAAAATACGGTCGCGATCTGGTCGAGATGGCGCGGCAGGGAAAGATTGATCCCGTCATCGGGCGCGACGAGGAAATTCGTCGCGTGATGCAAGTGCTCACGCGGCGGACGAAGAACAATCCCGTGCTCATCGGCGAACCGGGCGTGGGCAAGACGGCGATTGCCGAAGGTCTGGCGCGGCGCATCGTGAGCGGCGACGTTCCCGAATCGCTCAAGAACAAGCGGCTCGTGGCGATGGATTTGAGCGCCATGATTGCCGGCGCGAAGTATCGCGGTGAGTTCGAGGACCGGCTCAAGGCGTTTCTCAAGGAAATCGTCGCCAGCGAAGGCAAAACCATTCTGTTCATTGACGAATTGCACACGCTGGTCGGCGCGGGCGCGGCGGAAGGGGCGACGGACGCGGCGAACATCATGAAACCACAGCTCGC
The DNA here is from genome assembly GCA_025451535.1 of Verrucomicrobiia bacterium. Classification (GTDB taxonomy): domain Bacteria; phylum Verrucomicrobiota; class Verrucomicrobiia; order Limisphaerales; family UBA11358; genus UBA11358. The sequence continues at coordinate 456 of JANWKE010000022.1, forward strand.
CCGCGGTGAACTGCGTTGTGTGGGCGCGACCACGCTCGACGAATATCGCAAGCATATCGAGAAAGATCCGGCGCTCGAACGCCGGTTTCAGCCGGTCATGGTGGAAGAGCCGACCGTCGAGGCAACCATTGCGATTTTGCGCGGACTCAAGGAGCGATACGAAGTCCACCACGGCGTGCGGATTCAGGATTCAGCACTGGTGGCGGCGGCGACGCTGTCGCATCGCTACATCACCGACCGGTTTTTGCCGGACAAGGCGATTGACCTTGTGGATGAGGCGGCGTCCCGGATCAAGATGGAACTGGATTCCAAGCCGACGGAACTGGACCAGCTCGACCGCCAGATTTTACAACTGGAAATCGAGCGCACCTCATTGTCGAAGGAAAAGGATTCAGCCAGCAAGGAACGGTTGAAATTACTCGACAAGGAACTGGCCAACCTCAAGGAAAAATCCAAAGCCCTCACCGCACAGTGGCAGAATGAAAAAGCTGCCGTCAACGCCGTCAGCGTCGTGCAATCGCAGCTGGAACAGGCGAAGCTGGAACTGGAGCAGGCGCAACGCAAAGGCGATTTGACCAAGTCGGCGGAGATTCAATACGGGAAAATTCCAGACCTGGAAAAGAAGCTCTCCAAAATCGAAAAACAATCTACGCAAGCCGCGCGCACGTCCTTGCTGCGTCAGGAGGTGACCGATGAGGACATCGCCAAAGTCGTCGCCTCGTGGACGCATATTCCGGTTTCGCGGATGCTGGAAGGTGAGCGTCAGAAGCTGTTGAAGATGGAGGAACGGCTGGCCCAACGTGTCATCGGTCAGAAAGAAGCCATCAAGGCGGTTTCAGATGCGGTTCGCCGGGCCCGCAGCGGGCTGCAGGACCCGAATCGGCCGAGTGGCTCGTTCATTTTCCTCGGTCCGACCGGGGTGGGCAAGACCGAGACGGCCCGGGCGCTGGCGGAGTTCCTGTTCGATGACGAGAACGCCATGATCCGCATCGACATGAGCGAATACATGGAGAAGCACACCGTATCACGGCTCATTGGCGCGCCGCCGGGCTATGTCGGGTACGAGGAAGGCGGGCAATTGAGCGAGGCGGTACGGCGCCGGCCGTATTCGGTGGTGTTGTTCGACGAGATTGAGAAGGCACATCGCGACGTGTTCAACGTGTTATTGCAGGTACTCGATGACGGCCGGCTCACGGACGGGCAGGGGAGGACGGTGGATTTCAAAAACACCATTGTCATCATGACCAGCAATATTGGATCGCAAAATATTCAGGAATATTTTGCGAAGGCTGAAGACCGAGGGCTAAAGGCTGAAGGAAAATCAGAACTGGAAAAGGAAATCATGACGGAATTGAAGCGCCATTTCCGGCCGGAATTTTTGAACCGCGTGGATGACGTGATTATTTTCCAGAGTCTCGATGAGGAGGAACTCGCGAAGATCGTGGACATCCAGCTCGACCGGCTCAGCCAGCGGCTGGCGCAACAGAATCTTACACTGGACGTGGATGCTGCGGCAAAGAAGCTGTTGGCCAAGGAAGGTTACGACCCGCAATTCGGCGCGCGCCCTTTAAAACGGACGATCCAGGAAAAGTTATTGAATCCCTTGGCTACACAGCTTTTGGAAGGATTATTTAAGTCGGGCGACCGAATTAAGGTTTCAGCCGGCGACGGCGAATTGGTGTTTCAGCGAAAGTGAGAATGGGATTGTGGAATGCCTGCTTACAAAGACCAACATTGGCTTCCAAGTGCATACCTGAGATATTTTTCTATCATCCAACAAGATTGCACACGCAAATCACTTGTCTGGCGTGTGGAGGCCAATACGGAGCGAAGCGTTCCCGTCGAAACCCAATGCTCCGCTAATTGTTTTTACTCCAAAGAAAAACCCGGTGAAACCGAACAGATGTTTCAAATCAATGAAAACGCATATTGCGATTGCATTGACAAAATTCGGACAAAGCGAGATGTGGGTCATACCATTCGTCTTGAATCCGGTCTGTCGTGCGGGATACTCCTCCCATGAACCGCCGAAAATTTATCCAACTAGGAGTCGTAGGTACCGGCGCGGCCATGGCTGGAATTGAACCAGCTCAGAGCGCGCCAACAGTCGCTGCCACTTCATCGAAATCGTCCACCGCGGTCGCCATGCCGATCGGCGTGGCGCCATTGGCGCAGCGGGAACTGGATCCGATGTTCGATGACATGCGGACGCGGGCCGGTGTCAACACCTTGTTCACTTTTATTTATACGCATGAACCGCATCGGGCCGGCATGGTGCTCGAAGGTTCCCGCCCGGCCAATTTTCATGGCGGCAACTACGCCCGGCCGCACATGCAGTTTTACAAGGACACGCCGCTGACCCTGGCGGACATGACTGCACCTGAATTTGGCGGCGTGGATGTGCTGGAGCGCATCATTCCGGTGGCGAAGAAGTATGGTATCCGCGTGTTTCCGTTTATTCTCGAAGACAATCAACTTCCTGCCGCCGTGCGGCAGAATTGGGAAAAACTTTACGAGGTGGACCATCATGGCCGGCGCACCACCGGTCATCCGGGCGGGCCGTGCTTCAACAATCCCGGCTACCGGAATTTCACGCTGGGATTGGTCGAGGATTACGCGCGCAGTTACGGCATTGGCGGCATGATGTGGGGTTCGGAACGCCAGAGTGGATTTCTCAACACGCTGAGCGTTTCCCAAAGCAGCGGGATGGATCCAGGCAAGACCACCTGTTTCTGCGAGTTCTGTCAGAAGAAAGGACGTGACCAGGGCATCGATGTGGAACGTGCCCGACAGGGCTTCGATGCGGTGGAAGCGTTTGTCCGCGAAAGCCGTGCCGGGCAGCGTCCGCGCGACGGTTATTTCACCACATTCTGGCGGTTGCTGCTGAAATATCCGGAAGTGCTCGCGTGGGAAAACCTGTGGGTGACCAGCCGCCACGAACTTCAGGCAGCGATTTATCGTAAGGTCAAATCCGTCAATCCCGACTTACAGGTCGGCTGGCACGTCTGGCAGAACGTGACGTTCAGTCCGTTCCAGCGTGCCGAAGAAAACTTATCGGACCTGGCCGGGTTCTCCGATTTCCTCCGGCCCGCAGTTTACAATAACGTCGCCGGCGGCCGGTTTGTAACCTTCGTCAAGGACGCGCGCCAATCTGTTTTCGGCGACTTGTCGCCCGAAATGACCCTCGAGGTGCTTTGTCAGCAGCTTAATTACGACGAGGCGCCGTTTGACAGGCTCGCCGCAACCGGATTCTCGGCAAATTACGTGGAACGCGAAACCCGTCGCGCCGTTGAGTCCGTAGCCGGTCATCCCGTGCAAATCTGGCCGGGCGTGGACATTGACGTACCGGTAGGCGCAGGTGAAGCGCATTGCAAGCCGGAGAGCGTGGCGCAAGCGGTGAAGGCCGCATTCAAAGGCGGTGCGCAAGGCATCATCCTCTCGCGCAACTACACCGAGATGAAGCCGGAAAATCTATCGGGCGCCGGAAACGCGTTGCGCGAGCTCGGCATGATTTAACACGTTGGACAAAAGGTTGATAAAAGTGTACAGACCACGCGCGGTTGCTTCTGCCAAAGACCCTGCTAAATTAGCCGTGTGCATGGTGCACATTCCCTCTTCTGGTCAATGTCCCGACAGGTCACCTGCCGTCGCCCGAGCTGGGCATTCCTTGCAGTTGGGCTGGCCTTGGTCGTCGTGAACGCGCCGGCGGAGGTTGTGTTCCAGGATTTTTTCCGTCAACCGGCAACGACCATCACCAACAGCGTGCCGTGGATTGATGTCGAGGGGAACGGCTGGCAATCGGGTCCGACAGCTTCGCAACTGGCCCTGGATGGCAGCGGACATTTGTACAGCACCGCGGCCAACGCCGGTACGGCGGCAGGTATCCAACTTATTCCCATTGGACCACACGGTTCGATGACGGCCTCGGTGCTGATGCAATTACCCACGGGTTTCAATGAATGGATCGGCATGGGGTTCGGCAGCAGCAATCAGTTCCTGACGGCTCCGGCCAGCGGCAGCGGTCCGTGGATTCAGGTTTTCGGGACCGGGACCGTCACGCTCTACGGCGGCGCTGCGCTCAACAATTCGGTGAGTGTGCCCAATGCCTTCACCAACACCGGCAATCCCGTGCAGTTCTTCCTGACCTATGACGCGTACCGCGCCACGGCGAGCGTGGGGACTGTCGGCGGCGGCGTGACGAACCTGATTTTCAACCAATGGCCCGTGACGAACTCGGCCGGCTCGGTCGTGCCGCATTATTTAATTTTCCAGATGTCCACAAATCTGACCACACCGACCGCGCGTTGGGCCACCGCCGCCACCGTGGACTGGCTGCCCCGGCCGCCCCCCATGTTGACGTTGCCGGTGCCTATCCAGCAGACAAACTTCGTCGGATCGCCCGGCCCCAACGACGTGCTGCTCATCTCGAACGCGTTGAATTCGGTCGGTAACTTCGCGGGTGGGACGGAAATCCGCTTTACGGCCGGCGCGACCTATGTCATTTCGAACGGCTTGACGACGGCACATATTCCCCTCGCTTTAGTGCGCGCAACCAACGTGCTCGTCAACGGCAACGGCTGCAAAATCCTGATACGCAATCCGCACGCCGGGTTCCTCAGCGTCAACAACAGTTCCAACGTCATCGTGGAGGGTTTTTCCGTGGATTACGACCCGCTGCCGTTCACCCAGGGCGTCGTCACTCATAATTTTAGCAATGATGTTCCCAAGGAGGCGGCCATCGAGTTCCTGGTGGACGCCGGTTATCCGGCGCCGACCAACGACAACTATCTGGATCCGAACGCGAGCCGTTGGGGCATGGTGATCGATCCGACCCGGCCGGGGCGCGTCGCAGACGGCGCCTGGACCCAGGTGTTCTACACCAATGTGGTGCAAACGAACGCGAATGGCGCCTTCAAGGTGTCTCTGACCTCGTCGGCCCGGGCGCAGACCATCCCGCCGGGCAGTCATTGGTGCATGATTTCCCGCTGGGACGGCGGCATCGTATTCAACACCTCCCTGTCCAGCCAGGTCACGTATCTGAACAACACCAATTATACCGGTGCCGGACCCAGCTACGTCGGGGAACATTCGCCCCTGACTTGCGAAATCAATGACCGGATCCTGCCCGGCCCGCCGCCGGCGGGCGCCACCACCAACCGCCTGCGGGCCTCGAATGCGGATGGCGGCATGTTCATTGATTCCCGCATTGGTCCATGGATTCAGGGTTGCAGCTTCACCGGATTAAGCGATGACGCGGCCAACGCCTGCCTTGCCCCATTTGTCATCACTAACGTGCCCGTCCAGCCGACTAACACGTTTGCCGTGTATCAGAACGGCGCGGACACCACCACCCCGACCAACCTGATTCCGTATGAAGCCCGGGTGGGCGACACGGTCCTGTTTTATAATGCCACCCACGGTGTCGTCTTCGACCGCGCCACGATCACGGCGGTCAGTCTGCCCAACATCACCTTCGACCACGCGATTTCGAATGTCGTGGTTGGAACTTACGATACCGGCACCCTGTTGCTTGACGAAACCCTGAACACCTCGGCGGTGTACCTGGACAACCAGTTCAGCAACTCCGCGTTCCACGGCATCTATTGCCGTGCCAATAACATGCTCATCGCGCACAACACGGTTAGCGGGATGGGCAAAAACGCCATCTGCGCCTTTCCCGCCATCACCGCCAATTTCCTCAATTTCTTCGTGCCGACCAACGTGGTCATCGTGGACAATGTGCTGTCGGATGAAGGCTTTTCCTACGAAGCGGTTCAGAACACCATTCCCAGCGAGCAGCCAGCCTATGCGATGATCGCACTGCACAACGCTGACACCGCTTCGGACGACGTCACCAATAGCCTGGAAATTTCCGGCATCCGGATTCTTTACAACGCGTTCCTCAACTGGCGTCGCGCCCCGCTCACGCTGCACAACGCCACCGACGTGAACGTCATCGGCAATTACTTCGGTCCGCCGGTTACCAACGACAATTTGGTGCCGCTGACCAACGATGTCATTGCCGACCTGTGGACTTCGGATTACCCGAATTTGCTATTCACAAACAACGTGAATGCCACGACCCTGCCGGACGACGCGACTATCACCGAAGACGGGACGCTGGCGTCCACGCCCGTGAACACGTTTCAACCGCCGGCAGCTCCGCAGTTGGCGGCGAACCTTTCCGGCACCAACCTCGTGGTCAGTTGGTTGAGCGCGGCACCAGGCTTTGTGTTGCAACAGGCTGACCAACTGAGTAGCACGAACAACTGGCTGGATACCGGCGCCGCACCGTGGCTGACCGGAGAATCCAATTCTGTCCCAGTGCCTCTTGCACCGGGCACCGCCCGCCAGTTCTATCGGACCCGACAAAGGTGATACGAATATGTCCCAAATTAAAATCAAATGGTTGAGCCGGCCGGAGGAACACGATTACCCGGCGGCGCAGTCGTTTTTGACCCTGATCTACGACCCAAAGACGGTGACGGGCTTGGTGAATAAACTGAAAAAGGCGCCGGTGTCCGAGTTCAAGGCCAAGGATATCTTCCGAGCCTCACGATTATCATTGCTCGGGGCGAGCAATTCGCATGTCAAAAAGGACATAGTCAAAATCGAGTCCGGGAACAGCATCTCGCCGCTCCTGCTGGTCCGGGATTCGGCCAACGGCAAGGTGGTTATTACCGACGGCTACCACCGGCTGTGTGCCGTTTACACCTTCGACGAAGACGCCGTGATTCCGTGCAAGATTGTGTAGCGACGTTCCCAACGAGTCGGGATTGACAGGTCCGGTTCGGTGTGGCTGAGTTGGTGGTGTACTGATTTTAAAAATCTAAATTGTAGCGGCGCTCTATGAGCGTCGTTTCCGGCGGTCACAGACCACCGCTACAGTCCACAAACTGTTATGAAAAAAAGCGAACGGCCGAACGCGAAAATCGAAGTCACCAAGGATGGCCCCTACGTCGTCAGTGGCGGCCTGCCGCTCAGCGAGCAATGGATTGTCACCAATGCCGAGGGCGATTCCCTCGATTATCGGGAGGGCAAGCAGCATCCGTCACCGCCGCAATATGCGCTTTGCCGTTGCGGTCAGTCCGGCAACAAGCCGTTCTGCGATGGCAGCCACCAGAAGGCCAAGTTCGACGGGACCGAAACCGCCAGCCGTGAGCCTTACCTGAAGCAGGCCGAGACCATTGATGGGCCGACCCTACGGCTCACCGACGCGGACAGCCTTTGCGCCTTTGCCCGCTTCTGCGACCCGAAAGGGCGCATCTGGAACCTGGTCCCGGCATCAGATGATCCTGAAGCCCGGCGACTGGCGGAGTATGAGGCCGCGCATTGTCCCGCCGGCCGGTTGGTGGTCTGGGATAAGAAGACGGGCAAACCTATCGAACCGAAATCTGAACCGTCACTCGGGTTGATCGAAGACACGGACAAGAAGGTGAGCGGTCCGATCTGGGTCAAAGGGGGCATCCCGGTGATTTCCGCTGATGGCAAAGCCTATGAAGTTCGGAACCGGGTGACTCTGTGTCGCTGCGGCGCGTCGAACAACAAGCCCTTCTGCGACGGCTCGCACGCGGCCTGAATCATGGTACGCTTCTGGGCTTACTTTTAGAGTTAGCTAATCAAGTAAACTTCGCTTCCAACTGCTCCAACGCATTTCGCCTGAATTCCAAATCAGGAACCGGAGTTTGCAGTCGTTCGGGAAATTCGTCATAGGTCTGGCCGTCCAATTTCCGGCCAGCTTCAGCTTTGTGGACGCCACCCCATTGTTTGAAGAAAAATGCCACCTTCGTCTGGCAACATTGGGCACGAATGTCCTTTACCCAGCGGGCATCCATTGGGCGTGCGCCTGGCCCGCTTTCGCCGCCAACAATCACCCAATTGACTCCTTTCAAATTGATCGGGCCGAGATGTTCCAGCAGCGGTTCAATGGAAAGGAAACGAACCTGTGCCGGCGAGTTGCGGAGCAAATCAATGCGCGGCAGTCCATGCTTGCGGTTTTCCACGCTCACGCCCCACCAGATTTGCGGCTCCTCCGCCGCAAAGCGGAGTTTGCCTTTCAATAATTTTTGCATCCGCCCGGCGCGCTTGGTGAGAATCTGGTAAGTGTGCCAGTTGGCGGACTTCATTACGCGCGCCACTTTGACGATGTATTCGTCCGGCACCTTTTCGTGGAACAGGTCGCTCATGGAATTCACGAAAATCATCCGTGACGTTGACCAGCGCAGAGGATCGCCTAGCTTCTCCGGTACCAGTTTCAAATCGAATCCTTGTTCAAACGGATGGCCGGGCACGCCGCGAAAGCGTTCGGCAAAGGTTTCGGCGTAGCAATGCAGGCAGCCGGGGCTGACTTTGGTACAGCCGCGGACCGGATTCCACGTCGCATCCGTCCATTCGATTTTTGAATTGGCGCTCATCGGTAACAGTTTCTCACAGACGATAGGACAAATGCAGTCCAGGGTGAATTATTTTTCAAAGCAACTCCCGTTGGCCTTTTTCGTCCGTTTTCAAAATTTTCAACCAGAAATTTTTGCCAAGCGGGTTGCGGCTGAACAGAGTAAAGCGATACAATGGGTTGGATTCCGGGATTGGAACATGGCGCGTTCCGATGAAACCTTCCTCATTTTGAAATTTATTGCAAAAATGTTCCACCGCCAGACGCCCAAATTCGCCGGCTTCCTTGTCTTCCCACTCGCGCCAGCTTTGACCGCCTAGGAAATCGTCGAGCGCCGTCTGGCCGCTTTTTGCCTTTCGATATTGCGGCGCATTCCAGACGATGCCGAGGCGGTATTGAATCGTGACCAACAAATCTATCCGTGGGTTCTTCGCCAGCATTTTCATGGCGGACAGCGGCACTTGCGAAATTCCAGTCGGATCGACGAAGGCAACAACAAGAGTGGAGGCATCAAATTTCAATTGTCCGGATTCCGCGACGCCAATCCAGTTTTCAGGAATGATTCTGATTTCGTTTCTTTTGGGATGGCTCGCAACGCGCTGTTTCAGGGCGTTGACCGATTCCGGGTCTTCCTCGATGAAAATGTAGTCTGCGAAATCGTGGTCGAGGGCAACCAAAGGCGAACCCGGAAATTCTTCATTCGTCTCCTCGATTTTACACCGGCCTGGCCCAGCCATGACATCCAGATAAACCAATCGGAACTTTTTCCGCATGGATACTGTGGTAATGCCGCAATAATTGTTCAAGAAATGATGCTTGCGTCTTGCCCATTCACCGCTTTTGCGGACAGGCAACCCATCAGCGGAGGAAAGAATAGTTGGCATGACAATTTGAAACCCGGAACGACTGATTGACCGGCTAAATAACTCTGTCGTCCAATTTTGTCCAGCGTATTGATTTAGAATTGGTTGGCACTTTTTGCCGCCGACGGCCATAGAGAGCCGTGTCATCGTGAGAATCGACAACCAAACCTTGCGTCGCTACGTCGCGTCGAAGAACAAGCCTTTCTGCGACGGCTCGCACGCCGCCTGAGTGCTTCCGGCTACGAGCAAGGCCCGGCCAAAGTCGTTGCTCGGGGAAAGTCAAATACCGGTGACGATTTCGGCCGGCGGATGAGAATGCGGTTTAAAATGTGAATTTCATTTGAAAACACGCCCTGGATCCGGCTTTTCAAGGCGAGCGGACGCGGTAAAAGCGCTTGGAATTGTTGGTCGCCTGTGAGTCGGTGAACTGGAACTGGCCGGGCGAAACTTCCGTGGCGCTTCCGAGCGTTGTCCAATTTGCGAACGGCAGGCCCAGGTTCGTGGTGGTAAAAACTGTCGAACCCGCCCCCGGTGTATTGGTAAAGGAGAACTGAAACGCGCCGCCTGTCAGTCTGGTTGGATTCAGGATGCGGATGGACGGCACCGTGGTGGTATAAAGTTCCGCCGTGCCCGTGGAAAGGTCGTTGTTGGCGGGAATACCTCCGGTGGCAAGCGCCTGTCCATTGGCGAGAAGGACCATGGGGAACGGCCCACTGCGGCCTTCCTTCATCGAGCCGGTCACGGTCCAAATTCCCGTTCCCGGAACGAATAATTCCGCATTGGTCATATAATTTCCACTGTTTCCATCGTTGCCACCCGCAACCAGTACGACCCCGTTGGTGAGCAATACGGAACCGGCAGCCTCGCGGGGAGTGTTCATGAACCCGGTTTGGCTCCAACTATCGCTGACCGGGTTATACAATTCGGAAAAACCGGTCACCGTGGTTCCATTGGTGCTGCCGCCGGCGACGAGCACCCGGCCGTCCGGCAGCAACTGGCTGATGGGTTGATATTGGCTCGCGAGCATCGGGCTGGCGGTATAGTGCCAAAGCCCGGTGCCCGGATTGTAAATTTCCGCGCTGGAGAGAGTGGCGTTGTTGGTGCCCTGGCCTCCCACCACCAGCACCGTGCCGTTGGTCAGCAGGAAGGCCGAAGCGAAGGCACGCGGCGTATTCAAGTTGCCGGTGGAAGTCCATGTCCCGGCGGTCGGATTGTAGAGTTCCGAACTGGCCAGGGTAACTGAATTGCTAATGCCACCAGCCACGAGCACAAACCCGTTCGTGAGCAGGACTGCCGTATGAGAGTAGCGGGCCGTCTTCATGGATCCGGTATTGGTCCAGAGACCGGTCGCCGGGCTGTAAAGCTCGCAGGCGGAGAGGGTCTGACCTCCCGACCCTACTGTCAGACCGCCGGCCGCCAGCACAAGGCCATTGGTCAACAATGTGGCGGTATGATACTGGCGGGCGTAGTTCATATAGCCGGTGGTCTGCCACGTGCCATTGGTGGGATTGTAGAGGTCCGATTCAAAATAAGTAACTATCTGGAAGACAGCCTCACCGCCGGAGGCGAGAACTTCGCCGTTCGGCAGGACCGTCAGTGGGAATGCAAATCGCTCACTGGTCCCAATCGAACCGGTGCTTGTCCAGTTACCGGTCGGCGGCGGCGGCGGCGTGACAGTAATCGTGCCCGGGCCGGTCACGGAAAGGGGCGATGACCCGAAGGTGCTGTAGGCGATAAGGCTGGGAAAGTAGGAACCGGCATTGTTATAAGTGTGCAGGGGGCTTTGTGCCGTGCTGATTCCGCCGTCGCCAAATGTCCAATTCCAATTTGTGACGGTGTTGCCATTGCCGTCCACGGCGGGGCTGGTGAATTGCACGGGCAATGGCACCGGGCCGGACTGCGGCGAAGCGGTGACGGTCAGGGTGGGGGTTGACGCGACTACAAAACTCACATTATCCAGGAATCCCGCTTCTGTCGGATCCGTGTCGCCATTGGCAAACGCCGTCCAACTCAAGGTGTGCTGGCCGGGCCCGATGGAGTAGGGCCCGTCCTGATACCAATCGGTGTCGCCGGTAATGTTGTTCGAGTAATTGCCGTCCACGTCGAACTCACAACTGAAGCCGCCGGCTGGGTCGTTGGCGATGCTCGACCAGTAATACGTCAGTGTGCCCGGACCGTTGACGGTCACGGAGAGCGTCGAGGATTGACCGCCGGTGACGCTGCCGCTTTGGGCGGCGGTCGGAGCACCGTTGTAAGTATTGGTGGTTTCGGTGAACCAGGCGGCGTCGCCCATCGTGGCCCAGGGCAAATTGGTGGTATTGAGGTCGGCATTGAAATCTGCCGCCGGGCTGCCGACCGTGAATTGGGATTCGGCAAGATCCTGCAGATGCGCCGTGGAACCCCAACTGGAGAGAGGACTCGAAGCACTGTTGGTTGGCACCGAACTGACCACGGCGTTGGTCGAAAAGAGGTCATAATGCACATTGAAACTATCAAGGCCATCGGCCGCCGTGAATCCAGAATAGCTGGTTTGCGTCACCGGCAGAACTATGTTGTTGGGGCCTTGGTAAAGCACCAGATCGGTGTAGTTGGTCGGTCCGCCTTGCCATAAGAAGGTCGGCTGGTTCGTGACGTTCAGCGCGTTGTTGGGGGGATAGATGACGGCCACCGAGGGCATGGAATTACTACTTATGTTGGCCGTGACGGAAAAATGATAGACATTGGTCACCACCGAATTGGTGACGAAGATGGACCACTGTCCGTTCGTGATGTTTTGGATGAACGAGTCGTTGAAAGCCGGCGCGTCGAAATCAGCGAATCCGTAATTACCGCTCCCCACCTGGTTGAAGCCGGTGGCATCGCAGTGAAACAGCGCACTGGCTCCGTTGGTGGGCCACCCCGGCGAGGCCACAAAGTAATCGCCAAAAGGAACGGCGGGCGCTGCTGTGTTGGTGCCCAGGTTGGGGTAAAAAGAATAAGTATTGTCGTCGAGGACCAAATCCATCTCCATCGTCAACCCGGCGCGGGCGGCGGGCACGGCAAAAATGCTGAAGACGAAGGCTAAAGCGACCGGTCGCAACCGGCGGCAGGCGCGGGAACCAGATGGGGTTTTCATTCGTGAAGTTGATTTTCAGTTAATGTTGCTTGTTGATTCTGATTTGGCTCACGGCGCCAAGACACACAACTCGTAGCTCGAAGCACGGCAGACGAGTGGTTTGAAACCGGTGATGGACCAGCCTGTCAATTCCTGCGGTTGCATTTTGAGTCATTATCCGGCGTTGGAAGCCGCTGCCCCGGCCCCTCCAATGACGGAAACTTCCGATTAATATCGTTTTAGTTAAAAACGATGGACGGACTTTCTCAAAAATATTTAATGAGGTCAAGAAAATTGACTCATGATGGTCTGGATTGGCGTCTCTGCAGCTGAATGGTTTTTATATGAGGAATGGCACGAGGGCCTTCACCTGTTTTTGGTAAGCCGGGTATTCCTCGGGAAAGTGCCGCAACATGAGCCGTTCCTCCTGTTTGAGCTTGATCCAGAAACCAATGCCAACCACCACCAGGCTCAGGCAGCAACGGAGCCTGCCGATTTCGATGGCCGAACCGAAGGCCATCATCAGCAAACCGGTATAGATGGGATGTCGCACAAACCGGTAAGGACCGGTCTTGATCAATTCGTGACCCTGCTTGAAGGTGACATCGCTGCTCCAGTTCCCCGCCAGCGTCCAACGCGCCCATAACGTCACGAACAGCCCGAACACACAGACCGCAGCGCCACTAAACCGGGCCCAGTCCACGCGCGGTATCAGAACCAGATTCATGGGCGGTGGCAGGAGCGGATACGCCAGCAGAACCCAGCCCAGTCCCACCGGAATCCGATGGGCGAGCGTGGAGGCCCAGCTTTGCCCTTCCGCCAGCGGCTTCTGCCGAAAGGCGCTGATAAACCAGTAGGCCAGGAAGGTGATCCAGCAACCGAGGATGATTGAATCTGAAATCTTTGCCATGATGAATTTGTAACAGGCATAGCTACCCCGTCCAAATTCGTCCAGCGTTTTGGTTCAAAATTGGTTGGTACTTTTTGTCGGTGGCGGCCATAGATAGCCATGTCAGTGTGAGAATCGACAACCAAACCCTGTGGCTTTTTGCAGACTCCATGGCAACCTGCCTGGCATCCGGGTTGACGCCGAGGCGCGCGCTGGAATTGAGCGGGGCAGGAACCCGCTCCAGGGCAATGCGGGAGGCGATTCGCGTCGCGGTACAACGGTGCGATCAGGGGATGGCGATTTCCGAAACGCTCGAACCCGGCGCGAACTTTTTCCCCCACTATTTCCTGCCCGTACTCCGTGCCGGAGAAGCGGGTGGCCGGCTGGTGGAAGCATTCCAATTGCTTTCCCGTCACTGCCACCGGGTTGGGCCTTCCGTGCGGCTGGTGCGCAATACCTGGCTCTATCCTCTCCTCTGCGTCGTCTTCGGTTGGGTCATCCGCACCGGGATTTTTATGTATTTCGGAAAATACCAGATGGCCTGGCATTTCATCTGCGCCACCTTCGTGACCGGTTCTTTGCTCGTCCTGTTGGGATGGTTTTTGTTCCGGATTCAGCCGGTGAAACGGGCGGTTGACTTTGTCCTGCTGCAGCTCCCGCTCCTCCGCGAGACCGAGATCCGTCTGGCGGTTGTCTTGTTTTTTGCCACGTTCCGGCTGGCCTACGAGGCCGGGAGCCTGGGCGTGGTCGTCATGTTCGATCTGGCGTGGCGGACCATTCGCAATGACGCCATTCGTCAGGATTTGTTGAAAGCCCGCCAGGTCCTGGCGGAGAACGGCACCTTCGGAGACGCGTTCGGGAGGTCGGCGTTACTGGCGGACGATATCCAGGGGATGATTAAAACAGGGTCGATCAGCGGGAAACTGGACCAGAGCCTCGCTGAGATTGTGGAGACAGCGACCTGGCAGCTCGAGCTGGCACTTCGGACCTTCAATCAATTCTTTCAGCGCCTGGTCACCCTTACCGTTGCCATGTCAATTGTGGAGACGGTGCTCCTGTGCGTCCTGTTTTAGCAGGTTGTTAATGTTCATGGCACATTTGGCGCATTTGTATTGGTGAAATGGACTCGTTTGCGCCCGTTCACTCCTTATCAACTAGTGATTTTTTACTGACAACCCTCATCGGGCCTGTGGTAAGAGTTTGATTTTACCCCACGACCCTCACCCGGTTTCGCTGTCGCTCAACCACCCTCTCCCGCTCCCGCGGGCGAGGGAAATTGTTTTGTGGGACGTTTTCCCGGGGTGGCGCTCGCCGACTCGCTTACCCCGGGCTATTGTCTTTCGGGCTTACAGCCCTTTTCGATTAGCGTTCATCTACGTTTAAAAGTCGTTTCAGAACTTCCCGGCACACGGCCATCGCCGATTGCGGCTGGCCCAACGACCTGGCGGCTTCGGCCATTGCCACCAGTTTTTCCGAGCCCAACAGTTTTTTGATGCGAAACGGCAAATCTTCGACGCGGTTGACCTTGGCCGCCGCGCCGCGTTCGAGCAGGAAATCGCTGTTGGCGGCTTCCTGTCCGGGGATCGGGTTCAGGATGAACAGCGGCTTGCCCAGGGCCAGCGCCTCGGACGTGGTCAGCCCACCGGGTTTGGTGAGGATGAAATCGGCCACGGTCATCAGTTCGTGCATGTTGGTGGAGAAGCCGAGCACGTGCGTCGGGTGTTTCCAGGTCTGGGCAGCGAGGGCGCGGCGCAATTCCTCGTTGCGGCCGGTAACGACCACGGTCTGTAACGGCTGCGGTACCTTGTCCAATTCGGCAAGGATTTCCGCTACCGGTCCCATGCCAAACCCGCCGCTCAACACGAGCAACACCGGCTGGTCATCGCGCAAACCCAGGGTTCGCCGGACAGCATGCGAGTCAATCCTGGACGAAAATTTCGCGGCGATGGGGATGCCGGTGGCCACGACGTTATCTGCCGCCGCACCGCGGGCCACGAGCCGCGCCTTGGTTTCCTCCGCGGCGACGCAGTACAAATCCACACAGCGGTTCATCCACAACGCATGCGCCTCAAAATCGGTGACGACGCTGACGACGAAGGGAGGTTCCCAGTCTTCCGAAGGGCGAACTCCGGGAGCCCCCATTTTCTCAATCAAATTTGGGTGTCGTGTAACTCCGCCCTCTGAAGTTTTGAGCCGGCCCAATGCGTCCAGCGGTGTGAAGTGAGTGCAAAGCACTGCATCGGGTTTGAATTGTTTCAAATGATTGGTGAATTTTTTACGCGAGTTGCTTGGAAAAGCGCGGCTTAATTTTCCCAGTCGCCGGACGACCTTCAGGCTGTCGGTCTTGCTGAACAGCAGGCCCCAGAGTTCCGGCGCGCGCTCAACCAGTTGCACGTAGCCGTCGGCGTAAATTTTTTTGTGCAGCGGCGAGAAGAACTGGATGAGGTCCACCCGCTCGACGGCGTCAGCGGGGCGCAAGGCGCGCCACGCCTCCTCCAACGCGGCGGCAGCGGCGACGTGCCCGGCCCCCGCGGTGACTGTCGCAATCAGGATGCGCATGGAATGGCCCCGAGCTTGCCGGAGCAGGTGGGGGTTGAGAAGCAGAAACGTAATCCCGATATATACAGGGTGCATCTTGAGGGCGTGTTGCCCAAACCATCGAGACGCGCCGGGAGCGCGGACCGCGGAGTCCATGCGTTTCGGACTTGATGGAAATTCGTGCCTTTGGACCGCCATAAGTTCGCACGGACGTGGCTGTCCGCGCTCCGGGCAGTTCGGGCAACACGTCCTTGACGGGGTTCCTGAAAACAGGCCGCTGGAAGCCGCCTGAACCCGCAGCCAGGATGGCTGCGCTACGTCGTGCAGGCTTCCAGCCTGCGAGTTCTGGCATCTTCCAGATGCCAGCTTCTTCAGAGCAGTACTCAGCAAGAACAGTGTCGAGATGCGTCCTGTCAATACCAGATGCAGACGCCGGCGCGGAAGGCGCGGCTGTCTTCGTTATATTGACGCAAGGTCTGACCATAGCCGGTGAAATACTGCAACTGGATGGACGGGTTGAAATGGGAACGAAAAGGCAGGTTGAACCGCAAATCGAACAGCAAACCGGCATGGCTGCCCTCGTTGCCGATGCGGAGCCGGGTGGCGAATTGAATTTTTTCCCCGCTCCCGGGTTCGTTCCAGGTCAAGGCACCGAGCAGGTCGGCATAACCGCGATAAGCAGGCAGGTCCGGGTTATTGCTGCCCAACGAAAGGTAATCCCAGACCCGGGGTTGGAAGGACAGTTGAAAATGGGCCGGCAGGTCAAATCGGATGGTCGGTTGCAGATAAACGGTATTCAAACTGCGCTCGCCGGTCCCGCCCTTGCCGTTGGATTCATGTTCGATGCCGCCTTGCAGGTCGAATTGGATACTCGTTTCCTGAAAAATATCGGGATAGAACAGGAACGCCGACGGTTTGTAGCTGGTATCGTAAAACGACGGATCACGCGAGATAAGGTCCCAGAAGGAAGTCTGGGTATAGGCAAAATAGGTGTGGGCGAGAGGATTCCAATCGTCGGTGAGGTCGAAGGGTTTGTATTTCAGGCTGAACTGAAACTCGGCGGCGGGATATTGACCCAGGATGAAATAAATCGGTTCGTAGGCGTAAATATGTCTGCCCAGAAATTCCATGAGCGCCGAACGTGGCGCTGCGTTGGTGGCCGGCGGCGTTGGGGGCATTTGCGAGGCCACCGGGGTCCCGGGAACGCTGCTTTCCACCCGGATAACGATTTCATTGCAGTTGCTCACGGCCAGGGTTGCCTGCCCGCTGGCGACTGGCGGAACATCGAATTGATATTCCTCTTTTACGAAGTTGCCGGGGGCGATCGTGGTCTCCGTCCCGCTGGTGTTGGTTGAGATTAGAACGACCGGGAACGAGTTGGAACCGGAAGTGAGTGTGCCAGAAAGACCCGGTTCGAAGACCCGGTTGACGGCGTTGGACGAATGGTTCAGGCAATAAAGCCAGACACTGCCCCGGGTACCGGCGGTCAATGGCCGGGAAGGTGAAACCAAAACGCGAGTGACTTCCTCCGTCGAAGCCGATGAGGGATTTGCCAGGGCAATGGCTGACAAAAGCAACCAGGATCCCATGCACCTCCAAAAGACCAATTCGGCCGGGCCCAAAATTTTCACGGCATAAGGATTCAATAAATGAAGACCCGGCCTGTCAAGTTGATAACCGGGCGGTGGATCAGCAATGGTCATCGGCAATTATCTGCGTCAAACTGCGGTCCAGTGGCAGGAACCCGGTTTTCTTCCATTTGACTTCCATTTCGACGTGCGTCTAACTCTTGTCCGTGAGTTTGACGGAATACATTCTGCTGGCGGCCGGTTCACTGTTTGTGATTGTGGACCCGCTGGCGACGGCTCCGGCGTTTCTCGCGATGACGCCGACGAACACGCCGGAACAGCGTTTGCGCACGGCACGACTGGCGTGTGGCACGGCGGCGGTGGTATTGCTGGTTTTCTCCGCAGCCGGGACGGTCATCTTTAAAATCTTCGGCATTACCATGCCGGCGTTTCAAATCGCCGCGAGCATCGTGCTGCTCATTATCGCGCTGGACATGTTGCGCGTGCAGCGATCGCGCGTGCAGGAAACGCATGAGGAAAAACAAGCCGGCACGGAAAAGGACGACATCGCCATCACGCCGCTGGCCATTCCGATGCTGGCCGGGCCGGGCGCCATTTCCACGACGGTCCTGCTCCAGAATGAGGCACGCGATGTCCCGCAACACATCGCGTTGTACGGCTGCATCGTGGCGGTGGCGGCGGTCAGTTATCTGATTTTCCGGCTGGCGGTGCGCGGCGCACGCTGGCTGAACCCGATTGCGATGAGTATTGCCGTCCGCATCATGGGCCTGCTGTTGGCGGCAGTGGCCATTCAGTTCATGCTGAATGGCATCAAGGCTTTTCACGCCGAATTGATTGGCACTCCGCCGATGTGAATTCAGGTCCGGACAATAAGGTTAAAGTCTGCGCAATGGAGTGGGATTGATTTCGTGGCAAGTCAGATGGCGTTTCACCGACCGAGGTTGACGGGCCCGTGTTGTTCCTGTCCAAAATAACCGAGCAAAGTCCGGATCAATAACGTTTCCCGTTCAGCCGTAGCGGGTTGCCCGGTGGCGATGTATCCCTGCCAGGCGATTTGAAGGCCGCTTGGGTTGGTTTTGGGATTGGTATATAGAAACAACCGGATACCCCGGTTACGGAAAATAACCGGTCGTGAAATGCTGGTTTCGGGAACGCTGGATGATTGCAGTGTCATAATTTGCCCGGTTGTCTGCGGCGGTGGCGCGGGTACGGTTGTGGTTATCCGATGCTGCTGGTCTGTTACCAATTCATCGGTCAGCGTGCCGGCTATCAGATAATCCGCCTTTTCCATCGGTACGAGGTTGAAACCTTCACGCTTTAACTCATCCACCAACAAGCGGCCCAACGCCGCATCTTCGGGACTGGGCTGGGGCCGGAGGGTCAGGGCAATCTTGTCCGCCCGCGTCGGCGAAAATTCCGATTCGTGCCAGGTGCTGACCATGGGATGGCGGGTGGCGCAACCTGCCATTAAAATGACCAGGGGTGGTAACAACCAGAGCAGCGCGGCAAGCCGGCGGAGTTTCATTGGAAAAATATTTTTACGTGAACGGTAACTTATTGGCAATGGCTTTCAATTTGTCAAGCGGAGGAAAATATTTTACTTGTGGGCGATTGGGATTGAACTTTCCTGTGTGCCAACTGTCAAAACCGGTGGCGTTGGTGGAGCTGGTGGCCGGACGAAGGGAATGGTTTTGTTTTTTTGCGGAGGGAAAAATCGGCGGCACAATTTATGCGGTTCTTTCTGACGTGTTCAGCGACGAAACGATGAAGCGCCGAGGTGAGAGTAAAGGGAGTATAAAGTCATTTTAGGAGATGGCTGCCGGTCTTCCGCAAGTTGCACAGTTGACGTTGACGTTATGGAAAAAAAATCCTTCCTGACAAGGATTGTCTTGTATCAAAACCTTGGTTTTCTGGCGGTGATTGTGCTTTGTTATCTTGATGAGTTGCTCAAGTTGCCAACGTTGATCTTCTCCGACCACCCTTTCGCCTTCGTTTACCGCCGGTCCACGCTGGAGATGCTGCTCTTTCTGGCGGTCTGGCTGCTGGTGAGCAAATCAACGCGCCGGTTGCTGAAACGGGTCCGGCAATTGGAAGAGTTCCTGCGTGTGTGCGCCTGGTGTCGGCGCATTGATTTCAAGGGAGAATGGATGCCACTGGAGGATTTCATGGAGCAGGGATTTGATACACCGACCACGCACGGCATCTGTCCGGACTGTCTGCGTGAGAGAAAAGAGGCGCTGGCCCGGTCCAGAATCGCCCAGAATGCCGAACCTGTGACAAGTTGACCCGGCCGCGGAAAGCCGGTTTTCAGCGAAGTTTTTCCACCTGGATTCGGTTGGATTCATTCATTCCCAGTTGGAGCAAGGCGGCATTCGAGTAGAGTTCCGGGTTGGGTTTGAACCCCGGCGCTTGAATGATGAGGCGTTCGCGGTCGAGTTCGCGAATGGCGAGCGTATCCAGCGCGACCGGATCACGGCTGAACCAAAGTTGATTTAACACCGTTGAATATTGCAGCAATCCCCTGGCGCCGCCGGCGTACTGGCCAATCAACGCGTCGGTGATGTTGAGCGCAACCCGGTCGCCGAGCGCGGGCAGGGCGTAAATTTCCGGCACGGCAACGGCGAGCCGTTCCGAATCACCCTGGAAACGCCGGGTATTATCCACACTGCCCATCGCGAGGCCGTAAAGATGGCCGCAAACGCCGACCGCATCCTGATTCAGCAGCGGCGCGATGCTTATAATTTTGGTGATTTGACGGCTGACCAACAGGGAAACGAAGGACTTTTTGCCAACCTCCGGGCCCTTTCGCCCGAATTCAAAATCGCCCCAGACGAGCTGGCCGATAATGGGCGTGTCGGGCAGATAGAAGTTTGTCGGGTCGTAACCTGCCTGGGTGCTGCCGGCGGCACGCACACCGAGCCGGGCAGCGAGTTTAAAAAATCCCGCGGCGCGTAAATCGCCATCATCCCTGTCCCAGATGATGACATGGCCGGGTGGCAACCCGGCGGCGAGCAGCCCGTGAATCACCGCTGCGACGACGGCCGGGCGGGTGCCGTTGATCGGCCCGGCGGCGGAAAAGACCTTGATGCCGACGATGTCCTGCGACGAGACCAGACTGCGCCAGGCTTCGGCGACAGTCGGTTTGCCGGTGAAATTGGTGATGCCGCGATTGACCATGTCCTGCACACAGGCGGTGTTCGGTTGGTACTGGTGGGTGGCGTTGGAATTTTCGACGATCAGCACGTGGGCGCGCGCGCCACCGGACTGCCGCAACGATAAATCGGCGGCTTGAACCTGCGGGCAGGCGAACCCGAGGGTGCCTATCGCCATCAGCCGGTAAAGCGCTTGAATGAATTTGGCCAGTGCGTTTCTTGACACGTCAAGGCGTGGATGCTACCACCAACGGCGATGCTGGCCACAAAAAACATAAGCTGGTGCGGCGTAATCGTTTTTCTGGCGCTGGCCATTTTTCTAACTGGCTGCGGACCGGCGGGACCGCGCGCGCTGCTCAAAGGGGAAAAACTTCTGAGCAGCGGTGATTATTCGGGCGCGGTGGCGGAGTTGAAAACGGCGACGTCGCTGATGTCCACCAACGCGCAGGCATGGAATTATCTGGGTGACGCCTACCAGCACGCCGACCAGCCTGCCGACGCAGCGCTGGCGTATCAACGCGCCCTGGCCCTGGACCGTGATTTAGTGGAGGCGCATTACAATCTGGGTTGTTTATGGTTGGAACAAAACAAGCCCGACGTCGCCCGGACCGAATTCACCGCTTATGTGCTCCGCCGCAGCAAGGATCCCGAGGGCTGGACCAAATTGGGCATGGCCCAGTTGCGCTTGCATGATCTCACCGCGGCGGAAAAAGCCTTCAATACGGCGCTGGCCATAAACTCAAATGGCGCCGGAGCGCTGAATGGCCTTGGCCTTGCCCAGATGCAGCGGGGCCGCCCGCGCGACGCGGCGCAGTATTTCACCGCCGCTAAACGGGCACAGCCGGATTACGCGCCCGCGCTGTTGAATCTGGCAACGGTGGCGCGGCAATATCTGCATGATAACGCGCTGGCACTGCAAAATTACCGCGCGTATCTCGCGTTGACCCCGCACCGGCCGGATTGGGACCAGGTAAATGCCATCGCCGATAATTTGGAACAAACGATGAATGGCACGACCAATCTGGCGGGATCAAACCGTCAGGTGGCTTCAGTTCCGCCGCGATCTTCGCCGACCACGGGAACCCCGACCCTGGCCCGTTCCAATCCTGGTTCGTCCCGTGGATCGGAACCGGAAGCTGCCCGGGTTCAGCCGGCACCCGCTCCCATAAAGACGCCGGGTCTGCTTGCTTCCGGAGAAGCGCCCCCGAAACAGACCAACGGGAGGCCCGGCGTTTTGCACCAGATCAACCCCATGAACTGGTTTCGCAACGCTTCGCCCGAGCCGAAAGAAACGCGGGTGGCTTCATCGAATACGAACCATACCCCGGTAAAGACCGCGCCGAGCACCAGCAACCTGACCGCGTTCGGCACGCCCATGCACGCCCAGACCAAACCGGTGCGCCTGATTCAGCCCGCACCGCCATCGTTTCCGCGTTATTTATATCTTTCGCCGACTCCCCCCCGGCCCGGCAACCGGCCGGCGGCCGGTCGCGCTTTTGCGCGAGCGCAACAATTTGAACAGGACAAGCAGTATTTGGACGCGCTGGACTCGTATCGCGAGGCGGCCCGGCTGGATCCAGGCTGGTTTGAGGCGCAATACAATTGCGGTGTGATGGCTTATCGTCTGGGTGATTTCAACGAGTCATTGCCCGCTTATGAGATGGCACTGGCCATCCAGCCGGATTCCGTGGGCGCGCGTTATAATTTCGCCCTGGGGTTGCAGGCCGCCGGTTATGTGACCGACGCCGTGAATGAATTGAAGAAAATTCTCGCGTCGAAATCGGATGACGTTCGCGCACATCTGGCGCTCGGCAATATTTACGCGCAGCAGTTGTATGATGTGCCGCAGGCGCGGACGCAGTATTTGCGAGTGCTGCAACTGGACCCGGGCAATGCGCAAGCGGCCGAAATCCAATTCTGGCTTTCGTCAAACCCGCCCTGAGCATGGAACGGATTTTGCTGGCAGATGTGGCTAAAACCTGGATTTCAGCCCTATGTTTGCCATTTCCATGCAATCTCTGGCGTCAAACAGCCTGTCCCTGAGCTGGTTTGATGCCGTGGTCGTCCTCGTGCTGGTGTTCGGTCTCTTTCGCGGCCGTAAAAACGGCATGTCGAAGGAAATTCTGCCGTTGTTCACCTGGCTTGGCATCGTCCTCGTCGGCGGATTGTTTTACTCGCAGGTGGCCAAATTGCTTGTCAATCTGGCGCACTTGGATCTGCTCACCAGTGATATTCTGGGATATGCGATTCTGGCGTTGCTCGTTTTTATGATTTTTTCGATGCTCAAACGTCCTTTGGCCTTGAAGCTGTTTGGCAGCAACCTGTTTGGCAGTGCCGAGTATTACCTCGGGACGCCCTCCGGCATGGTGCGATACATCTGCGTTTTGCTGTTCGCGTTGTCCTTTCTGAATGCGCGCCATTTCACGACGGCACAAATCGAGGCCGATAACAAATACCAGGAACGCTGGTATGGAGCGCATTTCTTCCCCGGTTGGTATACCGTGCAGAATCAAGTTTTTGAAAAGTCCTTTACCGGGCCTTACGTTAAAAAGTATCTTGCCGTGTTGCTGATTGACCCCGTCGTGGCAGGCAGTGGTTCTGTGGCCTCGGATGAGCCGGCCCAGTGACCGGCTGCGGGGGCCGGGCAGCGACAAACGCTGAACCAGCATGGCCGGCACGATTTCTCCCGCAATCCTTGAACGCATTCGCGCCGCCAGTGACATTGTGGATGTCATTGGCTCGTATCTGCCGTTGAAAAAGGCCGGAGCGAACTTTGTCGCGCTCTGTCCGTTTCACAAGGAAAAGACCCCCAGCTTCAATGTCAATCCGCACCGCCAGATTTTCCATTGTTTCGGCTGCCACAAGGGCGGCGACGTATTCACCTTTGTCAAGGAATACGAGAACATCGGCTTCGTGGACGCCGTGCGCCGGCTGGCCGACCGCGGGAAAATTCCCCTCGAATTCGACCAAAATCCCCACGAACAGCAATCCCGCCATCTCAAGGACCAGTTGCTCCAGATTCATGAGCAGATCGCGCAACGCTGGCAGAACTGCCTGCTCAATGAAGCCGTGGGACAGGTTGCCCGCGATTATCTGGCCAAACGGGGTGTGTCACCCGAAGCTGTAAAACTCTTCCGTTTGGGCGCGGCGCCGCCAAGCTGGGACGACACGGTCAATTGGGCAAAAAGCAAGGGCCATGAACTGACGCTGGTCGAAAAAGCCGGACTCATTATTCAGAAGTCAGAAGGTGGAAGTCAGAAAGCGGAAGGGGAAGATGCGAAATCTGACCTCCAGGCTCCGACTTCCGACCTCCGTCGTTACTACGACCGGTTTCGCGGGCGTCTGATTTTCCCCATCTGTGACGAGCAGGGCAGGGTGGTTGGCTTCAGCGGCCGGGTTTTGGCCGGCGACGAAAAAACCGCCAAATATGTCAACTCACCGGAAACACCCATTTTCACCAAGAGCAAGGTCTTCTTCGGCCTCGACAAGTCGAAACGCGCAATTCTGGATGCCGGTTGCGCGATCATCTGCGAAGGCCAGCTTGATTTAATCGCCTGTTTCATGGCCGGCGTGCAAAACATCGTCGCACCGCAAGGCACTGCTTTTACCGACCAGCACGCCCGCATCCTCAAGCGATACGTGAATGAAGTTGTGCTCTGTTTCGATTCGGACGAGGCCGGTCAGAACGCGGCCGTGCGCTCGCTCGACCATTTGCTCGCGTCCGATCTGGCCGTGCGCGTGGCCGTGGTGCCTGCGCCGCACGACCCGGACAGTTTCATCAAGGCCAACAGCGGCGAGGCCTTCCGCAAACTCGTCGAAAACGCTGAAGGATTTTTTGATTATTTGTTGACCCGGCTATGCCAGCAGAATGACGTGAGCAGCGACAAGGGCCGGAATGCAATTTTGCGCGGCATGGCCGAAGCCGTCTACAAAACCGGCAATTCCGTGCTGGTTGATACCTATGCCCAAAAGACCGCGTTGCGGCTCGGAGTTTCGCCGGAGTCGGTACGCGCAGAATTTGCCAGGGTCCGGAAGTCGGAAGTCGGAAATCAGAGGTCGGAAAATGAAGAATTGGCCGCCGCCGAACCCGAAGCGTCACGTCCGTCGAATCATGAATTTCATCTGCTCAAACTGCTGTTGTTGCACGATGAATTGGTTGCCTGGGCCGCGTTGCATCTGGATGTGAGCTGGATGGTGCATCCGCTCGTCCGGCAAATCGTCATCCAACGGTTCACGGCGCAGACGAATGAGACCTGGAGAAGCCTCGCTGCCTTTTTAGACGAATGTGAAACGCCGGAGATGCGGGCACTCGTTACCGAGGCCGTGGCCGAAGACCGCAAAATTCCCAATCCCGAACAGCAACTGGCCGATGTGACGCTGAAACTGCGCAATCAATTCCTGGACCGGCAGATAGCCGTTATGCTTCAAAGAACCAGCCAGCCGGATATGTCCGATGCCGAAAAAGTTGAATTGCTGCGCCAGCAGCAAAAGCTGCGTGAACAGAAGCGCGAGCCGCTCGCACCGGTAAATTAAACAGGCGCAATCCGGACCGGATTGCGCCTTACTTGTCACTCGTCACTTGTCACGTGTCGCTCATTTTGCGCCTTGATCAATCCACGCACGGATCAGACCGATCTGCTCCGGGGTGAGCGGCCCGATATGCGCCCGGTTGTGCTGTGGCGGCATCCAATCATCATCATCCTTGCTCAGGTGCGCGACCCGCAACACCAGCGAACTTTTGGCGCTGTTGCCGGCAATGATGGCCTTGCCCTCCTTGCCGCCTTTGAGCGCGCCGTCAAGGCTGTCAAGCTTGAGCCGGCCTTTGGGCTTGTCACCGCTGTGGCATTTGGTGCAGGAATTGTCAAAAATGGGTTTGATGTCGCCGGTATAAGTCACACCTTGTTTGGCCGCGGCGGGAGGCAGCGTGCCCGGTGTGGCGTCATCGGCGGTTGCGGTTAAGGCCAATCCCAGCGGAACGGCCAGGGCAAATGTCAGTTTAATCCAGGTTTGATTTTTCATTATTTCGCTTATTTTGGAGACAATTGAAACTTAAGATGGTTAAAAGAGCAAAAGGTTTCAACCAAAAAGTCAGTTTTTGAAGCGCCCGCTTGCGGAGGGCACGGTCCTGGGCTAACCCTTTCGCGTGAAACGCGATGAATTCGGCGATGCCGCGCTGGTGGTGCTGGGCCACGGCACGGAGCAGAATGCCGGTTCCGCCGCGCCGGTTTATCAGCACGCGGCGGAATTGCGCCGCCGGAAACTCTTCGCCGAAGTGCGCGAGGCGTTCTGGAAACAGGAACCGCCCATCAAAATCGTCCTGGCGAGCCTTTCCACTCCCCGCGTGTTCATCGTGCCGCTTTTCATCAGCGAAGGCTATTTCAGCGACGAAGTGATTCCCCGTGAACTCGGCTTTGCCGGTCACTCGTCACTCGTCACTCGCCACTCGTCACTGTTATATTGCCGGCCCGTCGGTTCGCACGACAGCATGACGAATGTGATATTGTGTCGTGCAAAAGAGATTGTGGAAAAGTACCCATTCCCGCGTGCGCCCAGGCCGGCAGAGATCACATTGTTCATCGCCGGCCACGGCACGGAGAAAAACGAAAATTCGCGCCAGCCGGTTGACCGGCAGGTGGAATTGATCCGCGCGTTGAACCTTGATGGCGGCGTGCACGCGATTTTCCTTGAAGAAAGTCCGCGCATTTCCGAATGCTACCGGCTCGCGCAGACGAAAAGCCTGGTGGTGGCGCCCTTTTTTATCAGCGACGGCCTGCACACGCAGGAAGACATTCCGGTGTTGCTGGGCGAAGCGCGGGCAGCTGTTCGCCAGCGGCTGGCCGCCGGACAGCCGACGTGGCGCAATCCGACGGAGAAAAACGGGAAACGGGTCTGGTACACGCCGGCCATCGGCAGCGAGCCGCACCTGGCTGACGTGATTTTGGAGCGGGTGCGGGAAGCTTGTAGGAGTCGAGGTGACGAGACTCGAACTGAATAGAAGTCAGAGACTCCTTACGTCGTCTCCTACAAAGCATTGAATTTAATCTATGAAACAACTGCGGATTGGAATTTTAAGCACGGCCGGGATAGGCCGTCAGAATTGGAAGGCGATTTTCAATTCCGGCAATGCCATGGTCACGGCGGTGGCCAGCCGCGACGCGGAACGTGGCCGCGAGTACATCCGCAAACTCCAGGAGGAGTTTCCGTTCGCCGCCACGCCGGCCGCGCTCGGCAGTTATGAGGAACTGCTCGCCTCGCCCGACGTGGACGCCGTTTACATTCCGCTGCCGACCGGGTTGCGCAAGGAATGGGTGTTACGCGCGGCGGCGGCGGGCAAGCATATCATTTGTGAAAAGCCGTGCGGGGTGAGTGCGGCCGACGTTCAGGAAATGTCGGACGCCTGCCGCAAGCACCGCGTGCAATTCATGGATGGCGTCATGTTCATGCACAATCCGCGACTATCGCGCGTTCGCGAAGTTCTGGACGACGGCAAAAGCGTCGGGCCGGTGCGACGGATTGCGTCGGCATTCAGTTTCCTCGGTACCGGTGGCTTCTCCGACAGCAATATCCGCGTGGACGGCCGGTTGGAGCCAGCCGGCTGCCTGGGCGATCTGGGCTGGTACTGCATCCGGTTCACGCTTTGGGCGCTGAACTGGCAATTGCCGCACTCGGTGACCGGCCGGATTCTCTCGCAATCCGAACCGACCGGCGGTCGTGTGCCTGCCCCGACAGACTTCTCCGCTGAGCTGATTTTTGCCGATGGTATTTCAGCGGGGTTTTACTGTTCGTTTCGGGCCGCCCTGCAACAATGGGTTTTTGTCAGTGGCCGGGATGGCTGGCTGCGAGTGCCCGATTTCGTCCATCCGTTCAACGGCTACGGACCGGCTTTTGAAGTCAATCGGGCGGAAATTCGCGTTCCGACCGGTGCCCCAACGCCGGCGCCCGGTTCGGACCTGGCCGACCTTGGCCACGCGACGGCGCAGAACACCGTCATGTTCCGCAATTTCGCCAACCAGGTTTTTTCCGGCAAATTAAACGAAGAATGGCCGAGGTGGGCGCTCCAAACGCAGCAGGTCCTGGACATGTGTTATGATTCAGCACGTAACGTGTTGAAGCGTTAAAAGGTTGAAGGGGTTCAACGTTTCCCCGCTTTAACGCTTCAACTCTTCAACGAATCCATTATTCTGTGCGTGTGCTTTTTCGGAAAATCACCATCATTGGCGTCGGCTTGCTTGGCGGTTCCATCGGACTGGCCGTAAAGCGGCGGAAACTCGTTTCGCCCGGCGGGGTGGCCGGCTTCGTGCGCCGCGTCGCCAGCCTGAAGGACTGCGAGCAAGCGGGTGCCGTGGACTTTGCCACTACCGATTTGCTGGCCGCCGTTTGGGACGCCGATCTCGTGATTCTCTGCACACCGCTGGCGCAAATGCGCGCCCGCGTCCGGGAAATGCTCCCGGCGCTCAAACGCGGTGCGATGGTTACCGATGTGGGTAGCGTAAAAGCCGGTGTCGTGCGTGAACTGGAATCGCTCGTTGCTAAAGCTGGCGCGCATTTTGTGGGCAGCCATCCGATGGCCGGCGCGGAAAAAACCGGCGTGGGCGCCGCCAGCGCAGATTTGTTCGCGAACGCTGTTTGCGTCGTTACCCCGACGGGAAAATCAAATTCAAAGGCCGTTCACAAAGTTGAGCGCTTTTGGAAATCGCTGGGCGCGCGAACGTTGCGGCTGGCGCCGGAACAGCACGATTTGCTGGTGAGCCGGTCCAGCCATCTGCCGCATGTCCTGGCGGCGACTTTGGCCGGTTACGTGTTGAAACCAACGCAACCGAAACACCAGGCGGCGCTCTGCGCCAATGGCTTCCGGGATACGACGCGCATTGCGTCCGGCTCGCCCGAGATGTGGCGTGACATCGCGCTGGCCAACCGCAAAAATCTCGAACGGGCATTGGAGGATTTCATTTCCGATTTGAAGAAATTCGGGCGTACTTTGGCCAAAGCCGATGCGAAGGCCATCACAAAATTTTTTGAAACAACCAAGGCCCGCCGCGACCGTTGGTGCGCGTGCTGTGCGTCACCGTCACCCGAATAGAAACTGAAGTGTTACCCGACCTCATCGAAATCGTGCCGCTTGACCAGCCGGTGCATGCGGAAGTCACCGTGCCCGGCTCGAAGAGCATCACCAACCGCGCGCTCATCCTGGCCGCGCTGGCCGACGGCGAAGTCACGCTGGAAAGCGCGCTTTGGAGCGAAGACACCCAAATCATGGTCGACTGCCTGCGGAAGCTCGGCTTCGTGGTGAATGTCGCTCCCGACCCGGAGGAATTTTGCAACCGCGCGATCACGGTTGGCGGTCTCGGCGGGAAAATTCCCACTGCGGGGACCGCGGAAAAACCGCTGGAATTGTTTGTGGGCAACTCGGGCACGGCGGCGCGGTTCCTGGTGGCGTTCGTTTGTCTGGGAAACGGCGTCTATCGCTTGAGCGGCGTGCCGCGCATGCACGAGCGGCCCCAGGCGGCCTTGTTCCAGGCGTTGCGGCAGCTGGGTTGCCGCGTGGATTCGCCGAATGACAAGTTGCCCGCCGTTATTCATGCGACCGGTCCGCACCCCGGCCGGTGCCAGGTGAGCATCGAGGAAAGTTCGCAGTTTGCGAGCGCGTTGCTGATGTGCTCGCTGGCGGCCGGCTGGCAGGTCGAAATTGTCGGCGAAAATGTCGAGGAATCGCCTTATGTTTATATGACTCGCGAAATGTTCTCGTATTTTTACTGGAGCCGGAAACAGAGCCGGCATCCGGAACGGGGCATGAAAGGCGGCGTTTATCCGGTTGATCCTGATTCGTCCAGCGGTAGTTATTTTCTGGCGGCCGGTTGGCTGGCCGCCGGCGCGGCGCAGGATGAGCCGCACCCGGTCCTGGTGGAGCGTTGGCCGATTCTTGGAGCAGGTTATCAGATTGATACAAATTTTCTGAATTACCGGCTCCTCCCGGAAACGGTTTCCCGGAGATCGGATCTGGGTGACAGCATCATGACGCTGATGATGATGGCGCCGTTCGCAGATCATCCGGTGAAATTCATTGACCTCGACCACCTGCGCGTTCAGGAGTGCGACCGGGTTTCCGCCTTGCATACGGAACTGGCCAAGTGTGGCGCCAAGGTCGTCGAGGAAGACGACACGCTGACAATTTATCCTTCGTCGCTCCACGGCGCGGAGATTGAAAGTTACAATGACCACCGGGTGGCAATGTGTTTTGCGGTTCTGGGATTGAAGGTGCCGGGCATAAAAATCAGGAATCCGGCCTGTGTGAAGAAGACGTTTCCGAATTTCTTCCAGAAATTCGCTGCCAAACCGCCGCACGGTCTGGGTGTCGAGATCCGAGACGTGCCGACCGGGCGAAAATTGGCGGCTGAGGAATTGTTTGCGGACTGATTCGTAGCGGCAGCTCGGCAGAGTGCCGCTGGATAAAAATAAAGATATTTGCCGCGCTCTGCCGAGGCGCAGCTACGAAAATAAATTTGAAACAGCCTTTGGTCATTGCCATTGACGGCACGAGCGCCAGCGGTAAAAGCACGAACGCGAAGCGGGTCGCCCGGGCGCTTGGCTGTGTTTACGTGGACACGGGCGCGATGTATCGCACGCTGGCATGGTATTGCCTGAAGAACCGGGTTGACGTGCAGGACGCCAGGGCCGTGGCCGCGCTTTGCCGCAAGTGGAAGGCTGCCCTGCATTGTCTGGAAGCCGACGGCCTGCGCGTCGCGCGGTTGTTTGTGGACGGCTATTTTCCCGAGAACGAAATTCGCACGGCCGAAGTCAGCGCCGCCGTGCCGCACGTTGCCGCGGTGCCGAAGGTGCGCGAGTGGATGGTCAAACGCCAGCGTGAATGCCTGCAGTTTGGCAGCCTCGTCATGGAAGGCCGCGACATCGGCACAAATGTCTTCCCGGAAACGGACTTCAAGTTTTATCTCGATGCGAAGCTGGAGGAACGGTCGCGCCGCCGCGCCGCCGACGGCGTCCGGGAAAATCTGGCCGCGCGCGATCAACGCGACAGCCAGCGCGCCGTCGCGCCGCTGATGGTTCCGCTGGGGGCCAAGGTCATTAATAACTCTCAAATGACATCGGAGCAAACCAGCGGGCTCATCATCGCGGAGATAAGAAAACGGCTGGCTGAAAAATGAATTTCTCGTATCGCCTTGGCTGGCTTTTCTTTCGCGCATGGTATGCGAGCTATTTTCGCTGGCGGGTCTTCAATCCGGAACGCGTCCCTGAAACCGGCGCGGTCATTCTCGCGTCCAACCACGCAAGCTTTCTCGATCCGCCGCTGGTGGGCGCGGGGCTGAAACGCGGCATCAATTATCTTGCACGTGAATCATTGTTTCGGTTTCAGGGCGTTGGCGCACTCTTGCGTTCCTGGAGTGCCGTACCCGTGGACCGCGACGGCGGCGGCGCGGCTGGTTTGAAGGCGATTCTCGACCGGCTGCTCGCGGGCGGCGGCATCATTTTATTTCCGGAAGGCACGCGGACGCGCGACGGCAAATTACAGCCCGCGCGTTCAGGCATCGGCTTGGTGGTGATCAAATCCATTGCGCCGGTCGTGCCGGTGCGCGTGTTTGGCACTTACGAAGCCTATGGCCGGCACATAAAATTTCCGCGTCCCAAACGCATCGCCGTGAAATACGGCCAGTCGATGAATTTTGAAAAATTGCGCGCGGAAGCGAGGAATTGTTCCAAACCGCGCCTCAAGGAGATTTACCTGCAAATCGCGAATGAAATCATGGCGGCGATTGCGAAACTGGAACCGCGGGAAGATTGAAAATAATCCGCGAATTTCGCGAATTTTCACAAATTTAAGCCAGGCCTTGTTCCTTTCGCGCCAATTAGCGTAATTTGCGGATAAATTTAAATCCCCAGGTTCGACAAGGTATTGCTGATGCTGTTCACGATCCGGACGAGTTGTGGATGCGATTTCTCAAAACCCTCGACGGAAGAGCGCAATCCTTCCAGCGAATGGCGCAGCGATTGCGGGTTTTGCTGCTGGCGTGTGGCCTCGTGGGCCGAAAGCTCCGCGAAACCGGCGATGCTCTGCGCCTGCTCGTCATGCGTTCGGGAAAGCTTGCCGATCTCGGATTTCAACGTGCCGAGCAATTGGAGCAACTCGCGCTTGCGGTCTTCGCTGATATTGTCCGCGCTGCGGATTTTTGCCTCGATTTCGTTCAGACTGCTTTCATTCATACTGCATGATTATTCATTGCCGGAAATTCAGCAAGCGCGTTTACCAGCGGCCAACCCGCGGCAGAACCGGTTGCACCTGTTCCCAGATTCTTGAACAAATGATGTCAATGGGGCCGGTGCCATCCACCACGCGAACGCGGCCGGGTTCGGCGGCGACAATCGCCTCGTAACCCCTGGCCACGCGGGCGAAGAAATTCCTGTCTCCTTCCTCCATCCGGTCGCGGATGAAGGGCAGGATGGACTGCCGTGAGAGCAGCCTTTCCGCGCTGACTTCCGGCGGCACGTGCAGAAACAAGGTCAGATCCGGTCGCGTGTCGCCGACGGCAAAATCAATCACGCTCTTCACCAGCGCCAGGTCCAACCCGCGCCCATGGCCCTGGTAAGCCGTGGTCGAATCGTAAAAGCGGTCGCACAGGACGACGTCACCCACGGTCAGCGCGGGGCGGATGATTTCGCGGACGAGCTGCGCCCGGCTGGCGTTCACCAGGAGCAATTCCGTTTCGGGAGTCATGGCCACGTTGGCCTTGCTGTGCTTGAGCGTGTGGCGGATTTCTTCGCCGACCGGCGTACCGCCCGGCTCGCGCAGCATATGGACACGGTAGCCGAGCACCCGCAGCGTTTTGCCGAGCAGTTCGATCTGCGTGGATTTGCCGCAGCCTTCCGTGCCCTCAAACGTGATGAATAAGCCTTTGGCCATTTACGATTTAAGATTTACGATTTACGCGCCGTCCTTGGAACCGCGAAATGTGCGAAATACGCGAAAACCGGCTTTGCCGCCGCGGCGCCTCTTTTCTTGAATTGTTCGTCGGGATGGATTCATTCGTTAGTTTTCGAGTATTTGGCGTGTTTGGCGGTTAATCAAATCCTTTTCAGTCTCGGACCTTTGGGCGTGTCTTCGATGGCCCAACCTTTCGCCTTCAAT
Organism: Verrucomicrobiia bacterium; assembly: GCA_025451535.1. GTDB lineage: Bacteria > Verrucomicrobiota > Verrucomicrobiia > Limisphaerales > UBA11358 > UBA11358. The sequence goes on from JANWKE010000022.1 coordinate 33,109, forward strand.
TCGTCGCGAATGGCGTCCGATTTTTTAAAATCTTTGGCTTTGCGAGCCGCTTGGCGAGCCTCAAGCAACGCAATGATTTCAGCTGGAGCTTCGGCTTCCGCCGGCGTGCCAATGCCTAAAACGGAGTCAATTCTGTCCCATGCGGCCAATGCTCCCGCTGAGTCAGTCGCGCTCAAAGAGTGTTCCGCAATGCGCCGGTTGGTTTCCCGCACCCATTCAAAAACTGCGCCCCAAGCGGCGGAAATGTTCAAGTCTTCGTCGAGTGAATCACTGAAACGTTGAAGCACTGCCGGGAGCGCCGGCATCTTGCCGGCAGGTTGGCGTTCTTTCGTTGGTAAACTCGCCGGCTGGAAGCCGGCGCTCCCGGTAATTTCCCGCAGTTTGCCAAGGCATTCGTCAATGCGTGCCAGCGCCGTGCGCGCGCCCTGCAAACCTTCGAGGGTAAAGTTGAATGTCTCGCGGTAATGCGCGGTCAGGAGCAAATAACGGATTTCACGGCCCGTGAATCCTTTGGCCAGCAGATCGCGCAGGGTGAAAAAGTTGCCGAGCGACTTGCTCATCTTTTTGCCTTCGACGAGTAAAAACGCCCCGTGGAGCCAGTAATTGACAAACGGTTTGCCGGTCGCGCCTTCGCTCTGCGCGATTTCGTCCTCGTGATGCGGAAATTTCAGGTCCTCGCCGCCAAGGTGCAGATCAAAACTTTCGCCGAGCATTTTCATGCTCATGGCCGAACATTCGATGTGCCAGCCGGGTCGGCCCTCGCCCCAGGGGCTGGGCCAGAAAACCTCGCCGTCCTCCGGTACACGCGCCTTCCATAACGCGAAATCGGCAAGCGATTCCTTGTCGTATTCGTCCGCGGCGACGCGGTCGCCGACGCGCAGCTCGTCGAAGTTGAGCTTGAGCAACCGGCCATAGGTGCAGCCGCAGCCACGGTATTTCTCGATGCTGAAGTAAACTGAGCCGTCGGCGGCTTTGTAAGCGATGCTGCGCGCGACGAGCTTTTCGATGAGCGCTATGATTTCGGGAATGTATTCCGTCGCATGCGGCATTTGGTGCGGGAGAACGCAATTCAGCGTCTTCAAATCCTCGAGAAACGCGGCTTCGTATTTGCCGGTGAACTCACGCAGCGCCGTTTTCGTCTCCCGGATGCCTTTGATGATTTTGTCCTCCACGTCGGTGATGTTCATCACGTGCGTGATGGCGTAGCCCTTGAATTCGAGATAACGGCGGACGAGGTCGGCGAAGACAAAAGTGCGCCAGTTGCCGATGTGCGCGAAGTCATACACGGTCGGCCCGCAGCAATACATGCCGACCTTTTTTCCGGTGAGGTCGAGCGGCGCGAATTCCTGAATCGAGCGCGAGAGCGTGTTGAACAGTTTCAAAGCCATTTACGTTCGCGCAAAGTAAGCTGGAACCGGCGAAAGAAAAATTAAAATCTCACACGCTTGTCGCGCCGGAGCGACCCGTGGCTCGAAGTGAACCAATAAGACAGGAACGAAGACGAGAGCGAAGGCGGAAAGGCCGCAAAGCTGGTGTGGGAAGTTTGCGGTCTATCCTGACATTAGGCCGACCGCCATCGCTCAGGTATTCTTATCGAGGTACCGGACGCGCCATTTGTCTCCGCCCAAATACGTGAACCTGACCTTTCCCTTTTTAACCTTCGCTGGGATGCCCAAATCATCCCGCTTCAAATCCACCTGATGAGTCTTTCCACCTTCACGCCAAACGATTGTCAACTTCGCAGCAACGCGAACGGGGTCCCACGATGTCATACTTTTTTCCGAAAGTTGGTCTTCGGCATGGACTGGAACCAAAACACCCGGCGAAGCCCAGGGAGGGAGTCCCGTAATCGAATCAACGAATATTTCGTTGGTGCTTAGGTTGAAATAAACAAAATCAACCTCCGTCAAAGCGGCGCAAATCGTAAACGGAAGCATCAACGCCAAAAGTAGAATAGCAGATTTCATGGTGCGCATAGTCGGCCTAATTGACGATGGACGGCTTGGTTTGCAGCCTGTCTCGTTTCATGTTTTTGACGTTATTTCGCGCTTAAGTTTCTGTCCAGCAGGTTTTTGATCCCAACAACGTTGCGGGCGAATCGCAATTTTTGGATAACCACATGCGCTCCGTCCCAGAGGGACGATTTGAAAATAGCCCGGCGTTTTAACGCCGGGATGTGACGAGGTTGCCATAAGTCCCGCCGGGACGATCGGAAAAAGCGCTTCGTTTCGGTCGTCCCTGCGGGACGCGGCGTGCTTCTAATCCTTACCGGCGTTGAAACGCCGGGCTATTCTCGATGATTCCTCCGGAACCGGACTTTATTGCGGATTTCTATAAATATGTCGCGCCTACGGCGCTTCGGTCACCCCGCCAGGACAAATCAATTCAGTCTGCCAGTTTATCCGTGCTTGTGGATTTCGGTTTCAACCTTTGAAACCGTTCGACGAACAAGAAGAAAACGCCCGGTTCGGCGTGCCGTTCCATTTGCTCGCGGCGGAAAGGAACGCCTTTGCCCATTGCCGGCTGGTGATACGTTTTGCAATGGTAGGGACGCCGCGCTGCGGCGTCACCGTCCGCGTTCAGCGGACGGAATCCCGATGCCATCGGGACTGAACGCAGCGCGATGACCCTACCCTGGAATTCCAGAACGTACCACGGCCCATCGCCGGAAGGAGTTGACAATGTCGCTCCTGAATTATTATATTTCCTTAAACTGTATCAGGTTGTGTTTAAAAACATTAAATCAGAGAAAACGAAGGCCGCTCAATGAAAAAAAACGTTCCATGGATGTGCCACAAAATGTGGTCAGGCATCATTGTTTGCTCGATTCTCCCCTTTTTGGTCGGGACGGGTTTTGCCGTCGCTGCCAAGGACGCCGGTAAACCGGCGGTCGCGCCGCTTCAACAAAAAAAGAGCGCCCTCCTCGCCGGCGTTCAACGGGGGAGTTGCTATTCCGGATTTCGGCACGGACAACATCCCGACCGCGGCGCCGGCGCCGTCAATCCCACTGATCCGCAAACGCTGGAGGACCTTCAACTCCTGTCTCGAAATGGCAATTTCGGTTTGATTCGCCTGTATGATTCCGACGAAAACTCTGAGACGGTTTTGCGGGTGATTAAAGCCAACCATATTCACTTGCAGGTCCTGCTCGGGGCCTGGCTGGACGCCGAAGTCAGCAATCCGGATTGTCCCTGGCACAAGGAGCCGTACCCGCAAAAGGAGCTGGAGGCCAATAAAATCAAAAACCAGAAGCAAATTGAACAAGCCGTCCGGCTGGCCAACGCCTACCCGACGATTGTGGTCGCCGTGGCCGTCGGCAATGAAGCGATGGTCAGTTGGACCGACCATAAGGTTCCCGTGGAATCCGTCATCGCGTACGTTCGCCAGGTCAAGAGCGCCATCAAACAGCCAGTGACCGTGTGTGACAATTTTGATTTCTGGGTTAAAAACGGCTCCGCGCTTGCCGGGGAGCTGGATTTTATTTCGGTGCATTCGTATCCCGCCTGGGAAGGCAAGGGAATTGACGAGGCGCTGCCGGCCACCATCGCCGAAGTGCAGGCGGTTCGAAACGCGCTGCCCCACAGCCGGATGGTGATAACCGAAGCCGGCTGGGCCACCATAGCAACCGAATTTGGCAGCCGGGCCAGTGAGGCAAATCAAAAGCGGTATTTCGACGAGTTGTATGCCTGGACGGCGAAGGAGAACATCACCACCTTTTTCTTTGAAGCCTTCGACGAAGATTGGAAGGGAAACAATAACGATCCCAATCCGAACGGTGCGGAAAAGCACTGGGGCATTTTTGCCATTGATCGGAAACCCAAGCTGGTCATGGCCGGGCGGTATCCCGATCTGGTGCTAAAGAAGGATTTGAACTAGAGAAAGCTGGACCGCCGGGCCAGTTGTCCTTGCCTTTTGCCGGCACCCTGACGGTTCGGTGAATCTCCGCCGAATTTTTCCAGAATTTCGTTTTCACGCCTTGCCAATCGCCCCGTTTCACCGCAAATTATCTAAAACAAGAAGAGCACATGAGCAAAGAGGCAAAACTGGAATTGGAAGGAAAGGTATATCCACTGCCCACGATTGAAGGCAGTGAGGGAGAAAAAGCGATGGACATCTCGTCGCTGCGCGCGAACACGGGCTATATCACGCTGGACGATGGCTATGGCAACACCGGTTCGTGTATCAGCAAAATCACCTTTATTGACGGGGAAAAGGGCATTTTGCGTTATCGCGGCATTCCGATTGAGGAGTTGGCGGAGAAATCCACCTTCATCGAGACCGCCTATCTGATTATTTACGGCGATTTGCCCACGCGGGCGCAATTACGGAAGTTTTCCGACCTGTTCACCGAATATCAATTCCTGCACGAGGACATGAAATATCATTTCGAGAGTTTCCCCATGGGCGCGCACCCGATGGCGATTCTCTCGGCGATGATCAACGCGACGAGCTGTTTCGACGAGGAACTCATGAACTGGCGCTGGGGCAAGTCGAACCAATTTGACGTTTATGCGGCGAAATTGATTTCCCAGGTGCGCACGATTGCGGCGTATGCATACCGCAAATCGCGCGGCCTGCCGCTGATTTACCCCAAGAAAGCCTACAAATACACGGCCAATTTCCTGCACATGATGTTTTCCACACCGTATGAGGATTTCGAGCTCAAACCGGAGGTGGTGAAGGCGCTGGACTTGATTTTTCTCCTGCACGCCGATCACGAACAAAATTGCTCTACTTCAACCGTGCGCATGGTGGCGTCGAGCCAGGCCAATTTGTTTGCCAGCGCGGCGGCCGGCGTGTGCGCGCTGTGGGGGCCATTGCACGGCGGCGCCAACCAGGCGGTGATTGAAATGCTCGTGGAAATCCACCGGGAAGGTGACGATGGTTCAAAGTTCATTGCTGCCGCCAAAGACAAAAACAGCGGCCGGCGTCTCATGGGGTTTGGTCACCGTGTCTATAAAAATTACGACCCGCGCGCCAAAATCATCAAAAAAGCCTGTGATGAGGTCCTGGCCAAATTGCGCGTGTCCGATCCCCTGCTGGATATTGCCAAGCATTTGGAGGAGGCGGCGCTGCGTGATTCGTATTTTGTGGAGCGCAAGTTGTATCCCAATGTGGATTTTTACAGTGGTATCATTATGCGCTCGCTCGGCATTCCGGTGGAGATGTTCCCCGTGATTTTTGCGATCGGCCGTATGCCCGGCTGGATTGCGAATTACAAGGAAATCATGGAGGATGCCAAGAACCGCATTGCCCGCCCGCGGCAGATCTACGCCGGCCGGACGCTGAATCATTATGTGCCTTTGGAAGAGCGGAAATAATCCGGTGATTTCATTGGCAAAGTTGCGGGAAGGCGTCGCAGTTTGGGACAGGGAGAAGGCATGATTCGTGCTGAATCGAGAGCGTACTTGCCGTGAAAAAAATCCTGGTAATTGACGACGAAGAATGGCTGCGCGAGATGATACGTCTCGCGTTGAAACAGAAGGGCTTTGATGTCATTGAGGCCGCCAATGGCGCCGATGGCATCGAACGGGCGCGCCGGGAACTGCCCGACCTGATCCTTTGCGACATCAACATGGAGAAGGTGGACGGATATTTGACACTCGCTTCCTTGCGCAATGAGGCGCCCACGGCTGCCATTCCGTTCATTCTCATGACCGGCCTGGCCGACAATGCCGGCATGAGGCATGGCATGGAATTGGGCGCGGATGATTACCTGCCGAAACCCTTCACCACGGACGCGCTGTACGCCGCCGTGGACGCGCGCCTGAAAAAGGCCCAGACCGTGCGCGACGAGGCCGAACGCAAACTGGCCAGCTTGCGCGACAATATCAGCCTGATGCTGCCGCACGAACTGCGTACACCCCTCAACGGCATTCTGGCCTATGGCGAAATGCTGACCACGGACAGCGCCACGCTCAAAGCCGCGGAAATCGCCGAAATGGGCCACGTCATCCATCAATCCGGCCGTCGGTTGGAACGGCTCATTGAGAACTTTCTGATTTACGCGCAACTGGAACTGGTCGCCAGTGACCCTAAAAATATCAACGCCCTGCGGATGGGACAGACGGAACATCCCATTCCCCTGATTGAAAAGCATGCCGCGGCGCAAGTGTCGCAGGCCGACCGGGCCGGGGATTTGATCATGGAATTGGCGGACGTTCCCGTGCCGATCGCCGAGGAATATCTCGCCAAAATCGTGGATGAGCTGGTCCAGAACGCCTTCAAATTTTCGGAAGCCGGCTCTTCCGTGCGTGTCAAACTGGAGGAGGTCTTTAATACCGCCATTTTATCCGTCAGCGATCAAGGTTGCGGATTTTCCACCGAGCAGATCGCCCGCATCGGCGCTTACATGCAATTTGACCGCCGGATGCATGAGCAGCAGGGGCTGGGACTGGGGCTGACGATTGCCAAGCGGCTGGTGGCCTTGCACGGCGGCACGCTTTCCATCGAAAGCACCAAGGGCAGTGGCGCGGTCATCACGGCCAAACTGCCCAAAACCAGGCCGGCGGAACTGAACGGCAGTGTTTAGAGGGGCAACCTCAGATAAAGAGCGGCCAGGCCGCGTTCGGCAAGTTCTGCGAACAAAAAGACCAGCACAATTCCCAGGACATTCAGCAGGGACGTCAGCGCATTGTCCAACGCCGGGGAAAAATTCACTTTTCCCTGGCGTAGCCGCGAGGTGCGTGGCAGGAAGATGCTCAAAGCACGCCCCAACCAGCGCAACACGGTACGCAACGGCTTCAACAAGGTTTGCGCTGCGGCGGACACGTAATCCCAGAAGGAATGTTTGCCAAAATAGACGTAGTTGTTCAACAGGTGCAGGACCAGCAGCAACCCGGCGGCAAATTTCCACGCCAGGTAACTCCCCAGGCCGATAACCAGCGATGCCTCGACGCGATGCATGGCCGAAACCGGTCGCGGCACGATGGCCAGCCACGCCAGCAGCCAGCTGGCCAGCCACCACAACAGAGACACCAGTGCCAGCGGTAGAAAGAATTTTATCCAGCGCGGCAGGCGATCCAGCAGTCCCAACTGCATCCGCACCAGACGATGGAACGGTTCCGGTCCCGCCAGAATCGAGAACAACAGCAGCCAGAGGTAAAACACGCACAGGGTCAGTCCGAAACTGAGAATGGAGAACAACAGGATGTGTCCGAATAAATCGCTGCGAAACGAGAGTTCGATGACGCCCAAATTGAGTTTTCCCGCCGCCCAGCCGACCCCCGAACCGATTTGCCAGTAGAGCACTGCCCGCAGAAACAACAGCCCGCCCAGCGTCACGGGCAAATGCCACCGCCGCAACCGTTGCGGTTCCGCGCGCCGCAACGTACCGATCAATGTGGCCGGCGTCCGTTTACCGAGCGGATCGAAGCGGAGCGAGCGCCAGTTGAGCCATAGCAACAAGCCGGCGAGGTTCAGGATGAAGTCAACTATGCCCATGCGAATTTCGAACTACGATTGGCGAACGCCGAATGATGCGCAATTCGAAAATGAGCATTCGTAATTCAACTACATCATCTTCAACAGCGTGTCCGCCATGTCACTTGGCGTGGCCGCGACGCCGATGCCTGCCGCTTTGAACGCTGCAATTTTCGCCGCCGCCGTGCCTTTGCCACCGCTGATGATGGCGCCCGCGTGGCCCATGCGGCGTCCCGGTGGCGCGGTCGCACCCGCGATGAATCCCGCCACGGGCTTTTGGCAATTTTGTTTGATCCATTCGGCAGCTTCTTCCTCGGCGCTGCCGCCGATTTCGCCAATCATGATGATGCCGTGTGTGTCCGGGTCATCGTTGAACAATTTGATGATATCCAGATGTGACATGCCGGGGACGGGATCTCCCCCGATGCCGACGCAGGTGCTTTGGCCCGCCCCGCGACAGGTCAATTGCCAGACGGCTTCGTAGGTCAGCGTGCCGCTGCGTGAGACCACGCCGATGTGACCTTTTTTGTGGATGTAACCGGGCGCAATGCCGATTCGGCAGCCGCCGTACGAATCCTTGCCTTCACCGGGCGTAACGACGCCGGGACAGTTCGGTCCCACAAGGCGCGACCGGGTGTTGCCCTGCATCGCACGTTTGACACGAATCATGTCGCGCGCCGGGATGCCTTCGGTGATGCAAACAATCAATTCAAGTCCCGCATCCACGCCTTCCAGGACGGCATCGGCGGCAAAGGCCGCCGGAACAAAAATGGCTGAAGCCGTCGCGCCGGTTTGCTTCACTGCGTCGGCAACGGTGTCGAAGACCGGAACTTTCTTTTCTCCATGCTCGAAAAATTGCCCGCCCTTGCCGGGGGTGACGCCGGCGACAACCTGAGTGCCGTAGTCAATTGAGAGTTGCGCATGCTTTGCGCCAAAGCTGCCGGTGATGCCCTGGACGAGAACTTTCGCGTCGGGATTGACGAGGATCGACATGATAAAATTTACGATTTCGGATTTACGATTTATGATTTGTTCCGCTTGTGGATGCAAATGGTGTTGCCATCGGGGTCAAAAATCATGGCCATGCGGCAGACGGGCGTCTCGCACGATTCAATGCGGAATTTTACCTTGTGCTCGCGCAAATGTTTGATGGCCGCGTCAAAATCCTCAACTTCCAATGCGGCGGAACAACCGTCGGGGTTCGGCTTGAACATTCCCGGCGCACAGCCGATGGCCAAGGCATACGGCCCAAACTCGTATTCCACCCACTTATCTTCAATCACGGTGGTGGGTTTCAGGCCCAGCACATCTTCGTAGAACTTGCGGGCGCGTTTGATATCCGTGACGGCGTAACAACAAAATGCCAGTTCAATGACTTTGAGCATGATTTATTCTCCTTTGGGTTTACGGATTAAAATTTGCCGGTATGGGACCTGGTTGGTTTGGTTGAAGCAGGTTGTTTGGCGGGAAGGAAAAGCAGTACCGTCCAGTTGCGGGTCCACCACGATCCGGAACGCCCCAGCGTATTGAGGCTTTTCAACCAGCGGGTTTCCAGGCGCAGGCTCCAGAGCCACCGCCGTGGCCGGGTCATTTCCTCCAGCAATCGCTCGCGCAAGTCGGTGCATTCCTGTTTCGTTCTTTCGTGCTGGCGAACCAATTCAATCATTTGTTTCTGCAAATCAATCAACCGCCGGTAGGGCTCCAAATCCTCCGCCACCGGGGTTGCGGCTTCCATTTTCTCCTCTTCGAGAAACATCGCATCCTTGAGTAGTTGAGTCATTTGCTGCCGGTCACCGCCCTGACCACTTTTTGCGCCGCGTCGGCCATCGAATCGCCGGTAATAAGTTTCAGGCCCGAATCGGCCAGTGTTCTTTTGCCGGTAGCGACATTGTTGCCTTCCAACCGCACGACGAGCGGGAGGTTTAAATGCGTTTCCGTGACGGCCGCGACAATGCCGCTGGCAATGACGTTGCAATCCATGATGCCGCCGAAAATGTTAACCAGGATGCCCTTTATGTGCGGGTCTTGCAGGATGATTTTGAACGCCGCGGTCACCTGTTCCTTGCTCGCGCCGCCGCCGACGTCGAGAAAATTTGCCGGCATGCCCCCAAAATGCTGGATGATATCCATCGTGGCCATCGCGAGGCCGGCGCCATTGACCAGGCAGGCGATGTTGCCGTCCAGCTTGATGTAATTAAGATTGAACTTGCTGGCCTCAATTTCCAACGGTGCTTCCTCGTTCAAGTCGCGCATCGCCTGGATGTCCGCGTGCCGATACAGCGCATTGTCGTCGAGCGAAATCTTGGCGTCGAGCGCGACCACCGCTTCCTTGCCCTCCGGTGCTTCCACAACGCACATGGGATTGACTTCCACGAGTGATGCGTCGCATTCCCACCAGGTTCTGAAAACACCGGTGATGAATTTAACACCGGCATTGAATGCGTCACCCTTGAGCCCCAGGGCAGCGGCAATTTTGCGCGCCTGGAACGGCATGATCCCGACGGCCGGGTCAATCCATTCCTTGAATATTTTCTCCGGCGTTCTGGCGGCGACTTCTTCGATATCCATGCCGCCTTCGGTGCTGGCCATGACCAGCGGGCGGCCCGCGGCGCGGTCGAGCAGCACGGCCAGATACAATTCCTTTTTGATTTTTGCGCCGCTGGCGAGGAGCAAGGTCTGCACCCGGCGGCCGTCCGGGCCCGTTTGTTTGGTGATCAGGACATTGCCGAGCATCTTCCCGGCGAGCGAAACCGCTTCATCCGCCGTCGCCGCCACCTTGACGCCACCCTGGAAACCACTGGTAAAGATGCCCTTGCCGCGCCCGCCGGCGTGAATTTGCGATTTGACGACCACCCGCGCGCTGCCGCTGGAAAAAATCTTCTCCGCCACCCCGCGAACCTCCTCAAGGTTCCGGGCCGGAATCTCCAGCGGGATGGCGACGCCGTTTTGGGCGAGCAACTGCTTGGCTTGATACTCGTGAATGTTCATGTCCTGATAAAACCCGCCGCATTGAACGGAGATTGGGGCCGGAAATCAAACTTTTAAACGAATTGTCGGAGGTTGGGTTTCCCCGGGCCCGGTGATTGAAAACCGGGTGGAAATCTCAATGCGCGGGGAAATTATTTTTTAACAACGAGGGTCTGATTCAACCAGTCCGCCAGCCTTTGCTGCCAGGAGGGGTCGAATTTTTCCCAGTCGGCGATGCGGTGGCCGGGGCCTTTCAGAAAATAAAGTTCGCACGGTACCTGGTTGTCCTTGAGTTCGGCTGCAAAATTCCGGGTGAAAAGCGGCATAATGGTTTTGTCCGAGTCACCCTGCATCAGCAAAAACGGCGGCAGGCCGGGTTTGACGTGCGCGGTCGGCGACATTTGCCGCAATAGCTTCAAGGTTTCCTCGTCCATTGAATCGCGGCCCAAAAGGTTCCGCATGGAGGACCATTTGCCCACGCCGCCGCGGTGTTTTGCGTCGGCCACCAAATCCGTCGGTGGCGCGAGACCAACCACGGCCTGGACGCGCGTGTCCGGCCGGGCCAGGGTGGCGGCAAGGCACACCAGATGCCCCCCGGCCGAGTAACCCAGGAGGGCGATTCGATTCGGATCACCTTTATATTCCGCCGCGTGGGCTTTTGCCCAGCGGATGGCGGTCTGGACGTCGTCGAAGCAATCAGGCCAGTGGTTGGTGGGTGCGAGGCGATAATCAATCGAAAACCAGGTAAAATGATTTGCGGTCAGCGCCTGCAGAGCGGGCGCGAAATCTCCGGTTCCGGTTTTATCGCCACGACTCCAGCCGCCGCCGTGGACGGCGAGGATCACGGGAAAAGGTCCGGTGCCGTCGGGCACGTTTGCGTCCAGCCGCAGGATTTCGCGGCCGGCCGTTCCATACTCGATGTTGGTTTTAAGTTCGGCGTGAACAGCGTGCGTCAACGACGTTACGGCCAGAAAAATAACAAAGGCTGTTTTCATGGTTTTAGGGCGGAAACGTTGTTGGTGGATGGGGAGGTAAAATTCGCAGCGGGAAGCTGCGCCAGAACGGCCAGGGGATTCCATTGGTCGGAATCGCCAAGGACTTTCTCCACGGTGATGGCTTCGGCCTCGTGCGCACTGAGTTGACGCGCCCATTTCACGCGCGCCGGCGGATTGGCACCCGGGCCGGTGCTGTCGAATTCGGCGTAGCGTGCCGTCTTTTCGCGCGCCGGGTCCCGCCAATTGTCCCAGCCGGCGGGACGGACAACGTCCGACATTTCCGTGTTCAGATAAGTCACGCTGGCATAGGCCCGCCAGGGGCGGCCCAGGCAGGTCTTAACGTCAGGATTTGCGCCCGAGATCCGGCAATGTGAGAAAACATAGCCAAAAGGATGGTCGATCGGCGTTGAAGCCGCGGTGATGTAACCTTTACCCAGACAGTTGATGTGACAGCGGTCATAAAATTCGGTGGCGCCACCAAAAATAAACTCCACGGCGCCGGCAATATAACAATCCTGGTAATAGTGCCGCCCCCGATCACAAAAGATGGTGTCCTGCCATCCGAGGAACCGGCAGTTGCGGAAGATGAGCCGGTCGCCATCCAGCCGCACGGCCAGCGCCTGGCCCTTGGGGCCGGCGGAGTTTTGAAACGTAAGGTTCTCCGCCACGAGATCGTCCGCATCAATCACGGTCGAAGGTGTGCGGAAAGTGGTGAGGGGCTTGCCGTCCGGACCGGGAAGGTTCGCATGCAAATCGTAGGTCAAAACGGTTTTCTCCGGGTCCTCGCCCGCCAGACGGACGAAACGTTTTTCGCGCTGGACGTAAATCAACTCTTTATAAACGCCGGGCTTGATCCGAATCACACAACAGTTGGTCGGGCTGGTGTTTTGCGGCACAGCGTTGATGGCCGCCTGCACGTTGGTGAACTGTCCGCTGCCATCGGCCGCCACCACCAGTTCCGTTTCGCCACTCGCATCCGGGGCGGTGAACAGGAACAGGCCCAGCGCCAGGCTCATGACCTCCGGGAATGAAAATAAAATCCGTTTCATGTTGATGAGTTACTCGATGTGCAAATGTGACGGGACGACAAAACATTTGTCAAAATCATATTTCGCTTGAGCCGGGGCAAGGTGGATTGCAGATTGCGTCACCGTGAGATTCTTTCTCGTATCGTTTTTTTTAGGATGTGGGCTGATGGCGATCCAGGCCGCGCCGCACAAGTTTGAGGCCTTTCGTTTCAACGGCCAGGATTATGTGCCCATTGGGGATTGGGCGCGCGCGAACGGCTTGCATTGCATCTGGCTAAAGCGCGGCGACGAATTGGTCGCCACGAATCGCACGACCCGTTTGGTTTTTGACGTGGATTCGCATTACGTGGAAATCGACGGCGTCCAGGTCGCGCTGTCCTTTCCCGTCGCGAATCAAAATGGCGTGGCACTGGTTGCCCAATTCGATCTCGACGCGGCCATCCGCCCGCTGTTGTTTCCGTCACGATATGTCAAGCCGGCCGGCATCAGAACCATTTGCCTCGATCCCGGCCATGGCGGCAGGGACGCCGGCAATCACGAGGGTTGGCATTATGAAAAAATTTACACACTGGCGCTGGCCGGAGAACTGCGCGACCAGCTCAGGAAAGCCGGTTTCAACGTCATTCAGACCCGAACGAGGGACACATACGTCGAATTGCCCGACCGGCCCGCGTTGGCGAACCAACGCGGCGCGGATTTGTTTGTGAGTCTGCATTTCAACGCGACGCCAACGGGAAAAAATGAAGTCGAAGGGCCACAAACGTATTGTATCACCCCTGTCGGGGCCAGTTCGACCGACGCCCAGGGCGAGGGGAGCAATCACGGCCCGACTCCGGCCAATCGCGACGAGGACGAGAGCCTGCTCCTCGCGTATCAAATCCAGAAATCACTCGTGGGAAATTTAGGCGCGAACGACCGGGGCGTGCGGCGTGCCCGCTTTGCCGTGCTGCGTGATGCCCGGATGCCGGCGATTTTGATCGAGGGCGGCTACATGACCCATCCCTTCGAAGGCCGACAAATTTACAGTACCGCTTATCGCCGCCGGATGGCACAAGCGATTGTTAAAGGCATCCTGGCCTACCAGAAACTGGTTTTGCCTCCACCGCCATCTGTTTCGCGCGCAATCAATCATCACTCGACGAAGGCCGGCAACAACTCTTCCGCAAAACATCCGCCAGGGGAGCGACGGCAACCATCTTCAAACTCGGCTGCGGATGCCGGATTTTGAGCAAAGGCCTGTCTGAAGGAAATAGAGTCAAATTTTCCGGGACAGGGGAATCTTTGCGCCCGGCAACGGGAGAAAAATTATGGTGAGTTCTGCTTGGCAAACCGGCGGTTCGGGGATTAGCTGATTGCGGATGGGCATCACGATTTAGATCAGAGTTTGAATGAGCATTGTAACCAAAACCGGCGACGGAGGTACGACGGCGTTGATGTATGGCCGGCGTGTTCCCAAAAATCATCCGCGGGTTGAAGCCTATGGCGCCGTGGACGAGTTGAATGCCGCGCTGGGGCTGGCACGGGCGACGGCCGGGGAGGATTTTGTCCGCGAAAATCTGCTGGCGATCCAGAAAAATCTCGTGGTCCTGATGGGGGAACTGGCGGTGTTGCCGGAGGATTTGCCGCGTTATGGGAAAGATGGGTATTCAGTGGTTGCGCCGGAGATGACCGCAAAGCTCGACGTGCTGGTCCGGGAAATCGAGGCGCAGGAAGTCAGTTTCAAAGGTTGGGCGACGCCGGGTGCGACCATGAATTCCGCGGCGCTGGACGTGGCGCGAACGGTTTGCCGCCGGGCGGAACGGCGCGTATGCGCGTTGCAGGAAGCGGGTGAATTAAAAAACACCGGAATCATTATTTACCTCAACCGCCTTTCCGACCTGCTGTGGCTCATGGCTCGCCGGGTTGAAACGAAAGGGGATTCGATCAAAAAATGCTGATTATCAGCCGCGGGTCAGGACGGTGAACAACTCGCCTTTTACACGCCTCATGGATTTAAATTGAAACGGTTCGGTATTGGCCAGGCGGCTGAATCCGTTACCGTCGGCAACGGTCGGCGCGTGTCGGCCGCCAAAAACTTTCGGGCAAATCGTGAGGTGAAGTTCGTCCACCAACCCCGCCCGGAACAGGGCGCCATTCAATTCGCCGCCGCCTTCGCAGAGCAGTCGTTTTACGCGCCATTGCTTCCGCAACCACCGGAGCGCAGCGCTGAAATTGATTTCCCTCCGGCCGCAGATTTTCACTCCGTCAGCCAGCGCCTGCAGCCGCTTGAGCCGGCCTTTGTTGGCGCGGCGCGTGGTGAGGATGAGGATGGGTGAAAAGCGATGCCGGAACACCTTCGCGCCGGGATTGACCGAACCGGAGCGGCTGACGATCACGCGCAAATTAAATTCCGCCAAACCTCGTTTGAGCCGCTGTCGCCGGAACTTCGCCGGGCCGGGCCCCAGATTAATGGGGGCAGAATCCACCGTCCGGGCGCCGGCCATCACTGCATCTGCCGTCGCCCGCAAGGCGAGCAGGTGCTCGTGATCCCGCACGCTGGTGAACGACGACACCGCGCGATTGGCCGTCGCAATCTTTCCGTCCGCCGTCATCGCCATATTCACCAGCACGAAAGGCAGCCTGGATGCTTTGGTTTTCAACTTTGAGTTCACAGCCGCTTGAATTTAAAGCCAAAAATCCAGAACGGAAACTTAAAGAATGAGCATCGCGTCGCCATAACTGTAGAAACGGTAACGTTCACGAATCGCTTCCGCGTACACGGACAAAATCATTTCGCGTCCCCGCGTTTCACCGGGCGCAGCAAAGGCGCTCACCAGCATCAGCAGTGTTGAACGTGGTAAATGAAAATTTGTCAGCAGTCCGTCCACAATTTGAAATGGAAACGGTGGATGTATGAAAATGCCCGTTTTTCCTGCGTTTTTTGCAAGTTTTCCGCCATTCTGCGCCGCGACGCTTTCCAACACGCGCACGGTTGTCGTGCCGGCGGCAATGACGCGCCGCCCGGCGGCTTTCGCTTCATTCACCGCGCACGCGGTTTCTTCATCCAGCTCAAAGCGTTCCTCGTGCATTCGATGCGCGGCCAGCACTTCGGTATGGACCGGCAGGAATGTCCCGGCGCCAACGTGCAGCGTGACGAAACAAACCTGCACGCCCCGGTCGCGGATCTGTTGCAGCAATCCCGGTGTGAAGTGCAGCCCCGCAGTCGGCGCGGCAATCGAGCCATCGTTCCTGGCATAGACGGTCTGGTAACGTTCCCGGTCTTCACGCAGCTCGTCCGCATTCGCCCGGGTAATGTAAGGCGGCAGCGGAACTTCCCCGATCCGTCCGAGTTCATGGCTGATGTCCGGTGCGCCCGAAAATTGCAGCCGCCGGTGGCCTTCCTCGTTTGTTCCGAGCACGGTGGCGCGGAGGTTGGTGACGTTGCCATTTGCGTCATGGAGAACGATTTGCGTGCCGACGCGGGCGCGTTTGGCGGGACGCAACATTGCCCACCAATCGTTGCCGGCATTCTCCTCCAGCAACAAAATTTCGAACTGACCGTTGGAGCCTGCATTCTTGCCGCGCAACCGGGCAGGAATGACACGCGAGTTATTCAACACCAGCAGATCGCCCGCGCGGACGAACTCCAAGACGTCGGGAAATCTCCGGTGTTCGACCTGCCCATTCACACGATGCAGCACCAAAAGCCTCGATTCATCGCGCCGGGGGGCGGGATGTTGCGCGATCAATTCGGGTGGCAGGACAAAGTCAAAATCGGCGGTTCGCATCGGGCGCCAAGCTTAACAAGACGCCGGCGGTTAAAACAGGATGACATTTTTCGCCTGGATTTGGGCAAAATCGGGTTGTGAATAACTTCTGAATAACCCGCAAAATTTTAGATGAATTTGTGTTGACTCTGGTGGGGTAAAGTGGTTAAAAATGGGTCGTTGTGGGAAGAAATGGTCGTTTTGTTTTTCCCTGGGGATAAATGGGTAGCGCAAAAAACATAGAGCCGTCCTACTACAATTCGCGCTTTCGGCATGGCGTGGATGAGAAAAGACGTGTGCAAATTCCGGCCAAATGGCGGCCGCAAAAGGCGGCCGTGGAGCTGACGCTCATCCTTTGGCCACGGGAGGGAGTTGGGGCCTGTGTGCGTGTCCTGCCGCCGTCGCAGATGGCGAAGTTGATGCAGTCCATTGATGAAATGCCGAACAGCGACCCCAAAAAGGTCGTTTTGAAACGCATCATCGGCAGTGATTCGGCGCAGGCGAGTGTGGACAAGGCCGGGCGGATTTGTCTGCCCGACGAAATGGCGCGCGGAGCAGGCATTAAAAACGACGCGGTGCTGGTGGGGTTGCTGGACCGCTTTGAGATTTGGAATCCGGACCGTTACGAAAAGGTTCAGGCTGCCGACGCGGCGTTGGCGCCCGATGCCTTCAAATTGATGGAATAAAAACTATGAATCTTGGAAAATTATTGGCTGCCGGAAGAAGCATCATCGGTGGACGCGGAGAGATTGCCTACCGCATCAGCGACCGCGCCTATGTGCCAAAATTCATTTCACCCAAAAATCCGTTTGCGCCTGCCGTCAAGGCGGAGCCGGCACCGAAGGCGGAAACAGCGCCGACTAAAAAGAAACCTGCGTCCGATGGGACCAAGACCCAAAAATTGCCGAGCTTTGCGAAAGCCCTTCCTCGTCAGCAAAGCTGGGTCAAAAAATTAAATCCCATTTCCATCTGGCGCGGTTCACGTCCGCAATTGCCGCAAACGGCGCAACCCCCCCTGCAAGCCGAGCTTTCCCTGGACCGGGTGAAGGTTGTGCACAACGATCTGACTGACGCGGATGTGGAGATTGTTCCGATTAAATCACGGACGACGCCCGAGCCGGAGACGCCGATTTTGCCGCCGGCCAATCATGGAGATTCCTGGAGTCGGTTGGGCGCGAAAATTTTCGGGGTAAAAACAGCCTGAATTAAATCCAATGCGCAGTGCCCGATTTCGTTCACAAACCGGTGATGGTGGCGGAGGTGCTGGACGCACTGAAGCCCAGGCCGGGCGGCCGTTACGCCGACGGCACGGTCGGTGGGGCCGGGCACGCGACGAGCGTTTTGAACGCGAGTTCGCCGACTGGATGGCTGTATGGGTGCGATCGCGATGGCGCCGCGGTTGAGGCGGCGCGGGCGCGGTTGGCGGAATTTGCCGGTCGATTCGAGATCCGCCAGGGCAATTTTGCAGAATTGGCCGGGTGGATTCGGGCGGTGAGTTGCGACGGCGTGTTGCTGGATTTGGGCGTGAGTTCGCCGCAACTGGATTCGCCCGGCCGCGGATTCAGTTTCCAGCATGACGGTCCGCTGGACATGCGGATGGATGTGCGGCAGTTGCTGACGGCGGCGGATTTGGTGAATGGTATGAGCGCCAGCGAACTGGCGGGAATCTTTTGGGAGTTTGGCGGTGAGCGCGATGCGCGGCGGCTGGCGAATGCCATCGTCAAGGACCGGCAGGGACGGAAGTTTGAAACGACGGGGCAACTGGGGGATTTGCTGGAGCGGTTGGCGCCGCGGCGGGGAAAAAAGGCGCACCCGGCAACAAAGGTTTTTCAAGCGCTGCGGATTGCGGTGAATGATGAAATTGGTTCTTTGAAACCGGGGCTGGAGGCGGCGGTGAAGATACTGAAACCCGGCGGGCGGCTGGCCGTCATCACCTTCCATTCGCTGGAGGACCGGGTGGTGAAGGATTTCGGGCGGGCCTGGGCGCGGGATTATACGTTCACCGGTGGAGTGGATGTCCCGGAGTTGCGCACTGCCCGCGCGCCGGAATTAAAATGGGTGGCGCGCAAGGCAATCAAGCCCGGTGAGGCTGAGCTGGAGGAAAATCCGCGCAGCCGCAGCGCGCAGTTGCGGGTGCTGGAGAAGATTTGAAAATCGTTCACGTCCGCGCCGTAATCGGGCGAAGCAAACGGGGATGAGCACGGGGCGAGCAGGAATTTGAAATGGCAAAAAATCGAAGAAATCAGTCGGCGGCGATCCGGTTTGGTCCGGCGCTGAAGGCATTGTTTTTGTGCCTGGTGATTGCCGGGCTGGCGGTGGGCTACGTCTGGCAGAAAGGCCAGATTTTCCAGCTCGGCCGGCAAATTACGTCGTGTGAGAGCCGGTTGATACAATTGCGTGATGAGAATCAAAAGTTGAGCGATCAACTCGCGGTGCTGAATTCGCCGGTGATGCTGGATCAGCGGGTACGCGAATTAAACCTTGGCCTGGTGCCCGCACAACCGACCCAGATTTACCGGTTGATTGAGGCGCCGTCGGGTGATGATTCCAACCGCCGGTTTGCGGCGCGCCAGGAAGGCGGATTGACGCAATAACGTGAAAATTTTGGCCGCCGCCCGTGACGCCGTCGGGTGAGGAACCGATCGCCGCGGGCGGTTGGCCATTTGCTGATGATAAAACGACTGCAATTGAGACGGATGCTGTTGTTGCTGGGGTTGCTGGGCCTGGCCTTTGCCGGCCTGGGATACCGGCTGGTGGACTTGCAGTTATTGCGCCACGGCGAACTGGCGGCGCTGGCGCAACAAAACACGGGACTCGAATATTTCCGCGAACCGCGCCGGGGCAGCATTTTGGACGCGCACGGCAATTTGCTGGCAACCAGCATTTTTGTGAAAACGGTTTGTGCCGACCCGGTTTTGATTGGCAACCAGCAGAGGGTGGTGGCGCGTACGTTGGCTCCTTTGCTGCAAATGAGCGAGGCCGATTTGTATCAGCGATTGCTCCCGCGCGTGCGGCGGAATGAAAAAGGTGAAACGGTTACCAACCGCTATGTCGTTTTGCAGCACAAGGTCAGAGATGAAACCTGGCTGGAAATTCAAACGACGATGGGCCGCCTGTCATTCGGTCCGGGGGAAGCCGGATTTTCCAGGGACCAACGCGCTTTCTGCCACAACTTGCGCACGCACGCGATTTTTACCAGTGCGGTGGACGATCAGTTGCGCGTGTATCCCAACGGCTCGCTCGCGGCCCACGTGTTGGGCTTTGTCAGCACCGATGAATTGTCCGTGGATGGCCAGCCGGTTTTGGAAACCTCGGGCCGGGACGGCGTCGAATTATCCTTGAATTCGGGGTTGAGCGGCGTCCCGGGCTGGCGGGTGACGGAAATGGATCGCCGCCGACAGGAATTGGTATCATTGCGTGACCAGGACGTGCAGCCCCGCGACGGCTATAATGTGGTACTCACGATTGATGGGGTCATTCAGCATATTGTCGAATCCGCATTGACGAACGCGATGGACAAACACACGCCCATCAGTATCACGGGCATCGTCCTCCGTCCACAAACGGGCGAAATTCTGGCCATGGCGACGCTCCCCGATTTCGACCCGAATAACCCGGGCGCGTCCTCCGCCGATGCCCGCCGCGATCGGATCATCAGTGACATCATGGAGCCCGGTTCCACCTTCAAAATCGTTGTGGTATCCGGTGCCTTGAACGAAGGTGTGGTGCAGTTGACCGATACCTTCGATTGCGACCATGGCCATTTTGCATATGCCGGACGGATTTTGCACGACCATGAGCCGTTTGATATCCTCTCGACGGAAAGCATTATTACCAAGTCATCGAACATCGGCGCGGCCAAAATCGGCATCCGGCTCGGGGAAGACCGGCTGTACGATTACGCGTGGGATTTTGGTTTTGGCCAGCGCACCGGAATCCCGCTGCCCGGCGAAGTCGCCGGCATTTTGCATCCGGTCAAAGATTGGAGCAAGGTGTCCATCGCCCAAATCCCAATGGGTCAGGGTGTGGCAGTAACGCGATTACAAATGGCGCTGGCCATGTGCACCATTGCCAACGGCGGCAATTTGATGCAGCCGATGCTGGTCAGCCGCCTGGTGGATCGCAATGGTAATACGGTGGCGCAATACGCGCCGCAGACGATTCGGCAGGTCATTAATCCCGAGACAGACAAGCTGATGGTTGAGGCGCTCAAAACCGTCGTTTCGCCGGAAGGCACGGCGCCGGACGCTGCGTTAAAGGATTATGTGGTGGCGGGCAAGACCGGCACGGCGCAGAAGGCCGGTCCGGGCGGTTACCTGCCGGGAAGGTATTTTGCGTCGTTCATTGGATTTTTCCCGGCGGACCATCCGCAACTTTGCATTTCCGTGGTGATGGACGATCCCAAGGAAGGATATTACGGTGGCCAGGTTTGTGGCCCGATTTTCAGGGAAATTGCCGAACGGTGCGCGAGCTATTTGAACCTTCCACCGGATGAAAATTTACCGGAACCCGGTTCGCCGCCGCCCCTCGTGGCGGCGGGTGGTTTGAAATCGCCCGCGGCACGGAGTCCGTGACCGGTGGTTAAAATTTTCAGTGGAAACACGTTCTTTGAAATTTGTGGCCGAAGCCTGCGCTGCCGAACTGAAGCGCGGCTCCGGTGAGACCGCCATTCAGCGTATTTGCACTGATTCGCGGCAGGCACGGGCCGGTGATTTGTTCTTCGCCATCAAGGGCGAACGGTTTGATGGCCATGATTTTTTGAACGAAGTCGCCGCCCGGGGTGTTACGGCTGTGGTGGTGGAGCGGGAAAAAAATCCCATGCCACCGCCAAAATGCTCAGTGTTGATCGTGGATGAGGCGCGGGCGGCGTTGGGCCGGCTGGCGGAGGCCTATCGGCGGGAATTTGACCTGCCCGTCATCGCGGTTGGAGGTTCAAATGGCAAGACGACGGTGAAGGAATTGATCGCGTCGGTGCTCCGGCAAAAACTGACAACGTTGTGGAGCGAAGCCAGTTTCAACAACGATATCGGGGTGCCGCTGACGTTGTTGCGCCTGGAGAAATCGCATCAGGTCGCGGTGCTGGAAGCAGGCACGAATCATCCGGGCGAGCTGGCGCCGCTCGTGAAAATGATTCAGCCGAAATACGGCGTGGTGACGAACGTTGGCCGCGAGCATTTGGAATTCTTTGGTGATGTCGCCGGTGCGGCACAGGAAGAAGGCTGGCTGGCCGAACTGTTGCCGGCCGATGGCAGGCTCTTTGTCGACGGTGACAATGAATGGACCGGAGAGATTGTCCGGCGTACCCGAGCAATGGTTGTGCGGGTCGGCCTCGGGGAAAAGAATGATTGGCGGGCGAAGGGAATCCGGCTGGACAAAAACGGCGCGACGTTTCGCGTGGAAGCGCCGAAGGCCGGATTCAGCGGAGAGTACCGGGTAAATTTATTGGGCCGCCATCAGGTGGTAAATGCGCTTTTCGCGGTCGCGGTCAGTGAGGAACTAGGCCTGGGCCGTCCCGCAGTGCGGGACGGCCTGGCCGAATGCCAACCGGCGAAAATGCGGATGCAATTTTGGGAAGCCGGCGGCGTGCGCGTACTCGATGACGCGTACAACGCCAACGCAGATTCGATGGTGGCAGCGCTTGAAACGCTTTGCGCCCTGCCGTTGCAGGGCCGGCGCGTGGCGGTGCTCGGCGACATGGCCGAACTTGGTGCGCAGAGTGAAGCGGCGCACGCGGAAGTTGGCCGGCGCGCGGCAGAATTGGGCATCGGCCAGTTGTTTGCAATCGGCCGGATGGCACCGGTCATGGCGGCGGCGGCGCGCGCCGCCGGCCTGAGCCGGGTGATTGAATTTAATGATGTCGAGGCGGCAAGCAATGCGGTGAAAACTTTTTTGAAGGCAGGCGATGTGGTGTTGTTGAAGGCGTCACGCGCGTTGCGCCTGGAACGCATCGCGGAAACATTGAAGTCGGAACAGTTGTGAATCAAGGCAATGCTTTATTATTTGAGCCAGAAGTTGCTCGATTGGTCGGCGGGAATGCATTGGGGGGATCACCTCTCGGCGTTGCGGCTCTTTCGCTACATCACGGTCCGCAGTGCCGGGGCGGCGATCACCGCGCTGATTTTAAGCTGGTGGCTCGGGCCGAGGATCATCCACTGGCTCAAGCAGTTAAAGTTCGGTCAGGATTACGCGGACAAGGCCGAGGAGGCTGGCGGTTTGGGCGCGCGCGTGCTCAGCAAAAAAGGCACGCCGACCATGGGCGGCATTTTGATCGTCGCCGTGCTGGTGTTTTCGACGATGCTTTGGGCGCAATGGAACGCGCAGATCGAATTAACCCTGCTCTCGGTGCTGGTGTTGTCGGGTTTGGGGTTTTACGACGATTACGCAAAAATCATTCAGCAAAGCGGCGGTGGCACTCCGCCGCGTTTGAAACTGTGGGTCCAAATTTTGCTGGCCACGTTCATCGGGGTCTATTTGTGGTTGACGCCCTCGACAGGCAAGCTGGTGACGGAAATCATGGTGCCGTTTTACAAATATCCGTTGGCGGTAAACGCGGGATGGATCGGCCTGCTGATCGTGGTGCTGGCCATTGTCGGAAGTTCCAATGCGGTGAATTTGACGGATGGTCTCGATGGGTTGGCGATCGGTTGCACGCTCATCGTGGCGTTTGTGTTTTTGTTTTTTACCTACCTCGCCGGCAACATCAACGCCGCCCGTTATCTGCAAATTCCCTATGTGATTGGCGCAGGCGAGTTGACCGTCTTTTGCGCGGCCCTGATTGGCGCGGGGCTGGGATTTTTATGGTTCAACTGTCATCCGGCGCAGGTGTTCATGGGCGACACCGGCTCGCTTCCCCTCGGCGGCGCGTTCGGCATCATCGCAGTGTTGATTCATCAGCCGTTTGTGCTGGTCATTGCGGGCGGCGTGTTCGTGCTGGAGGCCGTTTCGGTCATCCTGCAAACCGGCTGGTTTCGTTTCACACGAAAACGCTACGGCGTGGGCCGGCGGATTTTTTTGATGGCGCCGTTGCATCACCATTTCGAGAAGAAGGGCTGGTACGAATCCCAGGTGGTGATGCGCTTCTACATTTTGTGCGTGCTCTTTGCCGTCGTCGCGCTGGCCACGCTGAAACTGAGATGATAATTATGTTTACCCTGACTGAAAATGAAATCAGCCTGAAGCGCTTTGTCCCTTGCGTCGACGCCCCGCTGTTGCTAAAACCATTGGTGGAAAAGGTGAAGCGCGTGGTGGCCCAAAATGTGCTTTTCTTCAGCCAAGGGCTTGAAAAACAGCTGGTTTTGAGCAACCTGCAGCACAGTGGCTTCAAGCGTAACAAGATGAACAGAAACGATTTAAAACGCCGGGAAGTTTTTGAGAGGAAGGCTTCGTGGCGGGAAACTCAACAACCCATCCTCATCACGAAAGGACGCAATCAGCGCCAAATCAATGAATAGTCCCAACCCGTTCGTACCCCAAGGCTCCTTGTTGGAGCTGCAAAGCAAACGCCGTTC
>JANWKE010000023.1 GCA_025451535.1 Verrucomicrobiia bacterium
CAAGCGCGCGTGGAACTGGGGATTTTTCTGGAAATTGTTTCGCGACCTCGTCGGTTCCTGCGGTCTCCGAATTCAGAACTTGTGCGTGGGCGATTTCGAAGAATCCGTGGCGGCGGATTGGCCCAAGGACGCGCCCGGCGTGGCCGGTTGGGTGAACACACGTCTCGTCCGCCATTACGCGTGGTCGGATAAACTTGCCGATTATTATGCGGATCAATACCGGAGTTCGTTCGTGCTTTGCTATCTGCTAAGCGCCCTGGCGGTCATGCTCGCGCTGCTTCCCGCCTGGTTCGGCGAGAGCCTAAAACATCTCCCCGATGGCGAAATATTATTCCCCGGAGGAGAACTTCTGGCCGTGGGGATGATTTTGGGCCTCGTTCTCTGGGGAAATTGGAGACGCTGGCACGATCGTTGGATGGCCTATCGGCTGGCGGCGGAACTCGTGCGGCAATTGCGTTTTTTAATTCCTTTGGGCGGTGGCCGTCCGTTTCCCCGGCTGGCCCAGCACCTCGGCAACTATGGAAACCCCTCGGATTCCTGGATGTACTGGCATCTCCGGGCCATTGATCGCGAGGTTGGGATTCCCAATGCGCGGATCACGAGTGGATACGTGAAAGATTGCCTGGAGTATGTAACGCAGGTGGCGAGCGGGCAAATCGCGTTTCATCGGGCCACGGCTGAACGGAACCAGCGCATCCATCATCGGCTGCACGCCTCGTGCCTTTCGTTGTTTGGCCTCACGTTCTTACTGATCGCATTCCATTTCCTTGCTCATTTCACCCTCCCATCGGGGGGCGCTCACTGGCAGGGCTGGACGTTTTTTGCGGGATTCCTGCCGGCAATCGGGGCGGCGCTTGCGGCCATTGACAACCAGGGCGAGTTTGCGCGCATATCCAAACGTTCGCGTGCGATGGCGGAGCGGCTCGAACAAATGAACAACGATTTGAAACCACTGCTCGAACCCGGCGCGGTGGTTCGTTCACGGGAAGCAGCCAACGACGCTCTCCGCCTGGCCCAAATCATGGTGGATGAAGTTTTGGACTGGCGAGTGGTCTTTCTCGACCGGCCACTCACGCCCGCATGAATAACAGGCCGCCATTGAAGCGCATCCTCGCCCTGGACGGCGGCGGCATTCGCGGAGTGTTCTCCCTGCAGATTCTTGAGCGCATTGAAAAGCATTTCCGCGAGGAGCAGAACAAGCCGGATCTCGTCCTGGGCGATATTTTTGATTTGATCGCCGGCACCAGCACCGGCGCCATTATTGCGGCGTTTCTATCGTGGGGATTGCCGGTCAAAGAAATTGAAAAACTGTATCTTGGCCACAGCCCGGAAATGTTTGCGAAGGGAAGTTGGGCGCAACAGTGGAAATCCAAATACAAACCGGAAGCCATCGAACAGTTCTTCCGCGAGCGGTTTACGGAGGAGGACGGCGTCACTCCCGCGTTGCTCGGAACAAAGCGTCTAAAAAAACTGCTGCTGATTGTCATGCGCAACGGGTCCACTGGCTCGCCATGGCCGGTTTGCAACAACCCAAAAGCCATTTACAACGATCGCGCCCATGCCGAGTGCAATCTCGACATACCGCTCTGGCAGTTGTTGCGGGCCAGCACCGCCGCCCCCACTTATTTTCCGCCGGAAGAAATAACGCTGGCTGGCAACACACGCCTGTTTATGGATGGCGGCCTCACTCCCTATAACAACCCGGCATTGATTGCAGTCATGATGTCCACGCTGCCGCGCTATCGGATTGAATGGCCGGCTGGGCGGAAATTGATCCATCTTGTTTCAGTCGGGACGGGACTGGCGCGCGCGCGGCTTCCGGGCAAAGCCGCTTCCGAGCTCAATTTACTCGATCACATTCGCTATATTGCTCCGGCATTAATCGGCTCGGTGGCGGCTGAACAGGATTTTTTATGCCGCGTGCTGGGCGATTGCGTGCACGGAGCCGTTTGGGACTCAGAAGCAGGCGCGCTTGAGATGCCGACCCTCCTGAGCGCGCAGGAACAGAAATTCACCTACGCCCGTTACGACCAACCGCTCGACGCCACGCATCCGAGAATCAAGCAACTCCCGGGCGGGCAGGCTCAATTGGACAATCTCGAACTCATTCCTTTGTTGCAGGAATTGGGAAAGGAGTATGCGCAACGACACGTCATGAAGGAGCATCTTTATCCGCGCTCGGAAGAGGTCGCGTTTTCTTCTTGCAGGTGCAGTTTGACCCAGCAGTGAGCAGCCAGTGAATCCCGGGAAATGGCCGCCCGGTTTTTTCGATCTTAACGTTGAGCGGCGTAAAACAGGCAAAAAGAACTTGCGCCGGGGACCGCGTGTCCGCTGCCATTTGATACCGGATTTGATACCGCGCACCGTTTCGGGGTGGTAAAGGAACGTGCCAAAAACTATCGCAAGCCGTGGTCCTTTGGCAAGTCCGAAGCAAAAACGCTTTGGATTCCCCGAAATTCTCCCGAACTTTCCGCTCTGAAAACTTCCTATTCATTTCGCGAAATTCTTCCAATAGCGCGCTCGCAACGCCAAAGTTTAATATCGATATATCCGAGGGTGCGCCACGAGGAAGCAGCAGCCGAAGCGTTGAACAGCAAGCCAAACGCAGCACGCCTTTTCTCAAAACAACCCTCCATGAAAAAAAACAATATTTCAATCTATGAAATGTCCAGCCTGCAAAAATCCGTTGCTCGAGAAAGACGCCGGCGGAATGACTCTCGATGTCTGCTACGGCGGCTGCGGCGGCATCTGGTTTGATGCCACCGAACTCGAGCGCGTCAACGCCCGCGCCGCCACCACCCTTCACACGATCTGGAGCGTGCCGGTCAAGAACGTGAAGCTCACCGAACCGCGCGTCTGCCCGCGTTGTCCCGAACAGGTGCTCGATCGCAAATGGTTCTCGGACCTGAAACAGGTCGAGATCGACCAATGCCCAACCTGCGGCGGCATCTGGCTCGACGCCGGGGAATTCACCCGCATCTACAACGAGATCAAGGGAGCCAAAGTGACCTCGCCGACCTGGGCCGTCGCCATGGGAGAAGCCGCTCAATTCCTCCAGGAAAAGCCGCCCGCGAGTGTCAACCCTTCCCATGTTTGATTCGCTCTTCGATTTGCCGCTGCTAGTCGTCGGGCCGGCAATCATCGGATTGCTGTGCCTGTTCGCAATGCTTGGCCAGGCGCTGGTGCGCCGCTTCGTGCTGCCGCGCATGCGCATTCACGTGGATGACTCGGAATACACCGGCGCCATGTTACAATCGATAATGGTGTTTTACGGTCTCGCCGTGGCGCTCATGGCCGTCAGTGTTTCGCAAACCTACTCCGATGTTTCGAAGGTCGTTTCCGCTGAGGCCACCAATCTCGCCGCGCTGTATCGCGACGTGAGCGGTTATCCCGAACCGATCCGCACGCGATTGCAAACCGAACTGCGTGACTACACCGACCAGATTATCCATGGCGCCTGGCCGTTGATTACGCACGGGAAAGTGCCGACCGCCGGCCTCGAACACATGAACCGTTTCCAAGCCGTCTTGATCGCCTTCGAACCGGGGACCGAAGGCCAAAAACTTCTGCACGGCGAAACCCTCCGTGCCTACAACCTCGTGATCCAGGCCCGCCGCCTGCGACTCGACGCAATCAACACCGGTTTGCCGGCGGTGATGTGGGCCGTGATCGTTGCCGGTGCGTTCATTGGCCTGAGCGCCTCCTTCTTTTTCAAAGTGGAAGACGCGCGCTTGCAGGGAATCCAGGGGCTTCTCCTGGCCACTTTCATCGGATTGGTCATCTTCATGATCTTCGTGCTGGACCGCCCTTTTCGCGGCGACCTTGGATTGAAGCCGGATCCGTATCAACTGATCTACAATCAATTGATGAGCAATCCGTGACGTTTGCAATTCCACCGGCGCCAAAATCTCCGGATGAAATGCGCGCCAGCTTCAATATCCAAATTCTCAATCAAGGTGGACTCGCCGCCGTCGTCATCAATTTCACAACGGAGGTTTTCAAACCCTCCCCACTCGCCGTCAATTTAATTTCACCGGGCTCATGGGCGGACTGAATGATGATTTGCGCGAGGCCGTTGAAGACGCTGCGTTGCCAATCCAACGGCGCCGCGGCTTCCTCGAATTGCAGGGCGGCGCCTTTGTTCAGGCCGCCGGCGCCGTTCCAGTTCGCCACGGCGACGGCAATGGTGTTGGTGCCGGGGCGCAAAAATCGTTTCACGTCCACACTCGCGGGGTCCTGCCAGTTGTGCGATTCGCCCGCTTTCTGGCCGTTGACATAAATGAAACCGTCCTCGTCAATCATGCCGAAGTTCACCTGGATGGAACGCGCTTTGAGATCTTCGTCGGTGAGATTGATTTTCGCGCGAAACACAGCCTTGGCTTCGCCTTCCAAAGGACCGCTGTCGGAATTGATGTTTGCCCCGGCCCAATTCGCATCGTCAAAAGCTTCGCCGATTTCGGGCAGGTTGCCATTGACGTCCGGCACGCGTTTCCAATGCCAATCGGCAACCGGCTTGGTGTGAAACGGTGAGGTCGCAATGAATTGGTCGGGTTCGTGGCAACTCGGGTCGCCATTGCCGACACCCAGAATTTTTCCGGGACCGCTCAATTCAAAATGGATTTTATTCCCGGCGACGGGCACGACTCGCCCTTGCGAATCGGTTACCGCGACCGTGATGATGGAGGCGTCTTTTCCATCCGCTGCCAGTGTCGCGCGATTCGGCATGAGTTGAATGGCCGCGGGTTCGGCAGTGGTTTCAATTTTCACTTCGGCAACCACTTTGCCGCCGTTGAATCCTTGCGCGCTCAAAACTCCGGGCGCATATTTTGGCCGCCATTTTAATTCGGAATTCCGTTTCATGGCCTGTTTCCCCTGGCTTTGGCCGTTCACGAACAATTCCACCTCCTCGCAATTGCTCAAGGCGCGGACATCGATCTCCTGCCCTTCCTTGCCCGGCCAATTCCAATGTGGCAACAGGTGCAACACGACATTGGTCGTCCACCACGATTGATAATAATAAAAATTGTCCTTCGGGAATCCGCACGTGTCGAGAATGCCGAAATGCGAATTGATGCACGGCCAGGAATAGGGCGTCGGCTCGCCGCGATAATCAAAGCCCGTCCAGACGAATCCGCCGCTCAGCCACGGCCGCTCCGCGAAATAACTCCACCAACGCTCGGCGAGATTCGCCCAACTTGGAGCGTTGTCGTCATAAGCGCTGACATAACCGCGGGCAGGGTCATTCGCGTAAATGCCGCG
>JANWKE010000024.1 GCA_025451535.1 Verrucomicrobiia bacterium
GACTCTTGGATTATTTGCAGAGCACGGACAGGAAGCGCTATCAAACCGTCACGAAGAAATTGAAACTGCGCCACTGATTTGCGGCGACGCGGCTTGGGCTTTTGCCTCCAGCCGCCCGTCGCTTTCGGATTTGAGCCGGACACGCGAACGGCCTGATTCCCCAACCAAACCAAACATATCGCGTATGAAAAATTCGTTACCCCCAGGGAAATTTCATTCAGTCCCGCCCTTCCGTGGAAGAGCGGGGTTCACTGAAGTTCCTCCGGCGGTGACGGGAAAGCTGGAACATGTCAGAGAAAATCACCGCCCAGGTGGGCGACAAACAAGTCATTATTGAAACCGGAAAACTGGCCAAACAGGCCGACGGTGCTGTCACCGTGCAGCTCGGCGAAACCATCGTCGTCGTGGCCGCAGTCGCTGCGACCAAGGCCAAGGAAGGCCAGGAATTTTTCCCCCTGACCGTGGATTACCGCGAAAAGGCGGCCGCGGCGGGAAAATTCCCCGGCGGCTACTTCAAACGCGAAGGCCGTCCAACCGAAAAGGAAATTCTCACCTCGCGCCTGACCGACCGCCCGATTCGGCCGCTTTTCCCCAAGGGCATGTACAACGAAGTCCAGGTCCAGAGCATCGTGCTGAGCGCGGATGGCGAAAACGACCCGGACATTTTGAGCATCGTCGGCGCCTCCACGGCGCTCATGGTCAGCGACATTCCGTGGGCCGGGCCGCTCGGCGCGGTGCGTGTCGGCCGCGTTAAAGGCCAGTTCGTTGCCAACCCGACGCATTCCGAAATGAAGGAAAGTGATCTCGACCTTGTCTACGTCGGCAATGAAAACGACATCGTGATGTACGAAGGTTCGGCGAAGGAAATCAGCGAGGCTGATTTCAACGCCGCGCTCCAATTCGGCCAGGAATGCTGTCGGCCGCTGATCGCCGCCCAAAAGGAATTGGTCGCCAAAGCCGGCAAGCAGAAACGTGAAATCGCGCTGGCGATTGTTCCGGATGAGATCCTGGCGGAGGCAAAAAAACTCGCCGGCGACCGTTTTGTGCCCGCGCTGCTGACGCCCGGCAAACTGGCGCGCGAGGATGCCTGCAAGGCGATTCAAGACGAGGTCGGCGCGAAACTCGTCGAAAAGTTCGGCGCTGAAAAAGTGACTGATTTCGTCGTCAAAGACGCCTTTTATTACATTCAAAAGGAAGCCGTTCGGAGTCTGATTTTGAACAGCGGCAAACGCCTCGACGGCCGCGCCTTTGACGTGGTGCGCCCGATTTCCAGCGAGGTCGGCATCCTGCCGCGCGCGCACGGGTCGGCGATTTTCTCCCGCGGCGAAACCCAGGCCGTCACGCTCGTCACCCTTGGTACCGGCGACGACGTGCAGGAATTTGACTCCTACACCGGCGGCGACAACGAAAAGAAATTCATTCTGCACTACAACTTCCCGAATTTTTCCGTGGGCGAAACCGGCCGTATTGCCGGTCCCGGCCGGCGCGAAATCGGCCACGGCGCACTGGCGGAACGTTCCATCGAACCGATGTTGCCGCTCGAAAATTACCCCTACACCGTCCGGGTCACGAGCGAGATCATGGAATCGAACGGCTCGACCTCCATGGCCAGCGTTTGTGGCGGCACCCTGGCGCTGATGGACGCGGGCGTTCCGATGGTCCGGCCGGTCGCCGGCATCAGTGTCGGCATTTGCACCGCCTACGGTGCCGACAATAAAATTGCGCAATACAAACTCCTCACCGATATCATCGGCTGGGAAGATGCGTATTGCGACATGGATTGCAAAATCGCCGGCACGGAAAAGGGCATTACCGGATTCCAGCTCGACCTCAAGTTGCGCGGCCTCCCGCACGCGATGATGGCCGAGGCCGTCGAAAACGCGCGCGTCGCCCGGTTGTTCATTCTCGGTGAAATGGCCAAAACGCTGGCCGAGCCGCGCAAGGAAATCAGCAAGTACGCGCCGCGCATCGAGACGATCAAAGTCAACCCGGAAAAAATCGGCGCCATCATCGGGCCCGGTGGCAAGAACATCAAGAAACTCGTCGAGGAATCCGGTTGCGAAATCGACATCGAAGACGATGGCACGGTGAACATCTTCTCGGTGACACCCGAGGGCATGAAGATTGCCCGCGACGCGATTTTGGGCATGACTGCCGAGGCCGAGGTCGGGAAGATTTATCGCGGCAAAGTTGTCACCATCAAGGAATTTGGCGCGTTCGTCGAGTTCCTGCCCGGCAAGGACGGGCTGGTTCACATCAGCGAACTGGCCAATTTCCGCGTCAAAAAGACCGAGGACATCGTCAAGATGGGCGATGAAATCCTGGTCAAATGTCTTGGGGTGGACGAAAAAGGCCGCGTGCGTCTTTCTCGCAAGGCCGCCATGGAAGAACGCGACCGGGAAATGGCGGAGACGGAGAAAAAGTAACGCCAAATCCGTAGCGGCGTCTCGGCAGAGCGCCGCGGACCCTTTGGAATTGACGAATGCGGCTTTCTACCGAAAGCCGCTACGTCGTTTTTGGAGTCTCCGATTTACGAGGTGGTCACCGATTTCAAGGCGCCTCGTAAATCGTAAATCGTAAATCGAAAATGGTCAGAGCCTCTTCGCCAGTTCCGCCTGGCTCATGGCAAAGACTTCCTTGTGCAGCGAATTTCCGTGTGCGTCAATGGTGACGACGGCAGGGAAATCCTGCACTTCAAATTCCCAGATGGCTTCCGGTGCGCCGAATTTCTCGTAGAAATACACGTTGCGCACCTTTTTGATGCAGTCGGCCAGCACTTGCGCCGCGCCGCCGATGGCGTGCAGGTACACGCAACCGAATTCCTTGCAGGCCGCCAGCGTCTTATCACCCATGCCGCCCTTGCCGATGACGCCGCGGATGCCGAAGTCCTTGATGATTTGCGCCTGATACGGCTCTTCGCGGATGGAAGTCGTCGGACCGGCGGCAGTCGCCTTCCAGGAACCATCGTCCTGCTTCATTACCACCGGGCCGCAGTGATATAAGATGCCGTCGCGTAGTTTCACTTCCGGCGGCAACTGTCCGCCATCATGCAGGTATTTGTGGACTGCGTCGCGCCCCGTGAACACCACGCCGGAGATCAGCACCTCGTCGCCGACTTTCAGCGCCCGGATTTTGTCTTCGTTGAACGGAAAGGTTAGTTTAATCATCGTACCATCTCCTCAGTACAGCCATTTTCCAATTTTGCCGTCCGCATCCAGCGTCACGCCCTGGCGGCGGTAGGCCCAGCACATATAGCTGATGCTGACGAAATAGGACGCAGGCAGCCGGTTCGCAGCACAAATCTTCACGCCGAGAAGTGTCGTCTTGCCGCCAAATCCCATCGGGCCGATACCCAATTCGTTCGCCGTTTTCAAAATGTCCTGTTCCAGCTTGTCGAGTTCCGGGTTCGGATTGCGATCGGGAATCAGCCGCAGGAACTGTGTCTTGCTCATTTCGTAGCCGGTCGCGCGGTCGCCACCGATGCACACGCCCAGAATGCCCGGCCCACAGCCTTTGCCCTGTGCCTGCAACACCGCATCGAGAATCACCTTGCGGCAGCCGTCAAGGTCGCGATTGGCCTGGAGTTTCTCGTTCGGCAACGAGTATTGCGCGCCGACGTTTTCACAACCGCCGCCCTTGAGCACGAGCCGCACGCTGACTTCCGGCGAACGATGTTGCTGAAAGTGAAACGCGGGCGCGCCGGGACCGACGTTTGTGCCGTCGTTCTTGCCGGTAAGCGAATCCACCGAGTTCTGGCGGAGATAACCCTTCTTCGTCGCCAGTTTCACGGCTTCTTTGGCCGTTTCCTCGAACAGGATCTGGTCGAAGCCGACCGGACAATCTACATAGAACAGGATGCTGCCCGTGTCCTGGCAAATGGGCTGCGATTTGCGTTTGGCGAGCTGGATGTTCTGGTTAATGATCTTCAACGCGCTTTCGGCAATGGTGCCCTTTTTTTCCTGTTCCAGCGACGCGATAATGGATTGGTTGACGTCATCGGGAATTTCCGCCGAGGTGCGCCGGATTAATTCGAGCAGGGAATTCTGCAATTCGCTCATAAGCCGCACCAACGTAGGTTTTTTGTCCCGGAGCGTCAATTACGTCTGGAGGGCACTGCTTCGTCAGTGCCCCATTAAAAGTCAGGGAAGCGACGAAGCGCTTCCCTCCAGGTGCAGTTACGGCGAATCAATCAAGTCAATCCGGTGCTGGTGTCTGCCGCCTGCGAA
This sequence comes from Verrucomicrobiia bacterium, assembly GCA_025451535.1. GTDB lineage: Bacteria > Verrucomicrobiota > Verrucomicrobiia > Limisphaerales > UBA11358 > UBA11358. The sequence continues at coordinate 4,227 of JANWKE010000024.1, forward strand.
CGACGTGTCCAGCCACACCCGGACAATTTCGAAGGCCGTAGCGAGGCTGACCATCCTTTCGCCGATGGAAATGACATTGGCGTTGTTGTGTTGCCGGCCCAACCGCGCGGACTCTACGTTCCAGCACAGGGCGCAACGGACGCCCTTGACGCGGTTGGCGGTGATGGCTTCGCCGTTGCCGGAGCCGCCCAACACCGCGCCGCGCTCAAATTCGCCGCGGGCGACGGCTTCCGCCACCGGCCGGATGAACAGCGGATAATCCACCAGTTCCTCCGAATGCGTGCCGAAATCCGTGACGTCGTGGCCGAGGCTTTGCAGCAGTTCCTTGATTTTTTCCTTGTACCGGAATCCGGCGTGGTCGGAGCCAATGGCGATTTTCACCGTAGTTGATGGTTGAACGTTGATGGTTGATAGTCCAAAAAGCAATGGTGCATGCCGCCCGTACCATGAACCATCAACCGCCGACTATCAACTGAAGATGCGCGCAATGCTGCTCGAAACCCCGCGGCAACCGCTGCGGCTGGCTGACCTGCCTGTGCCGAAAGTCGAAGCGGCGCAGGTTTTGGTAAAGGTCTCCGCGTGCGCCGTCTGCCGCACGGACTTGCACGTGGCGGACGGTGAACTGCCGAATCCAAAACTACCCTTGATACCCGGGCATGAAATCGTCGGTACCATTGTTGCAAAGGGCAGGGGAACTCAGCGTTTCAAAACCGGTGAACGCGTCGGCATTCCGTGGCTGGGCTGGACGTGCGGGGAATGCGAATTCTGCCTCAATGGCCGCGAAAATCTTTGTGACGGTGCGCGGTTCACCGGCTACACGCTGGATGGCGGTTACGCTGAATTTGCTGTGGCCGACGAACGATTTTGTTTTCCGATCCCGGATTCCTATTCCGATGCCGAGGCCGCGCCACTGCTTTGCGCGGGCTTCATTGGTTATCGTTCACTGGTCAAGACCGGGAACGCCAGGCGGCTTGGCATTTACGGCTTTGGTGCAGCCGCACACATTGTCGCGCAAGTGGCCAAATTTCAAGGACGCGAGGTTTTCGCCTTTACCCGTCGTGGCAATGCGGAGGCGCAGGCGTTCGCCAGATCGCTGGGTGCGGTCTGGGCGGGCGACTCAGAAACAATGCCGCCGGATAAACTGGACGCCGCAATCATTTTTGCGCCGGTTGGCGATCTGGTTCCACTTGCGTTAAAGGTCGTGGCCAAAGGCGGTACGGTGGTTTGTGGCGGGATTCACATGACCGATATTCCGGCGTTTCCGTATGATTGGCTCTGGCAGGAGCGAACGCTTTGCTCCGTGGCCAACCTCACGCGCCGCGACGGCGAGGAATTTTTCGCGTTGGCACCCAGGGTACCGGTGCGGACGACCATTCAAACGTTTCCTTTGACGGAGGCCAACGAGGCGCTCGCGCGTCTGCGGGCCGGCAAATTGCAAGGTGCCGCCGTGCTGGTGCCATGAATTGAAGGCCAATGAAGAGCGACATTCAAGTTGCCACACCACCGCCGAAGCCGTTGATGATTTATGACGGGGACTGCAATTTCTGCACGCTCTGGGTTCGTCGTTGGCAGCAGATGACGGGTGAGAGTGTAGATTATCTGCCGGCGCAGGGCCCGGGCATCAAGGCGCAATTCCCCGAAATTCCCCGCGAACAGTTCGACACGGCCGTCCAACTCATTGAATCCGATGGCACGGTTTATTCCGGCGCGGAAGCGGTGTTTCGTGCGCTGGCTCACCGTCCGAATTATCAATGGCCATTGCGCACTTACGAAGACTCGCCGCCCTTTGCCGATATTACGGAATGGGCTTACCGATTGGTTGCCGGAAACCGGACACTTTTCTCCCGGCTGACGCGCTGGTTTTGGGGGCGGCACGTCGAACTGCCGGGGCATCTGCTTACGCGCTGGATTTTTTTGCGTGCCCTGGGCGCGGTTTACCTCGTCGCGTTCGTTTCGTTGTGGACGCAGATCAGCGGATTAATTGGCCACGCCGGCATTTTACCCACCGACCAGTTTATGGCGGCGGCCAGGCAGCAATGCGACCTGCAGGGAATCGGTTTGGAACGATTTCACCTGCTGCCGACGTTGTCTTGGGTCAATTCATCTGACGGATTTCTCCATTTCCAATGTGCGGCGGGCACGGTGCTGGCCGTCCTTTTGGTGGTCGGCATTGCACCCGTACCGTGCCTCGCCCTGTTGTGGCTGCTGTATCTCTCGCTGGTGACGGCCGGGCGCGATTTCCTGGGTTTCCAATGGGACAACCTGCTGCTGGAGGCCGGTTTTCTCGCCATCTTCTTTGCGCCCTGGCAATGGCTGCCACACTATTTACGAAGTTTGTTGTCAGGAGCGCGGACGGTTTCGTCCGAGAGTTACGAAACAAAGGTCAACGCGGAAAAGGCTGTCCGCGCTCCGGTTTCAGAAGCACCGCCGTCCCGAATCGCGCTCTGGCTGCTGCGGTTGTTGTTGTTCAAATTGATGTTCTCATCCGGTTGCGTGAAACTTTTCAGCGGGGATGCAACCTGGCGCAATCTCACGGCCCTGACGTTCCATTACCAGACGCAACCGCTCCCGACGTGGATTGGCTGGTATGCGAATCAATTGCCGCTCTGGCTTCAGAAATGTTCGTGCGCCGGCATGTTTGCCATTGAACTCGGTGCGCCGTTTTTGATTTTTGCGCCGCGCAGATTGCGATTTTGCGGCGGAACAGCCATTGCGTTTCTGCAAATTCTGATTTTGCTGACCGGCAACTACACCTTTTTCAATTGGCTCACGCTGGCGCTCTGCCTGTTGCTCCTCGACGATTTTGCGTTGGCCGCATTTGTGCCAGGCCGCTTTTTGAATTCTAAATCCGATGCGCGGGGCGCGCCCGTCTCCGACCGGGCCTGTGCTGCTGGCACGAGACCTTCTGCCGGGCCGGAGGCCGGCGCTCCAACTTGCGGTTGCCGTTGGCCTCGCTTCGTCACCATTCCGCTCGCCGCCGCGGTGGGAGCCATTTATTTGTTTCAAGTCTCGCTCCTGTTTGGCGCGCGACCGGCCTGGTTCTATCCGGTGGCCGTTGCGGATGCCTGGCTCGAACCGTTTCGCACGTTCAACGGCTACGGCCTGTTCGCCGGGATGACCACCGAGCGGCGCGAAATCATCGTTGAAGGCAGCGACGACGGAATCAACTGGCGGGCCTATGAATTCAAATACAAACCCGGCGACGTGCACCGGCCTCCGGCGTTTGTCGCGCCGCATCAGCCGCGGCTGGACTGGCAGATGTGGTTCGCGGCGCTGGGCGATTACCGGCAGAACCCGTGGTTTGTAAATTTCTGCCTTCGCCTGTTGCAAGGCTCGCCGGAGGTTTCGGCGTTGCTCGCAAAAAATCCGTTTCCGGATCATCCGCCCCATTACCTCCGTGCCGGGTTTTACGATTACCGGTTTACCGGCTTCGCCGAGCGCCGTGCCTCGGGCGCCTGGTGGAAACGGGAACGGTTGGGCGAATATCTGCCACCGGTTTCACTTGCCGATTTTGAAAAAAATTAGAAGTTGCGCTCGACAGCGGGCGGCACATTGCTAGTTTCCCTGCGGCGATGGCACGAACGAAACGCATCGGCATCCTGACATCGGGCGGCGACAGCCCTGGTTTGAACGCCGTCATCCGCGGCGTCGGCAAAACCATACTCGGTTTTTACGGGCTGGAGATCATCGGCTTCCGCGACGGTTTCCGCGGGCTGGTGGAAGACCGGCGGTTGAAACTCGATAAATCCACCCTCTCCGGCATTCTCACTGTGGGCGGCACCATTCTGGGCACCAGCCGCGATAAACCGCACCGCATGTTGATTGACGGGCGCACGCGCGACATGACCGCGGTCATCAAGGAAAATTACAAGAAATGGGGACTCGATTGCCTCGTCTGCCTGGGCGGCGGTGGCACACAGAAAAATGCGCTGCGCCTGCAACAGGCCGGGTTGAACGTGGTCACGCTGCCCAAGACGATTGACAACGACGTGGCGATGACCGACGCGACGGTCGGTTTTGCCACTGCGCTGGACATTGCCACGGAGACCATTGACCGTCTGCACAGCACGGCACACAGCCATCATCGCATCATCGTCGCTGAAATCATGGGCCACCGCGCGGGCTGGCTCACGCTGGGCGCGGGCATCGCCGGTGGCGCGGATGTGATTCTGATTCCGGAAATTCCTTATGACGTGGCGAAGATCGCCGACGCCATTCGCCGCCGCAGCCGGCATGGGACAAATTTCAGCATCGTTGCGGTCGCGGAAGGCGCGATGAGCCACGAAGACGCGCGCGCTTTCGCTCTCGCGGAGGGGAAGATCGAGCGCGCGAAGTCACAGGAGCAGAAGCGGGACGCCAAGCGCGAAATCGCCGCGCTGGACGCCCGGCACCAGGGCAACACGCTGCGACTGGCCAAGCAGCTGGAGGAACTCACCCATCTTGAATCGCGCGTGACCATCCTCGGTTACGTGCAACGCGGCGGCACGCCGTCGCCGGCGGACCGGCTGCTGGCCACGCGCCTGGGCAGCGCGTGCGGCGATTTGATTCACGAAAATGTCTTCGGTGTGATGGTGGCGGCGCGCGGTGACGGTACCGAACCGGTGCCGCTGGAAAAAGTCGCCGGCAAACGAAAAGTGGTGCCGCCAAATCATCCCTGGATTGAAACCGCCCGGCACGTGGGGACCTGTCTGGGGGATTGAAGTTTTGCAGCAGCCGACGTGAGGCGGCTCTGATAATTTCGGAATGCGGAATGTGGAGCTGACGGGGTGAGACCCGTTACCTCAACTCCTACGATTTCAAAATCGGCTGATTTCAACCCTTCAAGATGGTAGCGCCGGCGGCTGGCCGTGAACTGAAAATCATCGCTTCGATTCCGGTTTTGGTTTTGTAATCCACCGCAATCTTTTTGGATACCGCTTCAACTGTGCCAGCCTGCACCAACGCAACGGCACAACCCCCAAAACCACCGCCGGTCATGCGGCACCCATAGACGCCACCTTTAAGGCCAATGCCTTCGGCAATTTCCACGACCGCGTCGAGCTCCGCGCAACTGACTTCATAATCGTCACGCAACGAAGCGTGGCTGGCGTACATGAGCTGGCCGACGGTCGGCCAGTTGGAGGCGCGGATGCCCTCGGCGGCGTGCACCGTGCGTTCGATTTCACCGATGACGTGTCGGGCACGCCGATACACTACGTTGTCCATTTTGTTTTTTGCACTTTCCAACGCGTCAGGGTCCGCGTCGCGCAACGACGGCACGCGAAGGATTTTTGCGGCCGTTTCGCATTGGGCGCGGCGTTTGGCGTATTCGCCGCTGCCCAATTCGTGTTTGACGTTGGTATTGATGATGAGCAACGCGACAGACGGATCGTTCATCGGCACCAAATCCGTCTGGCGCGAACGGCAGTCGAGCAGGAGCAGGTGATTTTCCCGGCCCATGACGGAGATGAACTGGTCCATAATGCCGCAGGGTACGCCGGCAAATTCGTGCTCGGCCTGCTGGCAGAGCAGTGCTTTTTCAACAGGATCCATCTTTTTGCCGGTGACGGCCTCAAGCAAGGTCGCCGTGCAGACTTCGAGCGCGGCGCTGCTGGAAAGCCCGCCGCCCAGGGGCACAGTGGAATGCAGCAGCACATCCAGCCCGCCGGGATTGATGCCGCGGGCCAGACAACCGGCAATGACGCCCCGCGGGTAGTTCGACCACTTCGGTTTGCCGGGTTTAACCGGCAGGGACAAATCAATCGTTGCCGGCTCGACGCCTTCAGACGTGTCACGGATGGAAATCGAAGACGAGGACGGGGCAGAATCAGTAGCCATGACGGCGTAGCGTTCGATGGCCATCGGCAGGACGAAGCCGTCGTTGTAATCGGTGTGTTCGCCGATGACATTGACGCGGCCGGGCGCGGCGGCAATCCAGCGCGGCGGGCGGCCATAGGTTCTGGCAAAATGTCGGGAAACGTAGTCGGTGAGTTCCGGAAGTGTCATGAATAAATAAAAATCGCCGGACAGTCTAACCTGCCGGCGAAAAGGAAATCAAATGGTTTCAGGCCGAGGGCGGGGTTTTCTTTCCGCGCACGGCGCCCAGGAGCATCAGCACGCCAAAAACGAGCAACACCACTCCCCAAATGAGGTTGATGTTGATCTCACTGCCGCCCGCGCTTGAGATTGAGGCATCGTGGTGGACCACGCCATAAAAGGAAAGCAGCGCGCCGATGAAAGTGAACATCAGTCCGATTGGCCAGCGAATATCGAGTCCCATAGCTTTATTTCTGAGTGATGATTTACGATTGATGATTTGCGCGCCATCTCACCAAAAAATGATATTCAAGACGACGCAGCCGATGAGCAGCGCGACGCCGGCGACGGCAGGCCGCTGCCAGATCGGCTGGTTGTGATCCACGGTCTTGGGCGTCAACGAATACACCAGGCCTTTCAACTGCTCGTCCGTCTTCGTGCGCCGGGTCGCGAGCGAAATCACCAGCGTCAACACGAAACAAACGCCGAAGGCAAATGAGGCGAGCCAGAAGTTTTGCGCCATTTCGCTGGGGAATTCAAGGTTCCACCCAAAGTGGCTGCCGAGATAACCGCCTTTGACGCCCGGCAGGTTGCCGTGGGCCAGGCTGAACGCGTGGAAGAGGGTTGAACTGGCAATGCCGCCGAACAGTCCCAAGAAGGCGCCAATACTCGTGGTGCGCGCCCAAAACATGCCCAGCAGGAAAGTGGCAAACACCGGCGCGTTCACAAACCCAAACACCAGTTGAATGATGTCCATGGCGTTGTTGTATTGTCTGGCAAAATAGGCGCAGGCGATGCTGGCGCCGATGCCGACGACCGTGATGAATTTACCCATCCAGAAATAGTGCGCGTCGCTTTTATTCGGCACAAAAAAGGCCTGGTAGAGGTTGTAAGTCCAGACGGTGTTGAAGGCGGTGACGTTGCCCGCCATGCCGGACATGAACGAGGCGAGCAAGGCGGTGAGCGCGAGGCCGAGCAGGCCCGGTGGACAGTATTTCTTCACGAGCGAGAAGATGACGCTGTCGTAGTCGTATTCGGCGACGCTCTTATAAATACCTTCTTTAAGTTGGTCATCGGAGAGCTTGTTGGCGGCATTGGCGGCGACGAGCGCCGTGATTTTATCGGCGTTCACCTTCTTACCGAGTGCGTCGCCGACGGCCTTGACCGCGGCGACAGGATCGGCGGGATTGGCGTTTTGCACGGCGGTCACGGCTTGCGTGTAGGCTGCGGGCGCAATGATCGGGGGCGGAATGCGATAATTTTTATCCGGCATGGCCGTCAGCGCCACGGCGATCATGCCGGGCACAATGACCAGCGCGGGAAAGAGCATCTTGGGAATGGCCGCGACAATCGGCGTGTTGCGCGCGGCGGTCATGTTTTTGGCGGCCATGGCGCGCTGGACAACGAGGAAGTTGGTGCACCAGTAACCAAACGAGAGCACGAAACCGAGGCCGAACACGATGGCAAAAATGTCCACGCCCATCGGGTTGTTGGCGGGTCCGCCCAGGAGCGGCTTCCACGCACTGGTCCAGGCATCCGGCGCGAACGATTTGGTGTTCAAATCCAGCGCCATCGGATTTTGCGCGACGGCATGGAGCTGGTGGGTCATGGCGCTCCAGCCGCCCACGTCCTTCAAGCCCAGATAAACCACCGGGGCAAAGCCCAAAACGATCATGAAAAATTGGAGTACTTCGGTGTAAATGGCCGAGGTCAAGCCTCCCTTCAACACATAGACCAGCACCACGCCGGAGCAAATGAACAGAGCGAAGTGATAATTCCAGCCCAGAAGCTGGTTGAGCAGCTTGGCCAGGGCGTTCATTGAAATTCCCGAGGCAAACAATGTCATGACGGCAAAAGCAATGGCATTCAATCCCATCACCGGTTTATTAAACCGCATTTGCAGGTATTCCGGCACCGAACGCGCCTTGGACCCGTAATAAAACGGCATCATGAACACGGCGAGAAAGATCATCGCGGGGATGGCGCCGACCCAGTAAAAGTGCGCGGTGGCGATGCCATATTTGGCGCCGCTGGCGGCCATGCCCACCAGTTCCAGTGCGCCGAGGTTGGCGGAAATGAAGGCCAGGCCGGTTACCCAGGTCGGGATCGAACGACCCGTAATCAGGAAGTCCGACGAGCTCTTCATGTAGCGAGTGAGGGCAAAACCGATGCCCAGCACGAAGGCGACGTAGGCGAGCAGGATGGTGTAATCAACCCAGGCGAGATGAATTGGTTGCATAAGGATTGGCGGGGTTTTTAACGGCTTCCGGGGACCCTGTCAACCTATATCATTGTTTTGTCCAGCCCGTGAACTAAATCTGGACTACAACTGGTCGAATCGGTACGCTTCCATTGCAATGTATTATTCAGATGGTTCGACGCGTTCGATTACCAGCACTGCCTTTGGCCAAACCACCGACGGCAGGGCTGTTGAAATTTACACGTTGCGCAATCGCAACGGTATGGAAACGCGCATCACGAATTATGGCGGCATCATCGTGTCGCTCACGGCGCCCGACCGTGACGGCAAATTTGCCGACGTGGTGGTGGGTTACGATCACCTGGATGATTACTTGAAAGGCGCGTCCTATTTCGGCGCGCTGATCGGGCGTTACGCCAACCGCATCGGTGGGTCGAAATTCACATTGAACGGCCGGACTTATAAACTCGCCCCGAATAACGGCTCGAATTCCCTCCACGGTGGCATCAAAGGCTTCGACAAGGTTGTTTGGGATGCAAAGGTCGTGAAGTGGACGGAAGGTCCTGCGCTCGAACTCGCCTATTTGAGCAAGGACGGTGAAGAAGGTTTCCCGGGCAATCTTAAGGTGAAGGTCACTTACAGCCTCACGAATGAAAATGAGTTGCGGATTAATCTCACCGCGACGACCGACGCACCGACGGTCTGCAATCTCACCGGCCATTCCTATTTTAACCTGGCCGGCCAGGGCGATGTGCTGGCGCATGAGGTTTGCCTCAACGCGAGCCGCTTTACACCGGCAGATGCGGGACTGATTCCCACCGGCGAACTTAAACCGGTGGAGGGGACGCCTTTTGATTTCCGCAAATCCACAGCCATCGACGCACGCATTCAGGACAACGACCCGCAACTCAAGTTCGCGAAGGGTTATGATCAAAATTTTGTCATAGATAAACCGCCGGGCCAACTCGCCCTGCACGGGCGGGTTTTAGAACCAAAGTCCGGCCGGGTCATGGAAGTGTGGAGCACGGAACCGGGCGTACAGTTGTACACGTCCAATCACTTCGACGGCTCCATCATCGGCAAGGGCGGTCAGGCGCATCCGCGTTACGGCGCGTTTTGCCTGGAGCCGCAGCATTTTCCGGATTCGCCCAATAAACCGGGTTTCCCACCGGTGGCTTTGCAGCCCGGACAGACCTATCACAACACCATCATCTACAAGTTTTCAGTCAACCGTTAGAAATTGAACCATTGGAACCCTGGCAGCGACCTCATGAGTAAAATCATCATTTCACCCAAAAAAGGAAAGCAGGGCATCGGCGCCGGCGTATGGAATCTGGGAGCGGGTCGCGACCCATTCGGCGGCCCCACCCGGCGGGAGATCCCCGTCCTGGACCGCATCCCGCTGCTGGCGGACGCGGGCATCACATATGTTGAGGCGCATGATGTGGAGATTTCTTTGGGCGAAATCCCGACGGCCCGGAAGCGCTTGCAGCAATACGGCCTCAAGATGGGCATGTACACGCCGTCTTTCTTTGCCAACCCGGTTTTCAAGGACGGCGCCATGACCAGCAACGACAGCGCCGTTCGCCAGCTCGCCTTGCGCAATGCGTTGCAGGCGGTTGACGCCACGGTGGAGCTGGGCGCCGAAGTCATGGTGTTTTGGAATGGCCGCGAAGGCTTTGATTTTGTTCTCGCCAAGAACGGTCAGGACGCCTTTCGCCGGATGGTGGACGGTTTTAATGCCGTGGGCGAGTACGCCCGGAAAAAATACGGGAAAAAATCCCCGGTGTTTGCCCTTGAACCGAAACCGAACGAGCCGCGCGCCAACATGTATCTGAGCAACGTCGGCGAGGTGCTTTATCTGATCAGCCGATTGGATCCCGCCGTCCAGCCGTTGTTTGGCGTGAATCCCGAAACAGCCCACAGCCGGATGGCCGGCCTGGATTATGTCTGGGACGTGGAGCTTTGCCTCGAAGCCGGGAAACTTTTCCATATCCATCTAAATTCACAAGACACCAGCCGGTACGACCAGGACATGCCCTTCGGTTACATGGAACCGCTGAAGGACCTGGCCCTGTGCGTGGTGCTGCAGGACGCAAAGTGGGAAGGCATCCTCGCGTTTGATGTTAAAGCCCCACGGACCGACGCGGAGCAGGACATTGCCGACATCCTGCGCACCAGTGCGGCCAATCTGCAGCGGCTTTGGGCCAAAGCGCTCAAAGTGGATCGGAAAAAGATCGCCGGTTTTCGCGCCAGCCAGCGGTACACGGCCCTGGCCGGTTACCTGGCCAGGTGTTTGTATTGAGGTTCAACCCTGGATTTCTGCGAATTCAAACCGCCAGGACGCGAAGACGCAGAGGTTTGACACAGATTACACGAATTTTCACGAAGCCCAAAGCCCGTCAGGGCTGACATATTTGTAGAAAACGAGCATTTGAGAAATTTCAAGCTCCGTCAGGAGCAACATCTTCCGAATATCCCGCCCCGATGGGCCCGAATTTTAGTTTTGGTTATGGTTTTACAAAGATGCCGCGCCTATGGCGCTGGGCGAGCTTGGTTGTCTTCTGTCTTTCTTCTTCTGATTCCACGGCTCCAGTAATGGGTCAGGCGTTTCTGGTTGTAGCATAATTGCGGAATAACTGCTGCTGCTCGGTGGAAAACGCGGCCTTTGGTAGAATGGACACCGCTCCGCCGCGGGTCAGGTGCAAGTAAAAGTAAGTGTCGTCCTCTGAAAACCCATGAAATCTTGCCCACGTCATCTCATTCTTCCAATCTGGACAAGCGACAACAAGCCGTGAAGACCCAAACTCTAACGTCTTTGGGTCAGTAAGGTGTTTATTCGAGTCAACCGCTCGAACGACGCCGAGATAACCAGCCACCAGTATTGCGCAGACGATGAACAAGGTTAAAAGAAGCGGTTCCACTTCACCCCGGCGGAGCACAGTGCACGCCGCGCCAAGTACGACCAAGATCCCCATCACGACAAGGCGATCTGGCTTAAGAATCAAGCGCCGAAACAGAATTGGGATAAGCATGTCGCGAGAAACCTGGTAACTGACTTTCTGCGTTTCAGGCAATGGCGGGGGTTGCATATGTGTGGAAACGCCTAACGTCCAGCTCAGGCGCGCGGGATTTTCGGCTCAACACGATAGAGCCAAACTCTTTTCGTCCCGGCCCCGCGGGACTCAAATGCCTGCAACGATTTGAGAGACACTTTCATTTCGGTTCCCATAGCTCGATCGGATTTCCTTCCGGATCATGCAAGCGGGCAAATCGTCCGTTCGGATATTTGTCCGGATCGACCACGACGTCAATCCCGGCGGCCCGGAGCTGCTCCACCATCGCGTCGAGGTCCCTCACGCGAAAGTTAATCATCCACTGCTTCGTGGGATCGCCAAAATGTTCGCTGTCCTGCGGAAACGGGGCGAAGACGGTCGGTCCTGCCTCTTGCGACCAAGGCTTCTGGCTGTAATCGGCCGGGACGGGATCGATGCCGAGATGTTGCCTGTACCACTCTGCGGTCGCTGTCGGATTCTTCGCCCGGAAAAACAGGCCTCCAATGCCACTTACCTGTTGCATGCGGGATTTTGGCTATCCGGATTCTTCGGACTGGAACTTGAGTGGTGGACCCATTATTTCCATGCCGTGGTCCGCCCAGAGCTGCTTCAAGGCGGATTCCTGATTGCGCGGGATTCCCTTTCCGAACTTGGTCATCTGCTTAAAAAAATCCTCCATGCTGCCGGCGGGTTGAAAGAGAACGAGCATCTGCCCTTCACCTTCACTTACCATGGCGAACGCATGAGGGATTTTCCGGGGCGCAAACGCCGAGTCTCCCGGATTCAGTGTGAGGTTGTCTTCTCCCACTTGCGCAATGAACTTGCCGCGGATTACATAAAACCATTCGTCCTGGAAGAAGTGTCGATGAAGCGCCGGGCCGCCCTTGGAGTCCCGAACCGTGTCATAAATGCAAAGGTCACCGCCCGTGTCCCGGCTCGAGACCTTTAAATCAAAGCGCCCGCCCATGACCAGGAGTTCTTCCTCATAGCGGTCCTTTTGCCTGCCAACCCGGAAACCCTTTCCGGCGCGCTCCGGGCTGGCCGACATGGTCTCGGTGCCGCCGGCTGCCAGCGAGAATGCGGTCGCCACTACGGAAAGTTTCAAAAATTTTCGTCGTTTCATGGATGGTTTTTGGGCGTGTCTAACCTGTTTTTTTTAGCAGGAAATAATTCCTGCCAGGCGGGTAATAGCCGACCAGGCTGGAATTCATTCCTGATTTCATCGGAAATCTCGATCGACTTAGGGAATTGGAGCGGGAAAGTCAAATGCCAAACAGGTTTGGCAGTGACCTGGTTTGAGGTTTGGAGTTCCGTATTTTCGCGGTTCCAGGCCGCCTGAAGGCGGAACTCCGAGCGATTCAGGACAGTACCAGGGGTTTGGCAGTGAGGGTTTTATTTGGTGGTACGACCGCCCTCACCTTGATCCTCTCCCCCGGGAGAGGACTTCCATTCCGGCGCCCCTGGATTTGCGAATGATGGTTCGGCTCACTCCCGTCGTTGGTTTTCAATACCGGCTGCAAACTTTGACGCGTCAAGGCCGGCTCGTCAGTAGTTTCCTGTTCCTTTTGGAACTGCCCACGAACCAGTTCATGAAAAGCCTCGCCCCACCTGACTGTACCCCTACCGAAGGTTGAAATCTATTGACAGCCGTTCCATCCCAAAGGTATTTAAATTCCACTGGCGGGATTTTCATTCCCACTGATTTGGCCGTTTGATGAAGTACAGCGGCCAACCGGCACAAACAAAATTTGATTAAGCTGCGACACAACCAAGCCTGGCAATGACAAGGAAATTCCTGTTCCGGCCCCTGTATCTCCTTATTTTTCCCACGATAATGGCCTTTACCGTCAGCGTTGACCATGCCCGGGCTGCGGAAGTTCCGCCCTATCTCAATCCGCATATGCCGGAGGACACGCGCGTCCGGGACCTGCTTTCGCGCATGACGCTTGACGAAAAGATCGGCCAGATGGCGCAGGCCGATTCGGGGGCCGTAGCGGACCCTGCCGACGTTCAAAAGTACGCCCTGGGCGCCATGCTCAGCGGTGGCAATTCCAAACCGCTGGAAAACAACCCGGCCGCCTGGCTGAAGATGGTGAACGAGTATCAGTCGTGGGCCTTGAAGACGCGCCTGAAAATCCCGCTGCTGTACGGCATTGACGCCGTTCACGGCCACAATGATGTCGTGGGCACGGTCATCTTCCCGCACAATATCGGCCAGGGCGCGACGCGCGATGCCGCACTGTTGGAAAAGGCCGAGCACATCACGGCTTTGGAGATGGCCGGCACGGGCATCCGCTGGTCGTTTGCCCCTTGCCTCGCAGTGGCGCAGGACGAGCGCTGGGGGCGCACCTACGAAAGCTTCGGGCAAGCGCCGGAACTGGTGTCGGCCATGGCCGCGGCCGCGGTCAAAGGATTTCAGGGCACACAACTTTCGGACCGGCCCGATTCCATCCTCGCCTGTGCCAAACATTTTGTCGGCGACGGCGGCACCCTGAACGGCCTGGACGAGGGCGACACCGTGTGCGACGAAGCCACGTTGCGCAAACTGTTTCTGCCGCCTTATCGCGCCGCCATCCGGGCCGGAGTCGAGTCCATCATGGTTTCCTACAGCAGTTGGAACGGCGACAAAATGCACGGCAACAAACATCTGCTCACCGGCGTGCTCAAGCAGGAGCTCGGCTTCAAGGGCTTTCTCGTTTCCGATGATGCGGGGATTGACCAGCTTTCGCCGGATTACAAGGTGGCGGTCGAGAGCGCCATCAATGCCGGCCTGGACATGGCCATGATTCCCCGCGGACCCGGCCAGCCGAACAGCTATGTCGTGTTCATTCAAGACCTTAAGGACCTGGTGGCGGAGGGGAACGTCAAGCCAACGCGGATCAACGACGCGGTCTCGCGAATTTTACGGGTCAAATTTGAAATGGGCCTGTTCGAGCATCCCTACACCGGCGACCCGGCGTTGGCGGCGGCCATTGGTTCCCCGGCACATCGGCAGGTCGCCCGCCAGTGCGTGCGGGAATCGCTCGTGTTGCTTAAGAACGAACGTCACACCTTGCCGTTGTCGAAGAAGATAAAACATCTCGTCGTGGTCGGGGAGGCCGCTGATGATTTGGGGATTCAATGTGGCGGCTGGACCGTTGACTGGCAGAGCCGTCCCGGCGAGGTCACCACCGGCGGCACCACCATCCTGGCCGCGATTCGCCATGCGGTATCGCCGGAAACGCAGGTGACCTACTCGCCCGGTGCCAACGGCATTACCAATGCCGACGCCGTGATCGCCGTGGTGGGGGAATTGCCTTACGCCGAGTGGCACGGCGACGCCGCGAGTCTTGGTCTCGACCCGGGAGACGCCGCGCTGGTGGAACAGGCCAAATCCTCCGGCGCACCGGTTACGACCATTCTCCTTTCCGGACGTCCTTTGATTCTCGGTCCGGCGCTGGACAACAGTGACGCCTTTATTGCCGCCTGGTTGCCGGGGACTGAAGGGCAGGGTGTGGCCGACGTATTGTTCGGCGACTACAAACCGACCGGCAAACTGCCGCGCGAATGGCCGCGGAGCATGGATCAGGCGGCGGCGAATGACATGACCGGTGAACCGCTTTTTCCCTTCGGATTTGGCCTGACTTTTTGAACCGGTTGTGTTAGAGTGTCTGCCAATGACGACTCAAATTGAAGAAAACGCGATTACGGAGAAAATCAAGGCGCTTTGCCAGAGCATTGTGAATCACCTCGGAGAGAGTTCCATCCGCCAGCAGATTAATACCTTTTTGTCCGACGCGAACGCGCGCAGCCAATACGAAGCCGTGGTGACCAAGGGCCAGGCCCTCCAGGAGAAACAGTCGAAAGGCGGGCAATTGGACAGCGGTGAAATCGCCGATTTCGAAAAACATCGCGACGCAATGTTGAGCAATCCCGTCGCGCGCGGCTTTCTGGATGCGCGCGAGGAGCTGCACGAAATCCAGCATTCCATCCAAAAATACGTCTCCAAAACGCTCGAACTGGGCCGCGTTCCCACCACCGAGGACATGGAAGATGAGCATTCCTGCGGTGACGGCGGCTGCGGCTGCCATCATTGATGGTTCTTCTGGTCAGGGCAGGGGTGGCTCCGGCGCAGCGTCTTTGTCACGGCCACGATGAACTTTAACTCCACTCAGGAAATTGAGTGGTATTTAAATCCAACGTGGAAATAGAGGCCATGTCGGAATCTTCAAGGCTAAAATCAAAGATATTCACGTTTTCCGCGATATGTGCTTTCTGGGAGGATCTGGGGATGGCAATAATTCCTCTTTGGTAATGCCATCTCAGGCTCACCTGCGCAATCGTCTTATTGTACTTCTTTCCGATGGTGGCAAGCGTGGCATTGGTGAAAAGCCCATGACGGCCTTCCGCAAAAGGCGCCCAGGCTTCCATTTGCACGCCATGTTGCTTTAAGTATTCCAGTGACTTGCCTTCCTGGAAAAACGCATGGGTTTCGATTTGATTGATTGCGGGTTTCACGTCGCTGTTCAAAATCAAGTCCTCAAGTTGCGCGGGTTCGAAATTGCTCGCGCCGATGGCCTTGATTCTGCCCTGATGATAGAGTTCCTCCATGGCCTTCCAGGAGCCTTTCACATCGCCAGCCGGCCGATGAATCAGGTAGAGGTCCAAATAATCCGTGCCCAACTTGTCGATGGAAGTTTGAAATCCTTTCTTTGCCTGTTCATACCCCATATCGGCCTTCCACAGTTTTGAGGTGATAAAGAGTTCTTCACGTTTGATTCCACTCTGTTTGATCCCGGCGCCGACTGACGCCTCAGTGCCGTAGATCATGGCGGTGTCAATAAGACGATAGCCCAGGGAAATGGCATCGGCCACGCACCTGATTCCGACGTTGCCGTTGAGCGTCATAGTGCCCAATCCAAGGCGTGGCATTTGCAGGCCGTTATTGAGTGTCACGAGCGGGATCAAATTTTTTCGGGTGCTGGTATCTGGCGCGGCAAATGACTGCGCACTGCCGAGGCCCAGGAACATTGCCGAGGCGGCAAATCCCGCGCTGGTCTGCAAGAATTGGCGGCGGCTCATTCCGTTGGAGTTTCGTTCTTTATTCATATTGGTGTTTGTTTTAGAGTAAGCGCGTTCATAGATGGTTCAGTGGACTCATGCCTTTCCCAGGCCTACGGCCTTCGACCGCATACAGCGGGGCTTGCATTCACAGTCCGAGCTGATGGTCTCTAATCGCCATCCCAATTAGTGCCACAATAAGACCAAAAAGCCAGATGAAAAGAGGTCTCCATGCTTTCGAGAAATGGGCGAATAGAAAGAATGGCCATACGATAATAAATAGGCATCCAATAAACCATCCGGTGCTTACTCTCTTTGCGGCAACCCAAAACCTGACGCAACCAATGAGATTGATAATAACACCAAGTAAAATTAGAGCGTTGGCCAACATGGTAACGGATGCCGCCTAACGTTCAACTCAGGCACGCGGGGTTGATCGGCGGCCTGCTCGCGATGTTGTGTATCGGAGTTGCCTGCAGCGATTTGATACTCAGTGTCTGTGACATGTCAATTGTGTGTGCCCGTCAATACTCAGAACGACCAGCTTATCTCCCAGAATACTTACAACTTTATTGCTCTCCGCTTGGAAATTGTCGTCCAGACGAGAAGCATTCGTTACTGTTCCAATCACGTATCCGTTCTTGACCCGCCATGTCCCTTTAACGGTCTCGATACCGGATCGCTTCATAACATAACTCCCGTCAGCCCTGTTCTCGATTACTTTAGTTGGATCCGAATCCATTGACCACACCCCAACCATATGGCGGCGAATAGAAGCATCGCTCGGGGTCGTCGTGCAAGCCGTCAGCAACAGGCTCAATGCGAATAATGCAAGCATGAATTTCATAAAGGTGTGTATGATGCCTAACGTCCCAAAGCTGAACCACGCCGACGGGCGAGTGGGTTCGCTGGCTCGATGGCCGTTGTATAACTCAAACCATCCATAAACTCAAGGGGCAGTCGGCGTTGGCTCCAGCACGGTGTTAGAAAACATGAGGGCAGAGAGCGGGCGCGTGAACGCCCTGATAAACTCTCTGCCTGTATGAACTATCACAACGCAGTTTCTACTCCGGCGGTTGCCGCAGTGCAACCGGTAAATCATCGTCCA
>JANWKE010000025.1 GCA_025451535.1 Verrucomicrobiia bacterium
CGGCGCGGGCGGAGTGGTACAAAACAATCAGCTGGTCTCCACCAACCAGCAGCAGCTGCAGTTGTCCAACACCCGCGTGGTGGGAACGGCGGTGATTGACCGCACCAACCGGATTCAAATCAACGCCGTGCCGGTCACGCCCTGAGAAAGTCGACGCAGAAATGATATTTCCCATCAAGCTCTTATGAACCAGGCTACCGGCTTCTGTTTCTTCCGCGGGCGTTGTCTTCGCGGAATCGTGTTGGCATTCGCCTCGAGTTTCGCGCCGCTGCTTTCCGCCGCCATCATCGGCACCAACACACCCGCACCGTCGTTGACCCGTGAGCGCATCGCAACGTTGCCGGCGGCGCAACAGGCGGTTTGGAAGAAATATTTGAAACGCTCGGAACGGCAGCGGCAGGCGGACCAGGACTTTCTCCAGACGGAAATGCGCGACCATGGCATCAAAACTCCGGTGGTTCCCCGCGCAGGTTTTTCCGCCCGAAGCATCCCCCTGAACCAGCCGGCGGCCTGGTATGGCAGCCATGAGGCAATGCGCATTGCCGGCATGGTCGTCTCTTTTCAAACCCCGGCGGGTGGCTGGAGCAAGAACTTGAATCTGGCAGCGCAGCCGCGGGCGCCGGGCGAAAGTTTTGCGCCTGACAACAATTCGCGTTACCCGGGCAAAAACGACTTCGACGCGACCCCGGCCGGCCATTGGGACTATGTCGGGACCTTTGACAACGATGCCACGGTCACCGAGCTGCATTTCCTGGCGAAGGTCATTGCCGCCGGCGGAACCGGGCAGGTCAAACCCTTTCGCGGATCGTTTCTGCGCGGTCTGGACTACATTTTTGCCGCACAATATCCCAACGGCGGCTGGCCGCAGGTCTGGCCCCTGCAAGGCGGCTATCACGACGCGATTACCTACAACGACGACGCGATGATCAACATTCTCAATCTGTTGCGCGAGGTTGCCACCGGGACAAACGAATGTGCTTTTGTGCCCGGGAAAACACGCCGGCTGTCCGCTGCCAGCCTCCAGCGTGGGCTCGCGTGCATTCTGGCGAGCCAGATTATCGAGGATGGCCGCCGCACGGTGTGGTGCCAGCAACATGACGCGCTGACCCTCCAGCCGGTTTCCGCGCGTAATTATGAGATGCCCTCGGAAGTCAGCAGTGAAAGCACACACATCATGATGTTTTTGATGGCGCAGCCTCATCCCGGCCCGGAAATCATCCAATCGGTAAATGCCGCCGCCGCATGGTTTGAGAAAGCCCAAATCCGGGATATGGCCTTCAAGTTGGTCCCGGGTGAAGGACGCCATCTGGTGTCCGCGCCGGGCCAGGGTCCGATTTGGGCGCGCTATTACCAAATCGGCACCGACCGGCCGATTTTCGGCGACCGTGACAAAACCATCCATGACAATTTGACTGAAATCTCCAATGAACGCCGCAACGGATACGCCTGGTTCAATGAGGCACCCCAGCAAGCGCTCGCCCGCTACGCCGAATGGAAGGAACATTTGTCCGAATGAAATTTACCGCCGGATAATTTTTGTCTGGCCACCTTTCGTTCCCTCGGCAACATTGCCGTCCTCGGTTGACGATGGCATGAGCCTGGAAAGAAACCGATGACGCCAGCTATGAAAAACATCAGTTGTCTTTTGCTCGCAGCGGTGCTGGTTTCGGGGTGTCGCACACCGCAGGCACCGGCCAATCCCAGCGCGAACGCCAGAGCCAAAGCCGTGCTTAAATACTTCCAAAACCTCGAAACGCGACCGGATAAACGTTTGGTGTCCGGTCAGTTTTCCAATTTTGGGAACCGGGCGAACCTGAACCTGCTGAACGAAATCCACGACCAGAGCGGGCATTGGCCGGCACTGTTGGGCGTGGACTACGCCGGCCGGGGCGGCGTTTCCACGGAAGCGCCGGACCAGGCGGCCATTGAATATTGGAAGGCGGGCGGTTTGGTCACCGTCAGCACGCATCTTTACAATCCCGCCGGGGCAACCAACAATGCGTTCGGCGGGCTGCGCGACAAAGACGTTGACCTCAACACCCTGCTGGATCCCGACTCTGGAACACACGTCCGCTGGCTGCGCGAGCTGGACCAGATCGCCGCCGGCTTGCAGGAACTCCAGACCAATGGCGTGGTGGTTTTGTGGCGGCCGTTCCATGAAATGAACGGTGATTGGTTCTGGTGGGACGGCAAGGACCCGGAAACTTTCAAAAGACTCTGGCGCCAGATGTTCGATTATTTCACCAAAACCAAGGGCTTGGACAATTTGCTCTGGGTCTATGCGCCGAACCATGGCACCAATACAGCGGTGTATTATCCCGGCAACCGTTATGTGGACCTGGTCGGTCTCGACGCCTACACGGATTTCGTGGATACCAACCATATTTTCGGTTACACCGAAGTCGCGCGGCTGCCCAAGCCGTTCGGTTTTACGGAATTCGGCCCGCACGGACCGGCCAATCCACCGGGTGATTATGATTACCTTCGGTTCCTTCGGGGCGTGCAGACGAATTTCCCGCGGACGGTATTTTTCATGAGTTGGAATGCAAAATGGAGTCTGGCGCAGAACTCGAATGTCACCGAAATGCTGAACAATCCCGGCATCATCAATCGCAGCGATTTGCCAAAGGGGCTGGCCGGATATCAATAATCAAACCCATTAAACCGGCGACATGGCGTTCAAAAATTTTCCCAAATCATCGCAAGGCGTGCAATCGCTCCAACGCTCGCTGGCGCGCGGGCGGCTCGGTCACGCCTACCTTTTCACCGGTCACCGCCTGGAGGAATTGGAATCCATCGCCCGGACACTCGCCAAAACGTTGAATTGCCAGAAGCCGGTTAAAACCGGCGGCGTGGCGACCGATTGTTGCGATGAATGTCTGAGTTGCCGGAAGATTGACCACGAAACGCACGCCGACATTCATTGGGCGCGGCCGGAATCCAGGTCGCGCGTTGTCACCGTGGAGCAAATGCGCGACTTGATGCGTGAAATCCAACTCAAACCGGCGGAGGCCGATTGGAAGGCCGCCATCATCGCGGCGGCGGACCGATTGAATCCACAAGCCGCCAACGCCTTCTTGAAAACGCTTGAAGAACCGCCTGCCAAATCCGTGCTCATTCTGCTTTCCACCGAACCCCAGCGGATCCTGGAAACGATTTTGTCACGCTGCCTGCGTTTGAATTTCTCCACCGAAAGCCGCTACGAACCCGACGCCGCGCAGTCCGAATGGCTCGCCCGGTTTGGCGCTTTGGCGGCGGGCGAGCAAAAGAGCCTGCTGGGCCGTTATCGTTTGCTCGACGTGCTGCTCCAAAAACTGGGTGAAATACGCGCCGGGGTGGAGGAAGCGCTCACGGCGCGCTCGCCGCTGCAACGTTATGACGATGTGGAAAAGGACTTGCGCGAGCGGTGGGAGGACGAACTGGCCGCCGCCATCGAAGCCGAATACCGGCGCCAGCGCGCGGACCTGCTCCGGCTCGTGCAATGGTGGTTGCGCGATGTCTGGCTGACCACCCTGGCCGTGGGCAGGGAATTGTTGAATTTTCCGCAAATGGCCGGCGCG
This sequence comes from Verrucomicrobiia bacterium, assembly GCA_025451535.1. Taxonomy (GTDB): domain Bacteria; phylum Verrucomicrobiota; class Verrucomicrobiia; order Limisphaerales; family UBA11358; genus UBA11358. The sequence goes on from JANWKE010000025.1 coordinate 3,561, forward strand.
GAAGCCGTCGCCAAAAAAATCACGCCGCACCAGGCGTTGGCTAATCTGCAAACGTTGGAACAGACACAACGTCTCCTGCACACGAACGTGCAGGAAGCGCTGGCACTGGAGGTGGGACTTTTGAAACTTCATCTGTGATGGACGCCGGTTTGGGATTGCCTTTGGTCACGGGACCAAATTAGTTTTCCAGCATGAGACCGGCACGCACTTGTTTTCGTTTCTTTCCGGTTCTATTTTTTTTGGCCGCCGGTTTGATGCTGTCCGCCGCCGGCCTCACATCGCACGATTATCCTTTTCGCCCCGTACCGTTCACCGCTGTCCATCTGGACGACGCCTTCTGGGCGCCCCGGATTGAAACCAACCGCGCCGTCACGATTCCTTATGCCTTCGGAAAATGCGAGGAATCCGGCCGGATGGACAATTTCGAGCGCGCCGCGGCCGTGTTGCGCGGTGAGAACATCGCGAACCGCAAGCTGCCGGGCTATCCGTTTGACGACACGGATCCTTACAAGGTGCTGGAAGGCGCGTCTTACGCGCTGGCCGTCCAGCCTGACCCTAAAACGTCGGCCTACCTCGACTCGCTCATCGCCCTGTTCGCCGCCGCGCAGGAACCGGACGGCTACCTTTACACCATCCGCACCATTGACCCACAGCATCCCAACCATTGGGACGGCCCGACGCGCTGGCTGAACGACCCGCAGCAGAGCCACGAACTCTACGACGCCGGCCATTTGTTCGAGGCCGCCGCCGCGCATTACCAGGCCACCGGCGAAACGAACCTGCTGAACGTCGCGCTCAAGGAAGCCAACCTGCTCTGCCAGGTTTTCGGCCCCGGCACGAACCAGCTCCATCTCTGGCCCGGCCACGAAATCGTCGAGATGGGCCTCGCCAAACTTTACCGCGTCACCGGCGACCGGCGTTACCTTGACCTCGCCCGGTACTTCATCGACGTGCGCGGCAGCCATCCGGGCGGCGACGATTACCATCAGTCGCGCATCCCGCCGGTGGACCAGACCGAAGCCGTCGGCCACGCGGTGCGCGCCGGTTACCTGTACAGCGGCATGGCCGACGTGGCGGCGCTCACGGGCGACCGGGATTACGTTCACGCGATCGACGCCATCTGGGAGAACGTGGCGGGCAAAAAACTTTACCTCACCGGCGGCATCGGCTCGGTGCCGCGCATCGAAGGGTTTGGTCCCGATTATTCCCTGCCCAACCGCACGGCTTATTGTGAAACCTGCGCCGCCGTCGCCAACGATTACTGGAACGCCCGCCTCTTCGAACTGCACGGCGACGCCCGATACGTGGACGTGTTTGAGCGCACGCTCTACAACGGCCTGCTCTCGGGCGTCTCGCTCGACGGCACGACCTTCTTTTATCCCAACGTGCTCGAATCCGACGGCACGTCGGCGCGCAGCCCGTGGTTCGGCTGTGCCTGCTGTCCCGGCAACATCACGCGCTTTCTGCCGTCGGTGCCCGGCTACGTTTATGCCCAGCAAGGCGAAACGATTTACGTCAACCTCTACGCCGGCGGCAACGCCGACATCAAATTGGACAACCGCCTCATCAAGCTGACGCAGGCAACGCGTTATCCGTGGGATGGTGAAATTAAAATCACCGTCGCGCCGGATAAAACATCCCGGTTCGCCATCGCCGTCCGGATTCCCGGCTGGGCGCGGAATGAACCGGTGCCGAGCGACCTCTACCGGTTTGCCGACACCAACACGGAACCGGTCACGCTCAGTGTCAACGGCAAACCGGTTGGCATCAAACTCGACCAGGGTTACGTCCGGATCGATCGTTTGTGGAAACCCGGCGACGTGATTGGGTTGAACCTGCCAATGCCGGTGCGCCGCGTCATGGCGAATGATAAAGTCAACGCCGATCGCGGCCGCGTGGCGTTGCAGCGCGGGCCGATTGTTTTCTGTGCCGAGTGGCCGGACAATCCGGGCGGCAAGGTACGCAACCTGGTTCTGCCCGACGGCCAGCCGCTCACGGCCCGGTTTGAACCGGGCCTGCTGAACGGCGTGGAAACCATCGCCGGCAAGGCGTTCGGCGTGACGAAAGACGCAAACGGCCAACTGATGAAAACAGAACAGGATTTCAAGGCCATCCCGTATTTTGCCTGGGCCAACCGCGGCAAAGGCGAGATGGAAGTCTGGCTGGCGGAATCGGAAAGCAGCGTTACCCCGCCGTAACGGTCCGCCATCGGCCCGGCCGCGGGAGCGCGAATTGTCCCACGCGCAGCGCCTTGGAAGGATCATCCGTTGCGGATTCTGACAATCCGCGCTCCGGGATTCAGCGCCTCATTAATTTTCACGACAGAGTTTGGCGTTGCCATTGCCGATTCCTTGCTTAGTTTGCATGCTCGTGAAAGTCACCACCCTCGCCTGCCAACTTGTCTGTGTTGCCTCACTCGCCCTTTCCACCACGAATTTGTTCGCCGACGATGTCTCGTCACCGCGCGAACGGCTGTTGTTGGACTTCGGCTGGAAATTTCATTTGGGCAATGAATGGGGCTTTGCCCAAAACCTGTCCAAGGCCGGCACCGGCAGCGGCCCGGCCAGCATGTCGTTCAGTGACGCGAGCTGGCGCACGGTGAATCTGCCGCATGATTGGGCCGTGGAACTGCCCTTCGACAGCACGGCCGACGGCTCGCACGGATTCAAGCCGGTCGGCCCGGGTTTTCCACAGACCAGCGCGGCGTGGTATCGCCGCACCTTTGACCTGCCCGAGACCGACACCGGGAAGCGGCTCTGGCTGGAATTTGACGGCGTGTTCCGCGACTGCGACGTGTTTGTGAACGGCTGGTTCGTCGGACATCACAACAGCGGTTATGACAGCTTTCGTTATGACATCACCGACGTGGCGAACTATGGCGACAAAAACATCGTCGCGGTGAAGGTGGATGCTTCGCAGTTTGAAGGCTGGTTTTACGAAGGCGCGGGGATTTACCGGCACGTCTGGCTGGTCAAAACCGGGCCCGTCGCCATCGCGCCAGATGGGATTTTGGTTCGCACGATATTTGAAGACAACAAACCCGAAGGTAATGCGAACATACTCGTAGTAGCGACATTAAATAATTTCAAAAACAACCTTACGAATTCTCTTCCCGTGGTAAAAACTGAAATCATCGCTCCGAACGGCGAACCAATAACCAAAGCAAGATCTTTGGCGGTTATACTTGAACCAACTGGAAACGATGCAAACGAGGCGATTTTTGAGTTTGCGCTAACGTCCACAAATATCCCGAAGACCGCAGATCAAGAAACCGAATTTACAGGTGGAGCCCGCGTCTTTCATAAACCCGAACTTTGGTCTCCAGAAAATCCAAAACTATACAAGCTGGTCACGACGGTTGACGTGGATGGTAAAGTTGTTGACCAGAAAGAAACCGAGTTTGGCATCCGCACGGTCGCGTTCGATCCCGACAAGGGATTTCTGCTGAACGGCAAACCGTACGAATTGAAAGGCACCTGCAATCATCAGGACATGGCGGGCGTGGGTGCGGCGTTACCGGATGCGCTCCAGTATTTCCGCGTGAAAAAATTGAAGGAGATGGGCTGCAACGCCATCCGCACTTCACACAATGCGCCAACCCCGGAACTGCTCGAGGCCTGCGACCGTCTGGGGATGCTGGTGATGGATGAAAACCGCCTGCTCGGCAGTGACGCGGCGAATCTGGCCCGGTTCCAGGGCCAAATCCGGCGCGACCGCAACCATCCCAGCGTCGCGATCTGGAGCATCGCCAACGAGGAGTTCACCGTGCAGGACACGCCCGCGGGCAAGCGCGTCGCCGACACCATGCAGACCCTCCTCCGGCAGCTTGACCCGACGCGACCTGTTACCTATGCCGCGCCTGTCGGTGACGATTATGAAGCCAACATCAATTCGGTAATCGAGGTGCGCGGCTGGAATTATCACGTCGGGCAAGACATGGACAATTATCACCGGGAACATCCGACCCAGCCGGAGGTCGGCACCGAGCAAGCCAGCACCGTAAGCACGCGCGGTATTTACGCCAATGACCCGGTGCGCGGTTACGTGAGCGCTTACGACACCAACGCGCAGCCCTGGTCGAGCACGGCTGAAAGCTGGTGGAGCTATTTTGCGGAACGTCCTTGGCTGTCCGGCGGGTTCATCTGGACCGGCTTCGATTATCGCGGTGAGCCGACGCCCTACAGCTGGCCGTGCATCAATTCGCACTTCGGCGTCATGGACACGTGCGGTTTTCCCAAGGACCTTTACTACTATTACCAGTCCTGGTGGACGGACCAGCCAGTGCTGCATCTGCTGCCGCATTGGAACTGGCCGGGCCAGGAAGGCCAGGACATCAACGTGTGGTCTTTCAGTAATTGCAAGCAGGTTGAATTGTTTCTGAATGGCAAAAGTCTCGGCCGGAAAACGATGAAACCCAATTCGCACCTGGAATGGACGGTCAAATACGAACCGGGCGCGCTCTCGGCCCAGGGTTACGACAACGATGGCAAACTGATTGCGACGACGAAGGTCGAAACCACGGGCGCGCCGGCCACCGTGCAATTGGAACCCGACCGCACGGTCATTAACGCTGACGGCGAAGACGTGAGCGTCATCACCGTTTCCGTCCGCGACGGGCAAAACCGCATTGTGCCGGTGGCGGCCAACCCGGTGGATTTTAATCTGGATGGTCCCGGAAAAATTCTGGGCGTCGGCAACGGCGACCCCAGTTGTCACGAGCCGGATATTTATCTGCCGAAATTGCGGAGCCGGACTGTGGCCGTCAATGATGACTGGCGCTGGCAAAGCGTAACGAACGTGTACGCTTCGGATTTGCCCGAATTCAACACCGATTACGACGATTCAAGCTGGGCAAAGGCTGATCCGCAATCCGCCGGCGGACCGTTGGATGGCCGCGCCCAGGCGGTCTTCCGCGGGAAAATTCAAGTAACCGAACAACAACTTGATGCGGAAAGTGTCGAATTGTGTTTCGGTATGATTGACGAGGACGGTTGGGTTTATATCAATGGCCGGAAGGTCGGAGAATCCCACGATTGGCAGTCGTCACCGGCCTTTGATGTGAAACGTTTGCTTCACCCGGGCGAAAACGTCATTGCCGTTGCGGTGGCCAACTGGAACGGCGCCGGTGGCATCAACAAAGGGGTGACGTTGCGGCTGGGGGAAAAACCGGAAATGCCCCAATGGCAACGGAGCGTCTTTAACGGTCTGGCGCAAATCATCGTGCAATCCACCAGGACACCGGGGGAAATCAAATTGACCGCGCGGTCGGAAGGGTTGTCGCCCGCCACAGTGGTGATTCAGACCCGGCCCGGCAAACTGCGCCCTTCCGCGCCTTGACGGAAATCCGGTAGCGGTACGTTCTGGCAATTCAAGGTAGAGTCATCGCGCTGCGATGACCGCGCCGTGTTCAATCCTGATGGAATCGGGATTCCGTCCGCTGAACGCGGACGGTGACGCCGCAGCGCGGCGTCCCTGCCCTCGCAAAACGTACCATCCCCGGAGATTCACTCGGCTTTCGCCTTCAGGTCCACATCCTCAACTTCCAGAAAACCGTGCAACTGACGGATGCGGGTGGGGTGGCGCATTTTGCGAAGCGCCTTGGCTTCGATTTGCCGGATACGTTCGCGGGTCACCCGGAATTGCAGGCCGACCTCCTCCAGCGTGCGCGCACAGCCGTCGCCGAGGCCGAAACGTAATTCCAGAACCTTCCGTTCGCGTTCGGTCAGGCTGCACAATACGTCACCCAACCGGTCCTTGAGCAAACTGAAACTGGTGATGTCGAGCGGATTGTCCGCCCCTTTGTCCTCGATGAAATCGCCGAAATTGGCATCCTCGGTGTCACCGACCGGCGATTGCAGGGAGATGGGTTGCTGCGACATCTTCATCAGCGCGCGGACGCGTTCCACGGGTATTTGCATGTCCTCGGCCAGTTCCTCCGGCGTCGGCTCGCGGCCTAAATCCTGTATCAAGCGTTTCTGCGAACGCATCAGTTTGTTGATGATTTCGATCATGTGCACCGGAATGCGGATAGTCCGCGCCTGGTCGGCGATGCTGCGCGTGATGGCCTGACGGATCCACCAGGTGGCGTAGGTGGAGAATTTGTAGCCGCGGCGATACTCGAATTTTTCGACGGCCTTCATCAAACCCATGTTGCCTTCCTGAATCAAATCGAGGAACGACAGCCCGCGGTTGGTGTATTTTTTGGCGATGGAAATGACCAGACGCAGGTTGGCCTCGACCATCTCGGTCTTGGCTTGCAACGCCTGGGTGGAAAATTCGCGCAGCCGGTCAAAGGTCTTGAGATAATCCGCATAAGGCATCCGGACAAATTCCTCCAGCGCCTTGATTTTTTGTCGTTCGGCCTCGGCCAGGTGCTGTTGGGCGGTGGATTCGCGTTGCGCCTCGGTTTCCGCCAATGCCTGGAGGCCGTATTGCAGCTTGTCGTGAATGTTTTCCGCGACCAGGGCCATCTCCTCGATGACCTTGTACTTGTAACAAAACCGGGGGAAGGCAATCCGCAACTTTTGATCCAGGCGGCGGAAGGCCGTCTGCGCGCGGCGGCGCAGGGCGCTGTGGCGGGCATCGCGCCAGGCGGCATATTTGCGGTCCGCTTCCAGATCAGTCTTGTGCACGCGCGTAACGAGTTTACGCAACACCCCCAGATGCGCGTTGCGGTTGTCCACTTTCTTGTCGAGGATAACGCGGTCAAAACGCTCCCGCGGCGGTTCGGTCAGAAGCTTTTCGGCCAGCGCAATATGCTCCTTGCCGGCAAAGCCGAGGCTGTAAATGATTTTGCGGACCTCGTTTTCCGCCGCCTCAATGCGTTTGGAAATCTCGACCTCCTGGGCGCGGGTCAGCAACGCCACCTGTCCCATCTGCTTGAGATACATCCGCACCGGATCATCGAGCGCGTCCAGCCGACTCGTGTCTTCCTCCTCGGTTTCGACGGTTTTGATGCGGTCCACCTCGGCCTGGTCCACGATTTCGATTTCCAGGCTGCGCAACTTGCCGAAAACCTCATCCAACTCCGGTTCCGTGACGTTGTCGGGCAACGCGTCGCTGATATCGTTATAGGACAAATGTCCCTGTTCCTGTGACAGCCGGATGAGCTCCTTGATGATCGCGGCGATATCGGCCCCGGGAGAACCGGGCGGCGCGCCATTCCGGGATTTAACCACAACTGCCTCCAGGAGCGGTTGTGGGGACATGGCCATGCTGTGCGCTCCTTGGTCCCGGGCGGAAACTGCCTCGATTTTGCAAACCTTCGATTTCGACATACGTACTTAATACTCCCGGTTCACAGACGCAAGCGGGCGGGGAACATGGAAAGCCCGTTCCGCTCCGTCAATGGGGAAACTTCAGACATAATTCTACAAAACTTTTTCCGGCACAATGTAAATTCCACGTCCCTTCAGATTTTCCAAAATCATATCCACCGTACGCCCCATGGCCCCCAGATTTTCACGGACGACCCGGAGCGCATTGCGGCCCAGTTCTTCCCGCCGGGTTTCATCAGCGAGCAATTCGGCGATTACGTTTTCCAATACTTCCGGGTTGCCGGCCTGAACCGCCGCGCTCTGAGTAACGAAATCCCGCGCAATATCCGTGAAATTTTGCATGTTCGGACCAAATACCATGGCCTTGCCGACTGCCCCCGGTTCAATCGGATTCTGCCCGCCAACCGCCGTGAGGCTTTTGCCAACGAACACTACTGTCGCATGTTCATAGAAGAATCGCAACTCGCCGGTGGTATTGACCAGCAAACACTCGGTTTTGCCTTCGTCAAACCGGGCATTGGCAAGGATTTCGTTGCGGAAAATAAATTTGACGCCGCGTTCGCGCAATTGTCGGCCGACCTCCCGGCACCGCTCAAAATGCCGGGGCACCAGCACGAGAAACAGTTTTGGGAACAGGATCCGCAAGCGCCGCGCCATGTCGGCCATCGCAACTTCTTCGCCCGGATGGGTGCTGCCGCCCACCAGAATCGGCGCGTCGGGCGGCACGCCGAGCTGTCGGACCAATGCCGGCACGTCGAGCCGGCGGGGACCGTGGAGCTTGGCCGCGTCAAATTTGAGATTGCCCACGACCCGCACGGCTTCGGGCTGGCAGCCGACTTTCCGTAATCGTTCGGCATCGGCTTCATTTTGGGCACAGACGCCCGTAAACGAGGCGAACAGCGGACGAAACAGGAACCCAAACCGCCGGTAGCCGCGATAGGAGCGGTCGGAGAGCCGGGCATTGGCCAGAAACAGGGGAATGCGGAGGTCGCGGGCGCGCCACAAAAAGTTCGGCCAGATTTCCGCTTCAAAAAGCACAATGGCTACGGGATTAATGGTATCGAAGGCGCGGGCGACAAATTTTCGCCGGTCAATGGGGTAATAAATTTTGCTGATGTGCTTTGGCAAATGGTGGTGCAACTGGGCCATGCCGGTCGTGGTCGTCGTGGAAACGACGATTTTGAGGTTGGGCATGCGCGGTTCCAGGGCGCGGATGAGTTGGGTGCAAAGATTGACTTCGCCGACGCTGACGGCGTGAAGCCAGATGACCTGGCGATTGGTCAATGCCTGCTTGAGGTTCCGGCTGTAACATCCAAAGCGTTCAAGAAAGCCTGGCACCCAGTTGCCACGCCGCCACATCCGTAGAAAATAATACGGCGCGGTCAGCACGAAAAAAAACGTGAACAGGATGTTGTAGAGTGTACGCACTCCAATTTTAAACGGTACGGCTCTTATTTTCCCGAAAACCGGCGGTGCGCGCAAAGAAAATGTTTCAATTCAACCGCGGAAGAAAATCCACCAGACCGCCAGCAGCATGGGCAGCAGGAACGGCAGCGTGAATTTCGCGATAAATTCCGGAAACGTGGGCATGCGGATTTTTTCGTGGTCGGCGATAGCTTTGACCATGAAATTCGGCCCGTTGCCGATGTAAGTTGCCGCGCCAAAAAAAACCGCCCCGATGCTGATGGCGGCCAGATTCAATGCGTTTCCCCCGAGCAATTCCCCGATTGCCTTCGCCCCGCTCGTTCCCTGGAGCGCGCTGAGAAAACTGAGATACGTCGGCGCATTGTCCAGTCCGCTGGACAGAATGCCCGTGCCGAAATAAAAAACTCCCGCGGCCGGGTGGGCGCCGAGCACCGCGCGTGCGTTCAAATCCAGCCAGTCGAGCGCGGGAATCATCGTGGCAAATATACCGGCGAACAAAATCGCCACCTCCTGGATCGGATGGAAACGGAACCGGTTCGCTTCGTGCACCGATTGGGCGGTGGTGAACCAGGAACCCAACGCCGCCGCCAAAAGGATGCCTTCGCGGAGAAAAGCCGGCCGGCTGACGAAGACTGCGCCCAGGATGACGGCCAGGAAAAACAAATTCGCCAGCCCCTCAAACTTCCAGGTTTGCTGCGCCGTTTCGATTCGACGCACCTCCCGTGGCGCGCGGATGAAGTTGAGCCGGTCCACCACGTAAAAGGTGGCCAGCAACAGGCCGACACCCACCGCCCACATCGGCCAGCAATGCATCGCCACCCACCAGAAGGGCACACCCTGCAAATAGCCGAGAAACAAGGGCGGATCGCCGATGGGCGTCAGGCAACCGCCGACATTCGCAACGATGAAGATGAAAAAAACGATGTGGTGCGCCGTGACGCGGTATTGGTTCATCCGTATCCACGGCCGAATCAGGAGCATCGCCGCACCGGTGGTGCCCAGGAGATTTGCCAGCAGGGCGCCGATGAACAGAAAAAGCACATTGGCCAGCGGTGTCGCCTCGCCTTTCACTTTGATATGGATGCCGCCGGAAACCACGAACAGCGAGCCGACCAGCAGGATGAAGCTGAGGTAATCATGCGCGACATGCAGCACGCGGCCCAACGCCTGCAAAACCAGAAGGTAATAGCCCAACGTGACGGCGCCGAGCCCGAGCGCGACCCGGGGATAATGCCGCAACCACCAGACCGGGACGAGCAGCGGCGCCAGCGCGATGGCACCGAGCAACAAGACAAACGGTAAAATCATCCAGGGATTGGGCGCGATGATGTTTTCGCTCATGCGCCGGAAGGTTGCGTAGTAGAAGGAAACAAGGTCAAACAGAAACGTTCGTCCGCTTGACGGCCGGCATTGCTGCTGCGACCTTCTACCGGCTTGGCGCAACACGCGGCAGCGTCAGCGGCAAGCCCGTCCACCGCAGCCTTGCGGCGAGGGGACAACCTGTTCGCTGACATTTCGGAGGCTCCCGCCGTGCAGTCCCTTGCCCGGCGACTGGAGCATGGCGGAGTGTTGTCCTGCGCCGGCGTTTGCCAGGCGGCCCACCCGTTTTTCGCCGTCCTGCTCCGGAAAATTTTCCCGGGCCGGCCATTCATCCTCGTCGCACCGGATTTGAAAACCCAGGAAAGTTTCCAACAAGACATCGAAACGTGGCTCGCGGAAATGCGGAGTGCGGAGCGCGGAGTGCGGGATGACCCCGGGCTCCAAACCCCGGATGCCAAACCCCGGACGCTCTTTTATCCTCCCTGGGAAGTTTTGCCGCACGAAGGCAAACTGCCGCACGCCGACACCATCAGCGACCGGCTCCAGACGTTGGTTACCCTCGCTGATCACTCCGCTTTCTGCACTCCACACTCCGCATTGGTCGTGACCAGCGTCACCGCCCTGCTTCAAAAAACCTTTCCCCCAGGTGAAATTCAGAAAAGGACACGCGCGCTACAACGTGGCGAAAAAATTAATCCGCTCGATTTCATCGAATGGCTCGAAGAACAAGGTTACGAGCCAGAAGCCCAAGTCACGCGGAAGGGTGAAATTGCTTTGCGCGGGGGCATTCTGGACCTCTGGCCCTTGACCAGTCCATGGCCCGCACGGCTGGAATTCTTTGGCGACGAATTGGAATCGCTGCGCCATTTTGATCCGCTCACCCAGATTTCGCGTGAGGAAATTTTGAGCGTCACAATTCCGCCGGCCGGCGAACTGGGGATATTGAAGTCCAAAGTCCAAAGTCCAAAGTCCAAAGATTCGGAGCTGGCCACGCTGCTGGATTTTGTTCCGCGCGATGCCATTGTCCTCCTGTGTGACCCGGAGCAGCTTTCCCTCCGCGCCGGGGAATATGCCTCACAAATTCCTGCCGACGACCCGTTTTTTATTCCATGGCCGGAGCTTCTCAGCGAATTGCGCCGGCACGGCTTCACCGCGCTGGAATTGGCCGAAACCGCTCAAATCACCGAAGCCATTCCGCAATCCGAAGTCCGCACTCCACACTTTCAAAGTCTTGACGCCTATCGTCCACTGGCCGAGCGCGCCCCGGAACCGCACATTGCCGAAGCCCAGCGCCGTGAATTTTTCAATCAACTCCAGCGCTGGCTACGGCAGGGCTATGCCGTACGCGTCTTCTGCAATAACGATGGCGAGCGGCAGCGCTTCCAGGAAATCTGGCTGGAACTGGCAGGACAGGCTCCCAGCCCGGTTCCATCTGATAAAGTTTCTGGAAAAGAAATCAGAGACCGGCGCGATGTCTGTCCTGCGTTGCATCTCGGCACGCTGGCGCGCGGCTTTCTCTGTGACGATGCCAAACTCGTCGTCGTCACCGACGCCGAAATCTTTGGGCGCTACAAAATCCAGCGTCCGCGCCGGTTGAAGTCGCCGCACGCGCTGGCCATCCGTTCCGCGCTCGACATTGATTTCACTGAACTGGAAGAAGGCGATCTCGTGGTCCACCTCCAATATGGCATCGGAAAATTTCTGGGTTTGAAAAATCTTCCCGTGACTTCACGGAACCGGCAACCGGTAATCGGCAATCAACCGTCTGAAACAGAATGCCTCGTCATCGAATACGCACCGGCCAATCCCGGCGACGAGCCGCCGAAACTTTACGTGCCGGTCACCGAAGCACACCTGGTCGGCAAATACGTCGGCGCAGGCAAAGCGCACCCGCCGCTTAACACGCTGGGCGGCACGCGCTGGAAGAAGGCGAAAGAGCAGGCCGAACGCGCCGTACGCGATGTCGCCGCCGAATTGCTCCAGATCCAGGCTGCGCGCGAATTGCAAGCCGGCCATGCGTTCAAGGCCGACGCCCCGTGGCAGCGCGAATTTGAGAGCGCCTTCATCTTCGAGGAAACGCCCGATCAATGGCGCGCGATTCGGGAAACCAAATCCGACATGGAAAAACCCAAACCGATGGACCGCCTGATTTGCGGCGACGTCGGCTTTGGCAAGACCGAAGTGGCCATCCGGGCCGCGTTCAAGGCCGTGATGGACGGCAAACAGGTCGCCGTGCTCGTGCCCACCACCGTGCTCGCGCAACAGCATTTCAACGTGTTCCGTGAGCGCATGGCGGATTATCCCGTTCGCATCGAATTGCTTTCGCGCTTCCGCACCCGGCGGGAGCAACAGCGGGTCGTGAAGGATTTGGCGAATGGCGGCGTGGACATCGTCATTGGTACGCATCGGTTGATTCAAAACGACATTACCTTCAAAGACCTCGGCCTGGTGGTGATTGACGAAGAACAGCGGTTCGGCGTGTTGCACAAGGAAAAGTTCAAGCGCCTGCGCACCCTCGTGGATGTGCTGACGCTGAGCGCCACGCCGATCCCTCGCACGCTTTACCTGGCGCTGACCGGCGCGCGCGACATGAGCACCATCCAGACGCCGCCGCACGACCGCCTGCCGGTTGAGACCATCGTCACCCAGTTCGACGAGCGCGTCATCCGCGATGCCATCCAGCGCGAATTGAACCGCGGCGGCCAGGTTTTCTTTTTACACAACCGCGTGATGACGATCCAAACGATGGCCGACCGGTTGAAACGGCTTCTGCCCCGCGCGCGCCTGGTGGTGGGCCATGGCCAGATGGACGCGGACGAACTGGAAGAGGTCATGACGAAATTCGTCAATGGCGAAGCGGACGTGTTGCTCTCGACGACCATCATCGAGAGCGGCCTGGATATTCCGAATGCGAACACCATCATTATTGACCGCGCCGACCGTTTCGGCCTGAGCGACCTTTACCAATTGCGCGGGCGCGTCGGGCGCTATAAGCACCAGGCTTACGCGTACCTGTTATTGCCGCGCCATGTCAGCCTGCTCACCGACGTGCGTAAACGCATCAGCGCCATCCGGCAGTACTCCACGCTCGGCAGCGGGTTCAAAATTGCCATGCGCGACCTGGAAATCCGCGGCGCCGGCAACCTGCTCGGTGCGGAACAAAGCGGCCATATCACGGCGGTCGGTTTCGAGCTTTATTGCCAATTACTCAAGCAAAGTGTCTCGTCGTTAAAAGGCGAGAAAATCAGGCCACGCGTGGAAGTGAGTGTGAAATTGGATTTTCTGAAACCGTCAGCCGTCAGCCGTCAGCCGTCAGCAGCCATTGGCGGCGAACGGCCGGCTACTGACTACGAACTGCTGACTACCAACTTGCCCCACAACTACGTCACCGAGCCTCAGCATCGCATTGAAATCTACCGTAAACTGGCGCAGGCCAACGAAACCATCGCGCTGGAAAACCTGCAGAAGGAATTGCGTGACCGTTTTGGACCATTGCCTCCCCCCGTGGAATTATTGCTGCTCGTGGCCGAACTGAAAATTCTCGCCGCCGAAAAATCCGTGACCGCCATCGAAGTGAAGGACGACAAGTTGATGCTCACGCGCCACGGTGATTTCATCACGCTCGGCGGCAAATTCCCGCGTCTTACAAAAAAGGACGCCCGGGCGCGTTTAAAGGAAATCAAGAAACTGCTGCTGGCGATTTAATGGGCCGGGATGGCGAACAAGAATTTGACACAACGGTTCCGAGTCGGTAATTGACGCGTCACAGTTCAGTCGGTCAATCTCAAGCCCATGTCATTGAAGCCACTGCCAAAACCCGGGGTAGAAACTGTCGCCGCGCTGATCGGCACCGCGTTCTCAGCCATCCTGCTGGTTCTGACGGCGATGAATGCGGGACCGCTTTGGCGTGACGAGACCAACACCTTGAACGTGGCGCAAATGCCCTCGCTGAAGGACATGTGGAACAACCTGCCGTTTGAATCTTTTCCGCCGCTCTGGCCTTTGCTGTTGCGTCTCGGTGGCGCCCTGGGCCTGACGCATAGCGACGCGGGCGTTCGCGTTTTGGGGTTGTGCGTGGGTTTGTTCTTTCTCGCATCGCTGTGGTTGTGCCTGCGTTGGATCGGGGGACGCTCACCCATCCTGAGCATCGCATTGCTGGGCAGTCTGCCGGCGTTCCTCTTCATCGTGGGAGCGAATCGTGCCTATGGTCTGGCGAGCTGCCTGCTGGTGCTTGGCTTCGGATTGATCTGGCGGGTGCTGGAGTCCCCCACGAAATCGCGGGTCCTTTGGGCTGCCCTGGTCTGCCTGCTGTTTGCGCAGTGTGTCTATTTTGATGCGCTCTTCCTGTGTGCCATGCTGGCCAGCGGGGCCCTGGTGGCAGTTCGCCGGCGGCAATGGAAGACACTTTGGTCATTGGCGGGGATCGGGATCGTGTCCGGCGCATCCCTGATGATATACCTGCCCATCATCCGCCAGGGTTCGGCCTACCTGCCCCTGATTCGGATACCGTTCTTCAAATTCTCAATCCTCTGGAATGGACTGTGCGATACCCTGGCCGCCCGGAGCAGTGCCGACCTCTTCGGCCCCCACGGTCCGCAGATCTGGTTTTGGCTGGAGTTGTTGTTGGTCGGATTGGTCGTCGCCGTCGCCATGCAGTGGCGGCGCGAGCATCAGACGCAGAACCCGGGGACGGGCGTGACGAGTGCCGGCTCCGCCCGATCTGATCTCGCATTGTTCAGTGTCGTCAGCATGCTGCTCGGGATCGCGGGGTGCTTCGCTTTTCTGGTGAAGTTACACTCGTTCATGGAACCGTGGTATTATCTTGAAATGCTCGCCCTCGGCGCCGTTTCGCTCGACGGAATAGTCGGTGCGAACTGGCCGGCGTTGCGTCCGTGGGGGCTGTTACGCATTGGCGCCATGGTGTTGATGATCAGCTTCAGCGCCAGACCGGCATGGGAGGAAGCTCATGTACGGCGGAGCAACGTGGACCTGATTGCCGCCTGGCTCGCCCAGAAAGCCTCGGCCAACGACCTGATTGTGGTGGAAGATGCGTGGGAGGGAATCACGTTTAACCGATATTATCACGGCCAGACCCCTTGGGTGACCGTGCCTCCGATTGACTCACATGAGGTACATCGCAATGACCTGGTGATGGAAAAAATGAGCCAGCCGGAGGCGATGGCCCCCGTGTTGCAAGAGATCACCAGCACCTTGCGCAACGGCAAAAATGTCTGGTTGTTAGGGAGTACACCCCTGGTGCGCCCCAGGGAGTCGCCCGCGCGAATACCGCCGCCGCCCCCGCCATCAAAGATGCCGACCAAGTGGTGGGTGGGAGCTTATTTGTATTGGTGGAACCAGCAAGTGGCGGCGCTGCTGCTGGAGCAGGCCTTGTACGAACAGGCCCAACCAATTCCTGTGCCGGGACCGGTGAATGGCCTGGAGAACATCTCCGTCGTGCGGTTTTCAGGTTATAATTCTGGCCCGCCATGACTCTGCTGGTCGCCTGCGGAAACCGGATTGGAACACCGCAGGATCAGGTGGGTATAAGGCACGCGCAGCAGGTCATGCCTGAGATAAGGTTCCACTTTCGCGAAATGCGCCGAGGCCAACCCCAGGTAATCCCCCTCCGAACGGACAAATTTCCCGCGATCCCTGGCCAGCAACCAACGCGCCACGCGTGACTGTCGGGGCACATAACACCCGTCGAAAGTGATCAGGCGTCCGGTTGGACGCAAAACCCGGCGCGCCAGATCAAATAACCTGGTTACCTGCGCGTCATCCAAGTGGTGGAGCACGCCCGTCGCCAGAACCAGGTCAAAATTGCCTCGTTCCGCTTCGAGCGTCGCCACGCCCACATCACCACAGAGAAAACGCCCGCGCGAACCGTATCGTTTCTTCGCTGCTTCGATGTATTGCGGGCTGATGTCGAGGCCCGTGTAGTTGACCGCCGGAAGAAAATCCAGAACGTCCGCCGGTCCGCATCCCAGGTCGAGGGTCCGGTCTCCGGGAGCCGGTTTCACGTACTCTGCGAGATAGATTCGCCAGACGGACTCCCCGCCCACGATGCGCCGGAAGAGGCGGTAACCGGCCGGCAGGTTCAGAACTGATGAAAGTCTTTCAACCACTTTCATGGTTGGAATTGTTTGACGGCGGCGATCACCTGGTCCTGTTCGGCCTCGCTGAGACTGTTGTAAAACGGCAGCCGGACCAGGCGCTCGCTTTTCTGCTCGCTCACGGGGCAACTCCCGCTTTTACCGCCCATGCGCCGGCCTATGGGGGAAAGATGGAGCGGCACGTAATGAAATACCGCGAGAATGCCGCGGGATTTCAGGAAGGCAATAAGTGCCTGACGCTTTTCCAGGGATGGCATGATCAGGTAATACATGTGGCAGGATTGCTCGCAATCGGCCGGCACGACGGGGCAGCCAATCCCGCGTTCCGGCGACCAGTCGCGCAGGTGCCGGTCGTAATATTTCCAAACGCGCTGCCGCTGGGCCTGGATTTTTTGCCATACTTCCAACTGGGCGTAGAGGAAAGCCGCCAGTACGTCACTCATCACATAGCTTGAACCGATGTCCACCCACGAATATTTGTCCACCTGTCCTCGAAAATAACGGCTGCGGTCGGTCCCTTTTTCCCGAATAATTTCCGCCCGCTCAATCAGCCGCGCATCATTGATTAACAGCGCGCCACCTTCACCGCAGGTGATGTTCTTGGTTTCGTGAAAACTTTGGGTGGCCAGGCGCCCAAAAGTTCCCAACCAGCGGCCCCGGTATTTGCCGAACAACCCATGCGCATTGTCTTCCACCACGGCCACACCGTGCTGCGCGGCAATTTTCCCGATCGCATCCAGCTCGCAACCCACCCCGCCGTAATGTACCGGAACAACCGCTTTGGTCCGGGAAGAGATGAGACTTTCCAACTGTCGCTCGTCCAGATTCAGCGTGTCGGGCCGGATATCGGCAAAAACAATCCGGGCGCCCCGTAACGCGAAGGCATTTGCGGTGGATACGAAGGTGAAGGAAGGAACTATCACCTCATCGCCCGCCTGGATGTCGAGCAGCAAGGCACACATCTCGAGAGCGTGAGTGCATGACGTAGTTACCATTGCCTTCGGCACGCCCAGCATCTGTTCCAGAAATTCCTGGCATTTTTTTGAGTAAGTCTGGTCTCCGGCAATCTGTCCGATGTTAAGCGTTCGTGAGATATGCTCCAATTCCCGGCCCTGGAGGGAAGACCGGTTGAAGGGAATTGGATAATTTTGGTCCATGAAATTGTGGTTCGTCAGGCCTATGGTTCGGACACGACCGGATACCATTTGTGATACCAGAGCTGCAAGGCTCGGCTTAAAAAGCCGCATCGCTGATATAGCCGTTGAGCCGGCAGATTGCTTCCCTGGGTGACCACGGTCACCATACGTGCTCCTTCCGTGCCGAACCAGTCAAGTGCGGCCAGGACCAGATTTTTACCAATGCCCCTGCCTTGAGCTTCCGGACTGACCCCGACCAGACCAATCTGTCCCGCCCGATGGTTCGAATCCAAATGACACGAGATATAACCGAGAGGTTGATTGGCCACTGAGGCGGCAACCAACACGGTCTGTGCGCGGCCCTGAGTTTCCAGAGTCAACCAGGTCGAGTACAGGTCTTCCACCCGCTGACGGGGAAAATGCGAATCATTGAAAAAGCGCGTCGCCGTGTGCGCCGTCCGGGCAATCGCCTGCAATCCGGTCAGATCGCCGGGCCGGGCTGGACGGAGACCAACGCCGGCGGGCAGGCTGGGACGCGCCGGCTCGGGTAAACGCTCGAGTACGCGTTCGCATGTGACCCGGATATCAACCAGTGCAAAACCATGCTGCCCGGCCGTCCGGATCGTTACCGGGTCATCCGCTCTGGACAGGAAGTACAGACACTGGATCCGCTGGATCCGGCTCCAGTCGTCAATTTGTAACGCCTGTTCCGGTCCCAGCGTGTCTCCGCAAACGCAGGCGATGCGACAGCGGAAGAACCCGGTGTCCCATGGCAGCAACCCGCAGGGAACAGGAGCAGGCGCGCTCATGTTTCTTCACCGCCGCCCGGGGCGATTTCTTCCCGGACAGTGTAGGTCGGGCGTTCCATCATCCGGAAATGCATCCGGGCCAGATACTCCCCAATTATGCCCAGGGCCAAAAGTTGAGCCCCGGAAAAAATGGCGATGATCGACGCCAGAAAAGGAAACCCTTGCTGGGTAGTGCCGAACAGGAGATATCGGCCCACGACAAAAACCAGAACGAGGGCGCCGAAGAGGGTGCAGAAAAAACCCATGAGATTGGCCAATTGCAGGGGCAGAGTGGAAAAGCCGGTCATCATGTTCATCGCATGCCGGAACAACATGCCAAAAGTATAATTCGAAACACCCGCCGTGCGGGGATCGTGCCGGACTCGAATCGCCACAAAACGGGTGGTGGCCCAGGTCAGCACCACGTCTATGGAAACAAACGGGCTGTGATAATCGGCAAAGGCATCGCGGGCTTGTGTGCGAAACGCCCGAAGTGCCGACACATGACGGGCCGTCTCGGCACCCATGGATCGCTGGAGGGCCAGCTTGGTCAACCACGAGGCCACATCTCGTAACAACCCGTGTTGCTGGTACTCCGGATAACCATAAACCATTTCGAAACCTTCCCCGAGTTTGGCCAGCAGCTTGTGAAGTTCTTCCGGCGGGTGTTGCAAGTCGTCGTCCATCGTTATAATGGTACCAAACCGGGCCGCCCGGATACCGCAGAGGAGCGCGTTGTGCTGTCCGTAATTCCGCATCAGATTGATGCCGCGGACCCAGGGGTGGGAACGAGACAATTCCTGGATGACTTTCCAGCTTTGATCCCGGCTGCCATCGTTGACCAGCACAGCTTCATATTGGCCGGCAAGGGACTTAAGCGCCGGCTCCAATCGCTTGATCAGTTCCGGCAACGTCAATTCGCTGTTATAAGCCGGAACGATGACCGAGATCGCAGGGCGGGTTTCAGCGCTGGTTGGCATTGAAAAATTCTTTTGGTTTTCAGGATGAGAGTTCGGCGACCGCAAGACAAGAAGTTCCGAAAGGAATACTCGTCCCCCGGGCCAGACGGCCCGTTTCCCAATGCCAGACGCGCTCCATCAGCGTTCGTCCCCTGGGGCGATGCTGGCCGGAATAGCTCCGGGCAATCTGACGGCGATGGCCAAAAAAACTTGGCAGGGTACGGCATAAAAACAACGGCCAGGGCAAAGGAGAAAATATTTTGCTCAGAAACAGAGGCCGGTAACCGTTTCGAACCAAAGTTTGTTGCAGGCTGGCGAACGTGTAACGGCGGTAATGCCCCGCCTGCACATCGGCATCCGACCACAGCCAGCGCCCTGCCGGAACGCTGAGGTAAATGCGACCGTGGTCTGCAAGACAACGGCGAACTTCACCCAAAAACCCCTGCTCGTCCGCAATATGTTCCAGCACATCAAAAAATCCGATAGCCGGCAGCGACCGGTCACGAAAATGCGCTTCATTCAACGTCGCATGCACGACGGTGCGCACTCCGCGCGCCCGCGCGTGACGAACACCGTCACCACCCGGTTCAACCAAAACCACGGGTACGCCTCCTTTCGATTGCAGCGCCGCCGCGACAAATCCGTTGCCGCCACCGATGTCGAAGAACGGACCGGGGGTGGGAAATCGTTGAAGCAAGGCCAGGAGACACGCGTTGCGGTGGGCAAACCAGAACGAGTTGTCCTCCAGTGTAAAGCAATCGTTATTGCCCGCCGCCGGGTAGGAGACCGCCTCCGCACCACGCCCGCGCCAAATCCCGTCGGGATCCTGTCGCAGGCCATTCGCAAAAAGAGTCAGGTCGAGTTGCGATTGGCCCTGCTGCCGATTGCCGGGAGGAATCTGATTCTCAGCCATTGAACACATGGTTTGCAGCAACCAGAGCGCCGGAAAGCGCCCGGGAACTACGATCCTTCGCGTTGGACAGGAAAACCAGCGCCCGGGTTGAGGCCAGGCAGGCCGTTTTCAATCCAGAGTCCATTGAGTTGTCAATGCCCAAGGCCAGCCGTTTTGTCACGTCAAAAAGCGGAATGGGGCCAAACGGCAAAAAAAACGCTGCTGGCGATTTGAGGCGTTCACCAAAATGTTACCAACTTTGGCTTGACGCCCCGCGAACAGGTATTATCATCACGTTTATAAGCCGACAAAGGAGTTGTCCGACGTCAATTGGATTTAAAGTTGAAAGGATCGTGTATGAAAACACCGCATTTCTACCTGAAAGCCGGGCTGCGGTTCATTTTGCCTGCTGTCCTGCTGTTCTGCGAAACCAAAGTCCCCGCCCAGACCACGGATTCCAACCTGATTCCCGTCGTCACCGTTCAGGCGACCCAGCCAATGGCCACCGTAACCAACTCCGGCGTATTCACTTTGTTCCGGGCGGGCAATACGAACATGACGTTGAATGTGTGGTATGACCTGGGCGGTACGGCGTCCAACGGCGTGGATTATGCGTTGATTCCCCCGCATCTGGTCGCGATTGCCGCCGGTGCAACTTCCAATACCATCGTCATTACGCCCCTGAGCAATTCACCACCCGTCAGCGCCGCCCGGACAGTGGTGCTGCAGCTGACGAATTCACCTCTGATGACTCCGGTCAACTATGAAATCGGTTCGCCCAGCGGAGCGACGGTATATATTATCAGCGGCGGGGCCACCAACCTGCCGCCGTCCGTGAGCCTCATCGAGCCGAAAGATGGCGAAGTGTTTTACACGCCAACCAACGTCCTGATGCTGGCGAAAGCCGCCGACCCGGACGGTTCTGTCACCCATGTTGAATTTTTTGCCGGTACCAATGATTTGGGTCCGGGCATGATGGTCGTTCTTGATCCCCCGGGCGTCAACGGTGTCACCGGCCCGGTCTGGTTCTTCAACTGGCAAAACCCGACGCCGGGCAATTATCCGTTGACGGCAGTAGCGACCGACAACGGCGGGGCCACCACCACCTCGGCATCGGTCAACATCACCGTACTGCAAAGTTCGCCGACCAATATTCCGCCGGTGGTGAGAATCATCGGCCCGGCCAACGGTGCCGTGTTTTTTGCACCGGTGAACATTCCCATTTCGGCCGTCGCGAGTGACCCGGACGGGGTGGTGAACTCGGTTGAGTTTTTTGCCGGCACCAACGACCTGGGCCCAGGCACCATGGACACGTGCGTCACCCCGGCCGGAGGGTGCGTCGGCTGTCCGACTCCGACCCCGATTTGCATCTATTCCATCGTCTGGAGCAATGCGCCGGTCGGCGTTTGGGCACTAACGGCCATGGCTACGGACAACGGCGGAGCCACCTCAACTTCAGCACCTGTAAAGATTGCCGTTCTGCCATCGCCGCCACCGCCGACCAACCGGCCGCCGATTGTCAGCATCGTGGCGAGCGATCCGGTCGCCATCGAAGGCACCAATTGCTGGGTCTGGCCGGGTGAAACCAATTCGACGCCGACCTGGGCCGCCTGGCCAACGGCCGTTTGCCGATCCTTCACCAATTGCGGACCCAAGACGGCGACCTTCACCGTGCACCGGTTCGGCGACACCAACAACGACTTGACCGTTCCGTATGACATTGGCGGCAGCGCCAGCAACGGGGTGGATTATGTAACGTTGCCCGGCTTCGTCACCATCCCGGCCGGCACACGTCGCGCTTTGATCACGATTGTGCCCATTGATGATGGCCCGCCCGACGTGAACAAGACCGTCATTCTCACGTTGCTGCCGGACATGCAACTGAATCCATTGCCCGGTTATGTGCTGGGATTCCCACGCCGTGCCGGAGCGATCATCATCGACCAGGGGCCGTGCCCGACCAGCGGCATGTTGCCGGGCGGCTGTTTCCATCTCGCCAGGCCGGGCCCGGACGCCGCCTGGTTCTCGGTTGAGTATTCGACAGATTTGGTCAACTGGACAGTCGCCTGCACCAATCAGGTGGTTAACGGCTCCATTGATTTCGTGGATCCGGACGCGGCCGGCAACCAGTCCCGGTTCTACCGCGCTGTGCCGTTGAACAATCCGCCGGCGGACTGATCTGAAGTGGACAAAACTGCGTCCCATGGCGATGTCATTATGTTCGGTGGGAAGTTTCCGCGACTGACTAAAAAAGAAGCCTAGGCGCACTTGAGGTAAATCAAACGGCTGCTGGTGCGATTTGGCAAATTGCACCTTTTGCCAAATGACCAAATGACTTTGTTATTCAACCGGAACCAACTCAGGCAATGTTCGTCTGTATAAATCCACGCGGTGTTTAAGGTAGTTCTGGAAATCCGCAAACGCTGGGTCAGAGGGACTGTAGAAATCGGCGTAACAATAATGGTGAATAAATTCCAGTAACTTAATTACGCCAGCCTTTGGGAGAACACTTGTTGGTTTATGAGGACCAAGAGGCACACACATTAGGACGAGGTTTTCCTCCGTTAAATTTGGATCAAGCGAAAGTTTTGGCCGCTGATAATCGATAAGCACACGGTAAGCGTGCAAACCAAACATAGCAGCTCTTTGCTTGAACAAGCCGACCCTCGCTTTGCGTTCTTGGTTTTGAGTTCTGTCGAGACTGCTGCTTGGTTTTTGAAGTTCAAAAATCAATAGTTCGCAAAGATGCTTTCGGCTCCGCAGAATTCTCATCAAACATTTCAGCAAAAACTCCACTCCATGTTCACGCGCTGGCTGAACGGTTTTATCAATCCCGAGGTAGGTAATAATGGCGTAATTAATTTCAGGATAATAATGACAGAATAAGAGCCCAACCACGGCACCACGAACGGTTGCGACAAGGAAAAAATCCTCAACCTGAACGTGCGTGGATTGTTTGTTTCCATCTTTATCGGCCAAAAAGTTTAATATTTCCTCAGAAGAATAATTTGTCCCATCATCTGGAAATAGACGGCCGTAAATTTCGAGCATCCCAGGAACCTCCGTTTGAGTTTTCTTCACGACCAGTTTGATTTGTATTCGGTCGCGGAGCTTTTCCCAAAAATACCACACGAATAGTACGATCACTCCGCCAACAACTGTTATAAGAAGCTCAATTGAGTAATGTGACGAGGGATTCGGTGCAACTTCAGCGAACATATTTTCGCAGCCTAATCATTCCCAACAATTTGTCAGCTTTGATTTTGCTGAAAAAAACTTCGCCGCCATTCTGTTTCCAATTACTTTCTCCGCGTGCATCTGGCCTATCTGCGACTCCGTGACTTCCGCAATTACGCGCGATTGGACGTGGACTTTGCGGCTGGATTCCATCTGCTTTTGGGCGACAACGCACAGGGTAAAACGAACATCCTCGAAGCCGTTTATCTCATGGCCACGTTGCGCTCGTTTCGCGGCGTCGGCGGTGCGCAGATGATCCGGCACGAGCAGAAGGGCTATTTCGTCGGCGGCAGGGTGGTGGGCGGAATGGTTCCGGCCTCCTCGGGTAGCAGTCCCGCAGAGCGGGATGAGTCAGCTCCCTCTGATCAGAGCCGACTGACGTCGGCTGCTGCGTTGCTGACCAGCCAAAATTCACGCGAAATCAAAATGTTCTGGTCGGCCAGCGAACGTAAACTCGCGCTGGACGGCCAGCCGGTGAAAAGGTTGACCGACTACCTTGGCGTATTGCGCACGGTGGTCTTTTGCACGGAGGATTTGCAGCTGGTCAAAGGTGCGGCGCGCGCGCGCCGGCGGTTCATGGATTTGCTGCTCGCCCAGACGCAACCCGGTTATCTTCCCCTGCTCCAACGTTACATGCGCGCCGTCCTTGCCCGGAACGCTTTGCTCAAGCATCGCGTCGTGGATGAAGCCGCCCTCGACAGTTTTTCACAGGAACTCGTGAAGCTGGGCGACGAAATCATTTGCGCCCGGCGCGAGCTGGCGCCAAAATTTTCGCCGCTGGCGCGGCTGGCATACCGCCGCATTTCCAACGACGCCGAGGAATTGCGCATCGAGTATCAGCCCAGCGTAAAAAGGGATTTCGCAGTTGAATTGGCGCAATCCCGCGATCGGGAACGGAGTTACCGTTCCACGCTCGTCGGGCCGCATCGTGACGATTTGCAATTCTTGCTAAACGGAAAATCTGCCGCCCAGTTCGGCAGCGAAGGCCAGAAACGCACGCTGGCCATCGCGTTGAAGATGGCGCAGGCGGAATTCCTGGCCGGCCTTCATGGTTCCCCGCCGGTGCTGCTGATTGATGATGTGATGGGCGAGCTGGACGTGAAACGGCGCAGCGGTTTTCTGCCGCTGCTTGAATCGGCGCGCAAAACCCGCGGCCAGGTCTTCATGACCGCGACCGAGGAAAACTGGCCGCGCGAGTTGGGCAAGGATCTGCAACGGTGGGAGGTTAAAAACGGGGCGCTGCGAAAAATGGAGGGCAGCGCTTCCTCGTTGCCTTGACTTTTGGGCAGTGACGGAGCAGTGCCCTCCATTAAATTCGCGTAATCCGTGCCTGATTTTCAATTGCCAATGGTTGTCGGCGGCGTATTTTGAAACGGTTCGCCCGTGGCAATTCCAACCCTGACAACCCGCTGGCTATTATGAAAAGACCGCCCCGGCAACGTTCGTCGTCCCCGCCAGCATTCACCTTGATCGAGCTGTTGGTGGTCATCGGCATCATCGCGATCCTGGCGGCGTTGCTGCTGCCGGTGTTGTCCGCCGCCAAACTCAAGGCGCGTGCGCTGCAATGTGTCTCCAACCTGAAACAGGACGGCGCGGCCATGATCCTGTATGCCGGCGACAACAATGACCTGTTGCCCGGCCCGTGTGAATACGGACAAAGGTGCTCCTATTATAATTCCACCGCCACGACGGGCCGATTTAACACGGAGCTTGCCTACCACCTCGCCCGTTACCTCGGCGGGAAAGACCCCAATCAAATGTCGAACACCGAGTCCAATTATCTTCAGACCTTGTTTTGTCCGGGCTACGGCCATTTTTCGCCGGGAGCTCCCAGCCGGGCCATGAGCGCGATTACTTACATCATGGCCTTTCCCTACCGCAACGGCCTGGTCAACCTCACCGTCAATCCTTTTGGTTATCCCGGCGTGGGCAGCGCGCAAGCCTTCGGCACGAACTGTGTCCGGCTCAGTACCCTCCGACAATACGGGCCCATCTCCGATATTTTTTCCGTCTCCGACGTGGACATGGAACTCGTCAGTGGCTGGCCGCTCGAGGCCACGGCCCCGAACCATGGGAACATCCGCAACGCCCTGTATTTCGATGGGCACGTAAAATCCTACCGGGGCACCAATTTCCTGGCGTCGTATTAAACCGAATGTTTGAGGAGCGGACCACAAACGAAAAGCGCTTTGTCGCGGACCTGACTTTTGGGCACTGACGAAGCCGTGCCCTCCAGCGAATTCGTAAAAATTCGTGCAATTCGTGTCTGATTTCCTATCATTCAATCATGCGAATTTTGTCCGGCATCCAGCCCAGCGGCGCGCTGCACCTCGGCAACTATTTCGGGATGATGCGCCCGGCCATCGAGCTCCAGGAAAAGGGCGAGGCGTTGTATTTCATCGCGGATTACCATTCCATGACCTCGCTGTTCGACGCGAAGGAACGGCGCAAGCACACGATGGACGTGGCGCTGGATTTTCTCGCGTGCGGTCTTGACGCGAAACGGACCGTTTTCTTCCGCCAATCCGACGTGCCGGAGGTGACTGAGTTGACGTGGATCCTGTCAACGGTGACGCCGATGGGACTGCTGGAACGGGCGCACAGCTACAAGGACAAAATCGCCAAGGGCATCGCGCCGAGCCACGGATTGTTCGCCTATCCGGTGCTGATGGCGGCGGACATCTTGATTTACGACTCGAATGTGGTGCCGGTCGGGCGCGACCAGAAGCAACACGTCGAAATGACGCGCGACATCGCCATCAAGTTCAATGAACAATACGGCGAAACGTTCGTGATTCCCGAACCGCAAATCCGCGACGAGGTCGCCGTCGTGCCCGGCACGGATGGCCAGAAGATGAGCAAGAGTTACGGCAACACGATTGAAATTTTCGGCGACGAAAAGGCGACCCGCAAAAAAATCATGGGCATTGTCATGGACAGCCGGACCCCGCAGGAGCCAAAACCCGACGCGGACAAAAACCTCGCCATCCAATTGCTCAAACTGGTGGCGCCACCGGACGTGACGAAGGATTTTGAGAGCCGTCTGCGGGCCGGGGGGCTCGGTTACGGCGACTTGAAGAAGGCATTGTTCGAGCACTACTGGAATTATTTCGCCGCGGCCCGGAAAAAGCGCGCCGAGCTGGCGGCCAATCCGGATTTCGTCAATAAAATTTTGTCTGATGGCGCGCATAAGGCGCGGACACTGGCGCAGCAAGTTTTGCAGCGGGCGAAGGTGGCCAGCGGGCTGGCCTGAGCGTTTTCTGGCACATGACTTGCGGTACGTGACCCGCATGGCCAAGAAAACCAGTTTGTCGAAAATCCTCCCACAAACTCGCGCTTCTGGCGAAGCTGCAAATCTGCAGCGCGCGCCGCGAGCCCCGGCGCTTTGTCTCATGCAGCTCCGCTCGCACGTCATGCGTATCTCCATGTCCAAACGCCGTCTGCAGATTGCCATTGATGACCAGGCCCAGGGCGAACTTACCCAGCCGGTCAAAATCAAGCATGCTGGCTAAAATTTAGGCACCTTGTCAGGTACGGTGCCAATCGGGATTTTGTCAACAAATTCCACCTGTTCAAATCCCGCCTGATGCAGGAACACGGCCAGTTCCAGTCGCGCCCGTTCATCGGCATCCTTCAAAATTCCGTCCATCCGGGCAGCCCGGCTGATATCATCCACGGCGTTCTGGCGCGCCGTCGTTTCCAGACCCTTGTCGAAATCGCGCAAAAATCCCTTCTGCCAGTCAATCACCTGGGTTTGCCGCTCGTCGAGATAGGCGTCGGTGATTTGCGGCGGCGGCAGTCGCAGGACAATTTTTTTGCCGACAATCGCCACGTCCTCCGGTCGGACACGCTTCAAATCAATGCCCGCCTTGACGATGCCGTGCGCCAGCAGCAACACGCGGTTCTCGCCCTGCACAAACTGACCCAGCGTGCTCGTCGGCGGTGAATCCACAATCTCGACCTTTTCCAGAACATATTTGACGGTGACCAGATCCGAAAGATGCTGAACCTGCTGCACGACGACGGCGGTGTTTACCTCATGCAAACCGGCGCCGGGCGTCAGCATCCGCGTCAGCTTGAGGCCAAACCAGGCGCCCGCGATGAAAACGAACACCACCGCCAGGACCCAGAAAATCTGTTGCACCCGCCGCATGACAAAAATCCATGACACGAATGCCACGAATTGTCACGAAGGGAATTGGTTCAATTTGCCGCGGAAACCAACTCCCGGACCGGCAACCGGCATCTCCACTTTTCACTTTGCACATTCCACCTTGAAGTTCGTTCATGGTAGCAGCCGACGTCAGTCGGCTCATTTCCTAGAATGGAGCGGACTAAAGCCCGCTGCTACGTAAACTTTGCACTTTGCACGGCGCGGACAAAATCTAAACTGCTCGCATGACTTTGTCCGGATTTCCCGTTTATCGCCCGCGCCGGCTGCGGCAGTCGCCGGCCTTGCGGCGGCTGGTCGCTGAAACGCATTTGAGCGTGGGCCAGCTCGTCCTGCCGTTATTCGCGCGCTTCGGCAGGAAACTGCGCCGTCCCATTGAGGCGATGCCCGGCGTGTATCAGCTTTCGCCCGATGAAGTCGTCCATGAAGCGGCGCGTGCCCACGCCCTCGGTGTTCCGGCCATTCTGCTTTTCGGCATTCCCGACCAAAAAGACGCCAGGGCTTCGGGCGCTTACGCGAAAAACGGCATCGTCCAGCAGACCGTACGGCTGCTGAAAAAGGAGTTGCCGTCACTGCTCGTGATCACGGACGTCTGCCTGTGCGAATATATGGAGCACGGTCATTGCGGCGTCGTGTCGGGCGGAACCGGCAAGGTGCCAATAAAAATTCTGAATGACCCGTCGTTGAAACTGCTGGCGCGCACCGCCGCCAGCCATGCCGAGGCGGGCGCGGACATGGTCGCCCCCAGCGACATGATGGACGGTC
>JANWKE010000026.1 GCA_025451535.1 Verrucomicrobiia bacterium
CTGGCAGCTCAAGGAATCTGTGCGCGGGCTGGCAGATGCCTGCCGGGCGTTCAACACGCCGGTTACCGGCGGCAATTGCTCGCTTTACAACCAAAGTCCCGCCGGGCCGATTGACCCCACGCCGACGGTCGCGATGGTCGGCCTCATCGATAAACCGGAGCATATCACGACGCAATGGTTCAAGGACGAAGGCGACGCCATCATTCTCCTCGGCGACCCCGTGGATGTTAAAGATCCGTTGCTTGGCCTTGGCGGCTCTGCCTGGTTACAATCCGTGCTGGGGAAGAAAACCGGCACGCCACCGCCTTGTGACCTGGAAACGGCGAAGACTCTGCACACCACGCTGCTGGGCCTGATTCAAAGCGGTCTGGTAAAAAGCGCACACGATTGTAGTGAAGGCGGACTGGCCGTTTGTCTGGCGGAAAGCTGCATCAGCCAGCTCGTCGCACGCGAAACGCCAAGGTTGATCGGAGCAATGGTGGATCTCTCCGCCGTAACGGCACCTCGGCAGAGTGCCGCTGACCAAACCGAAGAAAAGATTACGGCGCTCTCCCGAGACGCCGCTACGTTGCGATTGGACGCCTTGCTCTTCGGCGAAACGCAATCGCGCGTGGTCATCACCTGCCCGCCGCTCGACGCGGTGAAAGTGATTGAGCGCGCGAAGTTGATGGGCGTTCCGGCGGTCCAAATCGGCAAAGTCGGCGGTGACAAATTGACCATCAAAACTTCCGGTGGCGAATTAGGCGCCCTGGTAACTGAATTGCACGACGTCTGGTGGAATGCCATTGCCCGGGCCATGGCTTGAAATTTGGAGAGTTTCCCTGATTTTCCCAATGTTTTTGAACAAAAAATTCATATTGCAGCTCTCAATTTCGGTGATTTCATTTTTGAACGGATTAACCGCTGGAAATTTACCGCCGGATTCGTAACCTGTTCGGACTTTAAATGCGACAATTTTTCACCATCGCCGCCAATGCCTTTATGGAATTGGTCCGGCAGCCGGTTTTTTTGCTGTTGATGACCGGGTCGGTGCTGTTTGAGCTGTTTCTGGCGGTACCCTATTACTTCGCGTTCGGCGACGAATCGAAGCTGGTCAAAAACAGTGCGCTGGCGGTGATGCTGCTGGCAGGCTTGTTTGGCGCGGTGCTGAGCGCCTCCGCGTCGCTGGCGCGCGAAATCCGCGTGGGTACGGCGCTGGCGGTATTGTCCAAGCCGATCGGACGCGCCCGGTTTCTTCTGGCCAAATTCGCCGGACTCGCCGCGGCGCTGACGGTGTTGACGTACGTGAATCTCATCGGCGTCCTGCTGTGCAGCAAGATGGCGTTTGACGCCTATGGCAGCACGGACGTGGCGGCGCTCGGCGTTTTCGCAGCGTGCGTGGCCATCGCGTACGCCTTGGGCGGGTTCAGCAATTTCTTCCTGCGCCGGCCGTTTGTCAGCGACGCGGTTTTCGCATTGGTGGTGATGGCCACCATTGCGGCGTTCGTGATTTTCCGATTCGCGCAGCCCGAAAGCGGTGCTTATTCGCAGGGGCAGGTGGACTGGCGGCTGGTGCCGGCAGGAATCCTGATTTTATTCGCGTTATGGATCCTGGCGGCGCTGGCGCTGGCGTGTTCGACCCGGCTGGACACCATCCCGACGCTGGCGGTCTGTTCAGCATTTTTTCTGATTGGCCTGATGTCGGATTACCTCTACTCGCAAGCGGGCGGGAAAATCGGCGGTGGCGGGCCGTGGTGGGCTTCAACGCTTTACACCGTCATTCCAAACTGGCAGCTTTTCTGGCTCGCAGATGCCTTGGACATGGGCAAAAGCACATTCCACTGGCATTACGTAGCCAAGGCTTTTGCCTATACCATCGGCTACGCGGGCGCAGCCCTGGCCGTTGGCACGGCGCTGTTTGAAGACCGGGAATTGAGTTAAAATGTTGAATCGCATGCCGATTCAACAGGAAAACAATCGAATATTTTTGATGGAACGCAATGTTCAAAAAAATGGTCTGGTGGATCTGGCGGCGGCGCTGGTGATTTTTATCGCTGCGTTCGGGGTGACCACCTACGCGAACTCGCTGGCGGGGCAGGCCGCGTCCGTCTTCCTCGGCCTGGGAGTGCTGGTGGCGTTTGCGAGCTGGTTCCAGATGCGGCTGGAGGAAAACGAGCGGCTCGAAAAACTGGAGGTGGAGGAACTCGCCCGGCGGCGGGGTGAAACCACGCTGTTCGAATCAAGAGGGGTGGAGATTTTTCCCGCGCAACGGGTCCGTGGACAGTTTGAGAAATTTTTTGTGCCGGGCTTCAGCGTGCTGTTGTTGCTGCTCGAGGGCGGTGGCGCCTGGCTGCTCTGGCGCTGGATTTCCCAGACGACCAGCGGCATTGCGCCTGACCGCGCGATGCCGGCGCTCGCGCTGTTCGGCATTTTCGCGCTGGTGCTGTTCCTGGTTGGCCGATTTTCCGTGACGATCGCGCGGCTGGAACAAAACCGCCTGCTGCGACCCGGCGCGAGTTTTTTGCTGGCCGGCGCTTATATTTGTTTTGTGACGGCCCTCGGCATCGCCGGGGTCAAGACGGAGTTTCCCCGGATTGATTCCTGGCTGGCGCACGCCTTGTGCGTCCTGCTCGGTTTGATGGCGACGGAGACCTTCATGACCCTGCTGCTGGAAATATACCGCCCGCGCGTGAAAGGGAAGGTCGCCCGCCCGCTTTACGACAGCCGGCTGGTCGGCCTGCTGGCCCAACCGGAAAATCTGTTCACCACCGCGGCCCAGGCACTGGATTATCAATTCGGCTTCAAGGTCTCGGAGACGTGGTTTTTCCAATTATTGAAACAAAGCCTGCCTGTTCTTTTGCTGGCGCAGTTGGCAGTCCTGCTGCTGTCCACCTGCGTGGTGATCGTTGACCCGGGCGAACAGGGGGTGTTGGAGCATTTTGGCCGGCGATTGCCGGACAATCGCTCGGTCCTGGAACCGGGCGCCCATTTCAAATGGCCGTGGCCGATTGACAAGGTCTATCGCTACCGCACCGGCCAGATCCAGACGTTCGACATCGGCTTCTCCCCCAACCCGCAAAGCCAAATGGCTCCGGCGATCCTGTGGAGTATCGCCCACCCCGGCGTCACGGAAGTCAATTTTCTGGTCGGCAACCGGGCGTCGGCAACGATTACCAATCAAATCGCCAACGATAACAACAACCTGTTGAAGGTGGCGCCGCTGGGCCTGATTGACATCAGCATTCCAATCCAGTTTCAAGTTACCAACGTGCTGGAATGGGCCTACCGGAATGCTGACCCGGCCAACCTGCTCCAGGATGTGGCCGCGCGGACGGTAACCCATTATCTGGCGGGTGCGGATTTGAACGCGGTCTTGTCGCAATCGCGGGAACAGGCAGCCCGGGTGTTGCGGCAAAGAATTCAAGCGGAGGCAACCCGACACCGGCTCGGCGCCAAAATACTTTTTGTCGGGGTGCAGGACTTGCATCCGCCGGTGAAAGTGGCGGGTGATTATGAAAACGTGGTCGCCGCCACCCAGAAGCGGATTGCCTTAACCAACGCCGCGGTGGCCGAGGCCATCCAGACCAATGCGCTGGCGGGCGCGGTGGCGTTTGCCGACATCAATCAGGCTGAAGCCCAACGGCGGCAGACCGAGCTGGCGGCGTTTGCGCGCGCAGACCTGTTCACCAATCAGCTCGCCGCGTACGCCGCCGCGCCGTCCGTTTACCGGCAGCGCGCGTATTTCCAGATGTTTCCCGAAGCCACCGCCAACTCGCGCAAATACATTCTGCTCGTGACCAACACGCACGACGTGGTCATTTTCGACCTTGAAGACAAAATTCGCGATGACATTTTGAATATGAACGTGCCATCCACCAATTCACCATGAAACGGAACTCCATCACCCTCATCACTGCGGCAGTACTGATCATTATTTTTGTGCTGTTGCTGTTTACTTTTCAAGTCCGCCAGTCCGAAAAGGCAGTGGTTACGACCTTCGGCCGGATTACCGGCGCCCCGCGCGGACCCGGACTGCATCTGCGCTGGCCCTGGCCGATTCAGCAGGTTTATAAATTCGACGAGCGCATTCAAAATTTCCAGGACACGTTTAATGAAACCCTCACGGCGGATCGGATCAATCTCATTACGAGTGTTTATGTCGGCTGGAATATCTCCAATCCAGCAGAGTTTCTGAACAGTTTCAAGGAAGGCTCGGTGGATGCTGCCCGGGGCCAGCTTGAAAGCATTTTGCGCAGCGCGAATCAAATCGTGGTGGGAAACCATCCCCTGGCTGATTTCGTCAACGCCGACCCGGCACAACTGAAATTTGATCAGATTCAAAGGGAAATCGAGCAAATGGTTCAGGGCGAGCTGCAAACCAACAACTACGGCATTCAGATTCAATTTCTCGGCCTCAAACAACTGGGTCTGCCCGATAGTGTCACGCAGGCGGTGTTCGACCGGATGAAATCGGAACGCAACATCCTGATCAGCCAGGCGCAGAACCAGGGCCAGGCCAAGGCCATTGAAATCAAGGCCAACGCCGACCGGCAGGCCAGTGAAACCCTTACCGCCGCCCGGGCCGAAGCCACCCGAATTCAAGGCGAAGGCGAGGCGGAAGCCGCCAAAACCCTGCGCATCTTTCAGGAAAACCCCGAGTTGGAGGTCTTCCTTTTGCGCATCGAGGCCCTGCAACAATCGCTCAATCAAAAGGCGACTTTGATCTTCGATCAACGCACCCCGCCGTTCGATTTGTTCTCGGGCATCCTGACCAATGCGCCCGGCCACTGACCATGAGCGACGAACACGACCATCTTGATCACGCGCCCGCACCCGGGGCACCGGCGGCGCCGGAGGACTCCAGTTCGCAGGCGCTGGCCGAGGCCTTGCGCAGCAGCTTCGCCATCGTCCGTTTTGTCATGGTGGTATTGGTGGTGATCTTTTTCGGTTCCGGATTTTTCCAGGTCGGGACGCAGGAAAAGGCGATCATTCTGCGTTTTGGCAAACCGGTGGGACAGGAACAAGCCGCCCTGTTGGGGCCCGGATTGCACTGGTCGTTTCCCTACCCCATAGATGAAGTGGTCAGAATCCCGATTACGGAAATTCAAAAGGTTCCCTCCACCGTCGGCTGGTTTGCCGAAACACCCGAACAGGAATTGAGCGGGAATCTGCCGCCGCCCGGGCCTTCCCTGGTTCCGGGGGTGGATGGCTATGTGATTACGGCCGATCGCAACATCATCCATACGCGGGCGACGCTCTATTACCAGGTGGACCAGCCGATTCACTATGTATTCGATTTTGTCTCAGCTTCCAACACCATTCAAAATGCCCTGAACAACGCGCTGCTGGATACCGCCGCGCGATTCAAGGTGGATGACATTCTTTACAGTGACGTGGCCGGGTTCCAGGACGCAGTCAAACAGCGGGTGAGTGCCTTGGCGGACCAGGAAGGACTTGGTATCACCGTAAAACAGTTTAACGTGGAAAGCATCCCGCCACGGCAATTGAAGGACGTTTTTGACCAGGTCACGGATGCGCGCCAGCATCAGACCAAGGTGTTGGACGATGCGCACAGTGAGGAAAATCAAGTCACCAACAGCGCTGATGCGCAGGCCGCGACCATCATCTATGAGGCCATCTCGGCACGCTCGAATTATGTTGCCAAAGTCCAGGCCGACGCCAAGGCGTTCAGCGCCCTGCTGCCGAATTACCAGATCAACCCGGCTCTGTTTGAACAGCAGGAATTGGTGCAAAAGATGGGTTGGGCGTTGACCAACGCGGATTTCAAGGCCTATTTGCCCACCTCGCCCAATGGCGAACCGGTTGAATTGAGGTTAATGTTGAATCGTGAGCCGCCGGGGCCGAAAACGGGCGCGACCGGCCAATAAAATGAAAAGTGCGGCCTGGAGGGCGATGGTGTCTGGAACTGCGGCAGCCCTTTCGCGGCGCACATTTTGAAACGTAAATTGTAAATCATAAATCGTAAATCGATATGCAGGTCACATCTCTTTTGAGCCATCACGACCACGACCACGAGCATGAACCCGGAGGCGGGTCGGGCCACGACCACGAACATTCGGTCACGCACCTGTGGCAGGTCGTCCTGGGGGTGGTGCTCGTCATCAATGCCTTTGTCGTGGATGCCTTGTTGGCACAGGGCGGCGCGGTGGCCAGCGCCAGCGCTTGCCTCGGCTCGATTATTCTCATCTATCCCATTGTCGTCACGGCCATCAAGGATTTGCGCGTCGGCCGACTCAGCATCAATGAATTGGTTGCCATCGCCGTCCTCGCCGCGTTCGCCTCTGGCCGTTATGAAATCGCTGGCGTCGTCGCCTTTTTCATGCTCACCGGCGAGATCATCGAATCCCGAACCGCCGAGGGCGCCCGCGCCTCGATCGAATCGCTCATCAAACTCACGCCCACCCGGGCGCGCCGCCTCAAATCCGACGGCAGCGAAGAGGAAGTCGCCGCCAGCGAACTCGCCGTCGGGGATGTGATCCGCATCCGCCCGGGTGACAACGTGGCCGCGGACGGTGTCATTATGAGCGGGCAGGGTTCATTCAATGAGGCCACCATCACCGGCGAATCGCTCCCGGCGGACAAGAAGACGGGCGACGACGTTTTTGCCGGCACGCAAAACCTGACCGGGGTGCTGGAAATCAAAGTCAGCCGGGCCGGTACCGATACGACCCTGGGCCGGGTGCGCGAACTGATTCTCGCGGCCGAAAAAACCAAGCTGCCCATCATGAAAATCGTGGACCAGTACATGGGCTTCTACACGCCGCTGGTGCTGGTCATCGGCGCCCTGGTCTGGGCCTTCACTCATGATTTGAACCGCGTCATCGCCGTGTTCGTGGTGTCCTGTCCCTGCGCGTTCATCCTGGCGACACCAACGGCGATGGTCGCCGCGCTCTCAGCCGCGGCGCGCCTGGGGATTTTGATCAAGAACGTCGCCGACATTGAACTGGCCGCCCGGATCAATGCCTTCATTTTTGACAAGACCGGCACGCTCACCACTGGCCAGCTTGCCGTCAGCCGCCTCGCACCCGCCGGTGAAATCAAGCCCGCCGAACTGCTGCGCCTGGCGGCGTCCGCCGAAAAATACAGCAACCATCCGACGGCCAGGGCGCTGGCGCAACTGGCGGAGGAGGCCAGTGTGCCATTGATCGAACCCAGGGATTTCAGCGAAGCCGCCGGCCGCGGCGTCAAGGCGCAGGTCAATGGTGGCACCGTGCTGGTCGGGCGCGCGCAATGGCTGAAGGACAACGGCGTAACGGGGGATTTTCTCAAATCCGTTGACCTGAACGAAACTGAAGGCTGGAGTTTGATTTTTGTGGCGCGCGACCATCACTGCGTCGGCTGGATCGGTTTGCAGGATAAGACCCGCGCCGAGGCCGGGAATTCACTGGCCGAATTGAAGGAAAGTGGCGTCCGCCGCGTGGCCATGATTTCCGGCGACCGCCAGCCGGTGGTGACGCGGGTGGCCGCGGAAATCGGCTGTGAAGAGGCCAAAGGCGATTGTTTGCCGCAGAACAAGGTCGAATTTGTGCGCGCCATGAAGGCCAAAGGCTACCGGGTGGCGGTGGTGGGTGACGGCGTGAATGACGCGCCGGCCCTGGCGGCGGGCGACATTGGCATCGCCATGGGTGCGGCCGGCAGCGAAGTGGCCATTCACACCGCGACCATTGCGCTGATGAACAATGACCTGCGCCGGTTGCCGTTCCTGGTGAAGCTTTCACGCAGCACCCGTGCGGTCATCAACCAGAACTTCCTGTTCGGCTTGTTGTTCATCATCGTCGGCCTGACGGTCACCTCGCTCGGCTATATCGGGCCGATTCCTGCGGCCATTTTGCACAACGTCGGTTCGTTGATCGTGATTTTCAACAGTGCCCGGCTTGTGCGCAAGGGCGAGGAACTGGAGCATTACCATCCTGCACCGGTGGAACCGCCGCACGCCACCACCGGCCAATTAGCGCCCGGGATGGCGTGAGGTCGCACCCCGCCTCTGGCGCGATAATCGATATGACGGCTTTGATTTGAAACACTGAGATTTCGGCGAGACGCCGAAGTCGGCCCGCGAGACGCGGGCGCTACCATTTATTTTATGGCTGTTGCCGCATTAAATCCTGAACCGGAAACCGGAAATCAAAAATCCGCCGAGGTCGTCGTGTCCGTGCGCGGGCTGACGAAAATCTTCAAGGATTTCTGGAACCGCCCGAAGGCCCGCGCGGTCGACAACGTGGATTTTGAGGTGCGCCAGGGCGAGGTTTTCGGCCTGCTCGGCCCGAACGGTTCCGGCAAGTCCACCACGGTGAAATTGATTCTGGGTTTGTTGTATCCGACGAAGGGGCAAATCGAGGTCTTCGGCCATTCGCCACGGCACGTGCAGACGAAATCGCGCATCGGGTATCTGCCGGAGGAATCGTATCTCTATCGCTATCTGAATTCACGCGAGACGCTGGATTTTTTCGGGAATCTTTTTCACCTGCCCCGGGGCGAACGCCGCAACCGCACGGAACAATTGCTCGAAATGGTCGGTCTGGGCAAGGTCCAGACGCGCGTGGTGGGCGAATTTTCCAAAGGCATGCAACGCCGCATCGGCCTGGCGCAGGCGTTGATCAACGACCCGGACCTGGTGATTCTCGATGAACCGACGTCCGGGCTCGACCCGATTGGCTGCCGCGAGGTGAAAGATTTGATTCTGGCCCTGGCGCGCCGCGGCAAGACGGTGATTCTGAGCAGCCATCTGCTGGCGGACGTGGAAGACGTCTGTGACCGCGTGGTGATTTATTACGGCGGCAAAATCCAGGCAATGGGTACGCTCAAGGAACTGCTCGCCAAGCCGGACACGCTGCGCATCACCACACCGGTGCTGCCGCGGGAAACCCTGGAGCGCGTGCTGGAATTCATCCGCCGTGACGCCGCCGCCGACAAGGTGCGCGTGGACAACCCGACGCAAAATCTGGAGAGCTATTTTCTCGACGTGGTACAACGGGCGCGCCAGGCTGCCGCCGAAACGAGCGGCGCGATTTCCGGGGCGCGGGTGGCGGCGTATTTGCGGGCCGGAACGCCGGAGCACCCACCCGCCGCGGAAAAAATCCTGGAACGCCTGGCCTTGCCGGAAACGGCCAAACCGGTTGCCCGGTTACAGTCCGTTCCTCCAGTTGAACCGGCCGTGAACGAGCAAAAGCTCGAAACCTTGACGAAAGCGGCGGAACCAACGCCGGTGCCGGCTCAAGCTGCTCCCGCCGCCAGAGCAGAGCCGGCGGATCTGTCGAAAGCCGACGAGAAATTGTCGTCACTGTTGAACAAGCCAAAATAGTCACAGCCTGACAATGCTACAACCCGCCGGGTCTGATTGATAAATGCAACGATTATTCGCCATCGGTTGGTTGACCTGGAAAGCCGCGTTTCGTTTCCGGCTGTTTCTGGTGATTGCCGTGCTATTGCTGGCAGCGGTGGTCGGGCTGCCGTTGTTGCTCAAGGATGACGGCACGGCGCGCGGGTTCACGCAAATCTTAATCACCTACACCCTGAGCGTCATCACGGCGTTGCTGGGGCTTTCGACGCTCTGGCTTTCCTGCGGCACGCTTGCGCGGGACATTGAGGAATGCCAGATCCAGGTGGTCGCGTCCAAGCCGGTGGCCCGCTGGCAAATCTGGCTGGGCAAATGGCTGGGCATTGTGTCGCTCAACGCGGCGTTGCTGGTGCTGTCGGGCGCATGCGTGTACGGCCTGCTGCAATGGCGCGCCACCCGGTTGCCGGCGGCGGAACAGGAAATCCTGCACACCCAGGTGCTGGTCGCGCGCGGTGTCGCCCAGCCGCCGGATCACAGCGCGGAAATTGACGCCCGAACCGAACAACTATTGCAGGAACGCCTGAAACAGACCCATATTGAGAACGCGAATTTGCCGGCGGTGCGGCAACAGCTGCGCGAGGCGGTAAAGGCGTACTTTCAACTGGTGCCGCCGCAGTACACTCGCGAATGGCAGATCCATCTGGGGTTTGCCAGAAACTTCCTGCATGGCCAGCCGCTGCAATTGCGCGTGAAGTTCAATACGGCGGAGGTCGGCGCATCCGGCACGTTTGTGGGCCAGTGGCGGGTGGGTGAGCCGGGAACGGCCAACGTCTGGTACAGCGAGCCGATGAGCCTGTCGCCGAACGCTTATCATGAATTTGAAATTCCGCCGGACAAGTTCGACAGCCAGGGTGTGCTGACCATCGATTTCCGGAACGCCAACAACACGACGCTGCTGTTTCCCATCGAAGACGGGATGGCGGTGTTATATCCCGAAGGCGGTTTCACGCTGAATTTCGCCCGCGGACTGGGAATCCTGTTTTGCTGGATGGCGTTGCTGGCGGCGATCGGGCTGGCCTCGGCCAGTTTCCTGTCCTTCCCGGTGGCTACATTTTTTTCGCTGGCGCTCCTGGTGGTGGTGTTTTCCAGCGGGACCCTGGCTGACGCAGTGACCTCGGGCACGGTCACGGGCGTCAACGAAGAAACCGGCGCGGTGGGATATTCCATCGCCGATCATGTATTGATTCCGCTGTTCAAGGGGATTTTAGCCGTCGTCAACGTGGTGAAGAATTTTTCGCCGATTGATTCATTGAGCACCGGCCGCGCCATTTCGTGGAGCGAACTGGGCGCGGCGTTTGGACAGATTGTGCTGCTGTTCGGCGGCGTCATCAGCTTGATTGGCATCAGCCTGTTTGCCCGGCGCGAACTGGCCACCGCGCAGGGAAACCAATGAACAGCCGTTTAAAAAAAATTCTGCTGCTGGTGCTGGCGGCGGCGTTGTTGGCCGGTTCCGGGCAGATGCAAAAGATGCTGAACCGCGACCGGGAGCAACTGGATCTGACGCGCACCACCCCGCTTAAAAGCGCGCCGCCGCTGCTGGCGTTCACCACGGTGGCGCTGGGCGGTTTCCGGGGATTGATTTCCAACTTCCTCTGGATTCGCGCCAATGACCTGCAGCAAGCGGGCAAATATTTTGAAATGGTGCAACTCTCCAGCTGGATCACGGATTTGGAACCGCACTTCCCGCAGGTCTGGCTTTTTCAAGCCTGGAACATGGCCTGGAACATTTCGGTCAATTTCACGGATTTTTCCGATCGCTGGCACTGGGTGGAGCGCGGGCTGGAATTGCTGCGCGACGACGGCCTGCGTTACAATCCGGATGATCCGCTGCTTTATTTCCAGTTGAGCTGGATTTTTCAGAGCAAGATGGGGCAGAACATGGACGACGCAAACCAGTACTACAAGGAGCAATGGGCGAATGAGATGATGCCGTTTTTCGGCCAGGACGGAACGAATTTTGACGAGTTGATTCACCCGCAAACTCCCGAGGCCACGGCGCGCGCCGGGCAGCTCCGCGAAAAATACAAAATGGACCCCGTCTTTGCGAAACAGGTGGATGCCGAATGGGGGCCGCTCGACTGGCGCGTGCCGGAGGCGAGCGCGATTTACTGGGCCGCGCTCGGTCTGGAAAAAGCCAGGGAAAATCCGGAGAAAATAGTTAAAGCATCCGATTTGACCGCCCTTCGCCGTTCCATTTACCAATCCATGCTGCAGGCGCTGTATCATGGGCGGCTGGTCATCAACCCCTTCGACAAATCATACGACTATTATCCTGACCTCGACCTGGTTTCCAAGATCAACGCGGCCTACGACACCATGTACGCCGAAGAGTCCGAGGCCGGCCAAAAACAGGCCGTTCAAAACGCCCACCGGAATTTCCTGCGTGACGCCGTTTATTTTCTCTATGAGGACAACCGCATCGCCGAAGCGGCCAAATGGTATGCTTATCTCGGTCGCAATTATCCGAACCTGCCAATCCTTGACTCCGACCCCACGTCTTTGCCGTCGCAATTGACCCTTGACCAATACGCCGTTGCGTGTGTGCAGGGAGACGTCAAGGATATAGACCAGAACCGCACCGTGGCGGCGGTCGAAGGCTTGCTGGGCCGGGCATATTACGAATTGGCCATCGGCCAGGATGACCGTGCTACCATTGCCAAACTGCTGGCTGCGAAAATTTATCAAAATTATGAAACCAAGGTTGCCTCTTTTCAGGGACAACCGCGGGTTGGACTGCCCCCCTTTGCCGACATCAATCGCACGGTGCTCAATCAGTTGCTCGATCCAAAACAAGGTTTACCTTACGCAGCGCGCGCCGTGCTCCGCACGCAACTCCGCCTGCCGTCGGAAACTGCTGCCACCAACGCACCCCCGGCCGCGGTCGTTTCCACCAATGCACCTGAAACCGTGGAGACAAACGCCGCCGGTTCCATGGCCAAATAATTTCGACGCCGGCCGCCGCCTCGCTTAGCTTGATTCGCCTGTGACGAAAAAACATTCCAGTGAACGCCGGCTGGCGGAGACCAGGTTGCGAGGCGAGGGCCCGATTCGGGTCGGCCTGATTTCGCTCGGTTGCGCCAAGAATCTCGTGGACGCCGAAATCATGCTGGGTTCGCTCCTGAAAAGCGGTGTGGAAGTTACCAATAACGCCGCGCAGGCCGACGCCGTAATCGTCAACACCTGCTCGTTTATTGATTCCGCGCAGGAGGAAAGCGTGGAGGCCATCCTTGAATCCGCGGAAGTCCGTGAAGCGAATCATCGCGGCCAAAGTTTGATTGTTTCCGGTTGTCTGCCGCAACGTTTTCGTGACGAATTGCCCAAACTCCTGCCCGAAGTGGATGCGTTCATGGGCATTGACCAGGTCGCGCAGGTTGCGGAGATCGTGAAGCGAGCGGTTCAGAACCGGCAAAACAAAATTGGCAAACAGTCAACATCCAACATTGAACGTTCAACCTCCAAGGGAAAAATCACTGGACGGTTGGCTGAATTGGAGAAGAACCGTAGGACATCTGAACACGAAAAATCCGAGTCCATTCGCAGCTCGGAAAAATTCGGCAAAACCAGAACCGTTTTTAGTTCGCAATCCGCACTCCGCACTCCGCAATCGCCAATTCTGGATGTTACCGCTCGTCCGACCTTCATCCCCGACTTCGCCACGCCGCGCTTCCGGCTCACGCCCCGGCACTTCGCCTACGTCAAAATCGCCGAGGGCTGCAATCATCCGTGCAGCTTTTGCATCATTCCCCGGATGCGCGGCTCACACCGCAGCCGGCAGCAGGCGGACGTCGTCGCCGAGGTCAAGGCGCTGCTGGCCGACGGCGTCAAGGAAATCAATCTCATTTCGCAGGACTCGACTTATTACGGGCTCGATTTGCGCCCCCACCACAGTCGCGCCATCTCGTCACCGGAGAAATTTTCTGCCGCCGCCAAATCGCTGGCCGCTGATGCCACGACCATTTGCACGTTGTTGCGCGAGTTGAATGCGCTGCCCGGCGATTTTTGGATCCGCCTGCTCTACACCCACCCGGCGCACTGGACGGACGAACTCATCCGGACCATCGCCGAATGCCCGAAGGTCGCGCGTTACGTGGACATCCCGCTCCAGCACATCCATGAAAACATGCTGGAGCGGATGCGCCGTGAAACTTCGCAACAGTATATCGTGGACCTGATCCGGAAAATCCGCGCCGGCGTGCCGGGCATTGCGTTGCGGACAACGTTCATTGTCGGCTTCCCGGGTGAAACCGGGGCGAGCTTTGAAACCCTGCTCGATTTCATCCGGGAAACCAAATTTGAGCGGCTGGGTGTGTTTACTTATTCCAAAGAGGATGGCACGCGCGCCGGTGCGATGAAGGGACAGATTCCCGACAAAATCAAAAAACGCCGGCGCGAACTGGCCATGGCGGAACAGCACAAAATCGCCCGGCAGGTTTCCGAATCCTTCGTCGGCCGCGAAATCAAAGTGCTGGTTGAAGGCAAAGCGGACGCAAAACAACTGCAAAATGCCAACGTAAGCTCCTGGGAACATGGTTTGTTACGTGACCGTGAATCTCGTCACCTGTCACCTGCCACCCGTCACTTCCTTGTCGCTCGCGGTGAAGCCGACGCTCCGGACATTGACGGCCGGGTTTACCTCCGCGGCAAATTAACAATTGGCGAATTTGCACAGGTCAGGATCGTCGGGCACACGGACTATGATTTAGTTGCCGAGCCGGTCTCCGCCGCCATACTGCAACGGCTTAAATGAGCAAACCAACCAAATCACAATGGGACTTCGGTGAGTTGTTTCCGCCTTCGCCGGGAAGCTCTGGCCCGACAGGTCCGACGGAGTCCGGCGCTGCGGGACGAAAGGTTTGGTCCGTCTCGGAACTGACGGTACAGGTCAAGCGGTTATTGGAAAAGCAGGTCGGTTCCGTTTGGGTAACGGGCGAGGTCACCAATTTACGCGCACAATCTTCCGGGCACATGTACTTCACGCTCAAGGACGCCGGGGCACAGTTGAGTTGCGTGCTGTTCCGGGGCGAGGCGGTCAGAAACCGTAGTGTGTTACAGGATGGCCAGAAGGTCCTGTTACAAGGTGACGTGACGGTTTATGAGGCGCGCGGACAATATCAGCTCATCGTGCGGGCGGTGGAAGTGCAGGGCGTCGGTGCGCTGCAAATCGCCTTCGAGAAACTCAAACAAAAGCTCGCGACGGAGGGATTGTTCGCACCGGAACGAAAACGTCCGTTGCCGGGTTATCCGCAGCGCATCGGGCTGATCACATCGCCCACCGGCGCGGCCATTCGCGACGTGTTGCACGTGGTGCAACGGCGGAATCCGGCGCTGGAAATCATTCTCGCGCCGTGCCGCGTGCAAGGCGACGGCGCGGCGGCCGAAATCGCGGCGGCCATACGATTGCTAAATGAGTTCAATACTCACATTTCGGAGGGGCGAGTTATACGAGCCC
>JANWKE010000027.1 GCA_025451535.1 Verrucomicrobiia bacterium
GCTCCCGTTGCCAGAGGTTGTCATAGGCGGCCGAGGTGTTCACCCGCATATCGGGGGTGCCAGGTGAGTTTTGGTTGTTCAATTCCAGCTTGGCGTGACGCGGCAAACGGTCCTTGACGTTGAGGGTGAGTTCGCTGGTACCCGGTTCGGGACCGGGACTGATGACGGGGTAGACTTGCCGGTCCTGGTTCGCGTTGGCCCGGTTCAGTTCGGCGTTGAAGATCGGGCCATTGAGCACCATGTTCGTGTGCAG
Source organism: Verrucomicrobiia bacterium (assembly GCA_025451535.1). Lineage (GTDB taxonomy): Bacteria > Verrucomicrobiota > Verrucomicrobiia > Limisphaerales > UBA11358 > UBA11358. The sequence goes on from JANWKE010000027.1 coordinate 254, forward strand.
ACCGGGCAGCGAACGCATCACATTGTTGGAGCTGAAGTAGCGGTTACCGGCCACTTTGATGTCGGCCAATCGGCCTTCCCGCACCTCCAGTTTCACGGTCGCATTGGCGAGTTTCTGCTGTGGCACATTCACGGCCACCGTCACAAAGCCCCGCTCGTGATACGCCTTGCCCAGTTCGCTTACCACCGTTTCAACACCATTAAAACCGACGTTGGTGCCGAATGCGCCGTCAATATTGGTGATTACCTGGCCAATGGCCGCCAACGGCAGGATGGTGTTGCCGTTGACCAGATATTTCTCCACCTCAAATCGGGGGCCGGCATTCGTGGAAACCACGCGAACCCGGGTGTCCTTGGCCTGGCTTTCCAGTTCGTCCATCTTCAGGTGCATCGCCACCGTCGCGTCAGCCATCTCTTTAGAGGAAGCGCGCCGGGTCGCAAAATTCGCAGCGGGTGGAACAGCATTGGTGGGTGTGGGGAAAACAACATTGGTACCAGACGCGGCAGGTTGCTTTGGTGTGGCGATGGTCGGTCGGGAGACAATTTCCACGCCGTTGCTGAAACTGAGATAGCGCTCGCCCGCCACCATGATTTGGGGAATCGCCGTCTGGGCGACGTTGAACGTGACAATGCCATCGGTGATTTGTTCCGGCACGAAAGCGACGCTCATTGTCGGGTAACCATGGTCGCGGTATGCCGATTGCAGGTCCGAGGCCGCTTGCACGAGCTCCTCCAAACTGACGTTTGTGCCTGCGTATTTGGTAAATAGCGGAGTCAGAATGTTCGTGGAAAGCAAAACCCCGCCCTCGATGGTGAAGCCCCGGACATAAAAGTGAGGAGAGCGGTTGGCCGCCGGAGAGGTTGAAGAATCCGGGGAAGCAGCAGATTCGGTTGCGGACCCGGTCAACGGTGTTGCACATATCCAGCAACAAAAAATCAGCAGCGGCCAAATGACGCGGTGGCGTTCACACAACAAGAAAAAGGGAGAATGCCGGCGGGTCATACGCACTCGTTCAGACCAATAAACCGCAGCGTCAGGCCGGGGGCGTGTTTCATGGTGGATTGATAATTTTTAAGTTGCCCGGGCTGGTGCGCGTCAGCGATTACATTGGATTCCGCCCGCAGGGACTTTTGACGGGGCGACCGGTGGCCGGGCGATTAAATTCATGGTCTACATCAACACGCGGTTACATGGCTCTCCTGCACTTTGCCCATTCGTAAAACCGACATCCTGGTGATTTGGTCACACGGCAAAATTCCCCGACCCCGCGCCCGCCGCGGGCAGCCGGAAGGCAGGTGTCGGAAAATTCACGTCCCGGAAGGCTGAGCAACTTGTATTACAGGTCGTTGTCGGAATTGTGACAATCCGGAAACAAACAGGTGCGGGGAAGAGTGAGCCAGGGTTCGAAAATTCACACGGCCGTATTTTACCCCATCATTCCCAGAGGGATTTTCCGGCGACGAATGACCGGGCCAGGGGGATTGCAGAATCAGTTTTCACTCATTTTTCAGAACCGACACCGGTTTGTAACAGTCAACCCCTAAAATCTGTCATCGCCGCATGGCATGCCAGGAATTTGAAGCAGACGTCGGGACAGAAAAATCCGCGCCGGCGTCGCGAGACACCGGGCAGTCCGCCCGAAACGCAGTTTGAGTCCGCGAAGAATCGCCGGGAGACCGTGGAGCAACGTATGAAGAAACCGGAGTCTGGGTACGAACCGCATTTGGCCATTCGCGAATTTTCCGTGCCGCCGGGCGGCGAGTGGGTGCCGCGTTCTCCCGGTTGGTCACTGATTCAGATCGTCCGCGGGACCGGTTATTTCCTGCAACCGCAATCGAGTCTGGAGCTTGAAACCGGAACGGCGCTTTTACTCGCGGGTCATGCCCCGGGAAGTCTTCGTGCCAGCCAGTTAGGCGGATTGTCCCTGTATTCCTTCAGGGTAATCCCGGCGCGGCTTACCGGATTGATCACGTTGGGTGAACAGGATTTCCTCGAGCAGGCGGCGTCCCGGAAGGATTTCCCCGTTCGTATTCTGCCGCCCCACAATCCGGTGGCGATGAAAATGCGGCAATGGTATGCCGGAGGAAACTCGAGCGGGTTATTATTCCGATTGCATCTGCTCCAATTTTTTGTCGAGGCGTTTGGCAGTGAATTGGAGCAGGCTACCTCCAACTGGGAGACCGCCGATGCCCGGGAACGGCTGCGCGTGCTCCTGGAACGGACCCCGTCGGCGGAGTTGCTGGAAATGAGCTTCGATGAGTTGGCACGGCGGACCCATTGCACTTCGCGCCATCTGAGCCGTCTTTTTCGCGGGTTGGTGGGCATGTCCTTTCGCGACAAGCGCGCGGAACTCCGGCTGACGCGGGCCCGTGATCTGCTGGCCACAAGCAGATCCAAGGTGGTGGAGGTGGCCTTGGAAAGCGGCTACAAATCGCTCAGCTTGTTCAACCTGATGTTCACGCGCCACTTTGGAACCAGCCCCGGCCGCTGGCGGCAGAAATATCGGAACCATGGGGACAACAAAAGCCTTCGGAATAAAAGGGTGCAACCCTTCGCGGCCTGGAAAGAACAGCCAGCCGGTTTTTCCCATGAACCCGCCTGAACCGCTGGCAACCGGCCGGGGTGTCAGTGGTTTGACCGGGGTCTTCATCCATCAGGTTGTTTCAAAATCGTCGCAATTCCGACACACATCAGTCACACCCCGCCCTTAATTTTAAGGTGATGATTGGTGAGCGACATCTCATTCTGCAGGAGTTGACGCTGCCACCTTCCGCTGAATGGCTTCCCCGTTGCGGCGGGTGGCTGATGGCGCGCGTGGCCGAGGGCACCGGTTATTGGTTGCAAGCCAAGGCCGCTCACCGCCAGCTGAACCCCGGCGATGGTTTGATTGTGGTTCGCAACGCCAACGGGGTCGTTCGCGCCAGCCAGCTGGGCCCGCTGAAACTGCAATTGTTTATTGTCCAGCCTCAATATCTCAACGGCGTATTGACGGTGGCGGAATGGCATCAGCTCGAGGTTGCGCCCAATAATCCCTGGGCCCCCGTCTCGGTCTTTGCCGCCGGTGAACCCATTGGCCAAAAATTTACCCGGCTGACCGACCAGTTGCACAGCGACCGGCTGCCGGTGCGCTGTGCGTTACTCCAACTCTGGGCCAACGCCGTGGCCGGCGGGTTGCCGGCCCCCGTTTCGCCCTCCGCAAGCGGCAATAAACTCCGTGATCATTTCCGGGAACTGGTCGGACAAATGACCGAGGCCGAACTGTCCGAACATTCCTTGAACGAACTGGCCCGGCAGCTGCATTGCAGTGAACGCCATTTCAGCCGCCTGTTCCGCGAGGAGTTCGGGGTGCCGTTCCGGGCGCGGCAGATCGAATTGCGGCTCCAACGCGCGCGCCAGTTGCTCGCGGATTCCCATGCCAAAATCATCAATGTTGCCTACGAGAGCGGCTATCGGCATCTCGGTCTCTTCAACGCCATGTTTAAAAAGCGTTTCGGGCTAACCCCCCATGAGTGGAGGCAGCAAAACCTTCGCAAAAGCATTTCGCCTTCCGCACAAAGTCATTCCCCTCTCCCGACGGAACCGGCCGGCACCGGGGCACCGGTTCCCTTCACCCCGATTTGAATGTCACCTATTTGTAACCTACGTCCGTAAAGTCGCTGGTATAAAATGAGCAAGCGATGTTATGTGTACGGTCCCATTTGGAATCTTGTTTTGCGACCCGTCGCCGGAGGGCGACGGCCCGGTTCTGTCGCTGGAGGGCTGATTTGTCCTTGAACCGAACCTCAACCAAACCGTTATAACTACCATGTTTGTTCAACCATTGTTTGCCACCAATGCGGCGACGTACGCCATCCAAAACGCCACCATCGAGGGTAAAATCACCGTCGTCGCGCTGCTGATTCTGTCGCTGTTCAGTTGGACGATCATCATCACCAAGTTCCGCCAGTTGATGATTGCCCGCCAGGCGACCAAAAAGTTCCTTGCCGCCTACAACTCCACGCGTGATCCGCTGGACATCCAGCGCCGAGGTGAGGAATTTGATGGTGCGCCCGCTTACCAGCTCTACATCCGGGGTGCGGATGAGCTGGCATATCAGTTAAAAAACAATCCGGTGCAGCTCGAAGTGGTTGCGCCCCCCAACCCGGTGGACGGCGAGGAACATACCAACACCGATTTTCTCGCCCGGGCCACGGCGGTGAAAGTCAGCATGGCGTCGTTTGATGCCGTCAAAGTAATCCTGGAGGAAGCGGCTGGCACCGAGGCGATGGCCCTGGAGAAAGGAATGATTGTGTTGTCCACCGCAGTGGCGGGCGGACCGTTCATCGGATTGCTGGGCACGGTTTGGGGCGTCATGTCCACTTTTGCCGGCATCGCCGAAAGCAAGGCAGCCACTCTCACGGCCATGGCACCCGGCGTGGCCGCCGCCCTGGTAGCCACCGTCACCGGCCTGCTGGTGGCCATTCCGGCCATGTTCGCCTACAACTTCATGGTCACCACCATCCGCCATCTCACGCAGGAACTGGACGGGTTTGCCAGCCGTTACGCCAACCAGATTGAACACGTCTATGTGGATCACCGGCCGCTGGCCGAGGAAATCCGCAGTGCCAACGAGGTTTTGGCCGGGCGCATCGTCGGCGCGTTGCGGAACAATGAAACAACCGCGTTGGTTGAATCATGAAGAAGTGTTCGAAGTCAGCGCACCATTCCCTGACGGAGTTGAACATCACGCCGCTGCTGGATTTGGCGTTCGTGTTGCTGGTGATCTTCATCATCACGACCATCCCGCCGGTCAATGATCTGGATTTGAAACTGCCCACCGCGGCCAAGCACCTCAAAGACCCGCCGCGCAAGGCCA
>JANWKE010000028.1 GCA_025451535.1 Verrucomicrobiia bacterium
TTTCTCGACCTTGACCACGGCACGTATCCCTTCGTCACGTCCTCCAACACCACGGCGGGCGGCGCCTGCACTGGTTCGGGCGTGCCGCCGCATCGCTTGGACCGCGTGGTGGGTGTGATGAAAGCCTATACGACGAGGGTGGGAGAAGGGCCGCTGCCGACGGAGAACGCGGTGATTTCCGATTTGTTGCACGGGATGGGCCGCGAATTTGGCGCCACCACCGGCCGGCCGCGCCGTTGCGGCTGGTTCGATTCCGTCGCCACGCGCCACGCGACCATGGTCAACGGCATTGACGATCTGGCGGTGACCAACCTCGACGGTCTGGACTCGGTGGAAACCATCAAGGTTTGCGTGGCCTATCGCCACGGCAAGGCCCGCTACGATTTTGTGCCCAACGACACCCAAACGCTGGCGGAGTGCCAGCCCGTTTATGTTGAATTTGAAGGTTGGCGCACGCCGACGGACCGGGCGCGCTCGTGGAAACAATTGCCCTCCCAAGCGCGGACCTATTTGAAGGCGATTGCCGAATTAAGCGGCGCGAAATTGTTCATTGCCTCCGTCGGCCCGGCGCGTGAACAGACGATTTTTGTTTGACCGCGGATGACACGGATTTCACGGATTTTCTTTTTTGGGAATCTGCGTCATCCACGTAATCTGTGGTGAAGAATGAGCACGAGTCCGCATTTAAGCGCTGAAGCCAAAGCCTCCTTGCCAAAGCACGTGGCCATCATCATGGACGGCAACGGGCGCTGGGCGAAACAGCGCGGCCTGCCGCGCATTGAAGGCCATCGGCAGGGCGCCGAATCCGCCCGCACCATCATCCGCACTTCGGGCGAACTGGGCATCAACTATCTCACGCTTTACGCCTTTTCCGCGGAAAACTGGAACCGCCCCAAGGACGAGGTGGACGCGCTGATGAAGTACCTCATCCACTATCTCAAGACCGAGACGTCGGAACTGAACAAAAATAACGTGCGGCTCGAGGTCATCGGACAAATCTGGCGGTTGCCGGAAAATGTGCAGGAGCATCTCAGAAAATCCATCCAGACCCTTTCCCGGAACAACGGCCTCACGCTCATCATGGCACTGAGTTACGGCAGTCGCATTGAAATCGTGGATGCCGTCCGGCGCATTGCCGAGGAGACGAAGACGGGCAAGCTCGAACCGGCCGACATCAATGAGGACGTTATTTCCCAGCATCTCTGGACGCGAAATTTTCCCGATCCCGATCTGCTGGTTCGCACAAGCGGCGAGATGCGGGTGAGCAATTTTCTGCTCTGGCAGATTTCTTATTCCGAACTGGTCATCACACCGACGCTCTGGCCGGATTTCCGCAAGCCGCAGTTCTTTGAGGCGCTGGAGGAATACGCGTGCCGTCACCGGCGGTTCGGCGGGGTTTGATGACAAGCAAATTTCTCCGCTTAAACCGGGAGAAATCGAGGTTCCGGATGAAACGTTTGATGAACAAGACATCCACACGTCGATTGGTCGTCTCCCTCTCCGCCGCAAGGCGGGGGAGGGCCAGGGGAGAGGTGGTGCGGTCTTAGCGAATTTATGCAGCATTCCAAAATTAATCGTCGGACGATCTGGCTGGGCCTCATGCTTTGTGCCACGAGTCTGCCGGTGCGGGCGGGTTCTGCCGAAGATCAGGGCAAACTGGCCGCCGCCAACACGGTTTTCGCCTTTGATTTGTTCCAGCAAATCGTTCAGGAACAGCCGGACACCAATCTTTTCATTTCACCATTCAGCGTCTCAACGGTTTTGCAGATGATCGCGAACGGCGCGGCCGGCGCCACCAAACAGGAGCTGGACCGCGTTTTACACACCGACGTTTTGCCGATCAGCGCATTGAACGCCGCCGGTGAAGGACTGAACCAATCCCTGAACTCGCAAACCAACGTCATTTTGGAATTGGCCAATGCCATCTGGTACCAGCAGGGAATCCCGTTGAAACCGGGATTTGTTTCTGTGAACCGGGAATTCTTCCAGGCGGAACTGGGCGCCGTGGATTTTGCCCGTCCGCAATCTGCACAAACCATCAATCATTGGGCAGACCAGCGCACGCACGGGAAAATTCAGGACATTGTCCGATGGCCGTTTGAGTCCGCCACGCGGGTCGTTCTGGCCAACGCGATTTATTTCAAAGGGAAGTGGGAGCGGCCCTTTGACAAGCAGGAGACCGGGCCGCACGCTTTTCACCCGGCGGGGGGCGGAGAAAAGGAGGTGCCCACGATGCGGCGGCACGGGCGTTTTGCGTATCAACGCAGTGAGGGCTTTCAAGCCGTGCAATTGCCTTATGCGGGCGGGCGGTTGTGCCTGGACGTCTATTTGCCGGATGCTGACTCCAGCCTCGCGAAACTGCTGGCCCGTTTCAACGCCACGTCGGAGCGTGGCAAAATGCTCGAAGGTTTTTTGGAACAGGACGGAACGCTGGCATTGCCGCGATTCAAGCTGGAATACGAGATCAGGCTCAACGAACCGCTTCTGGCCCTGGGGCTGAAGCGCGCGTTCCACGGCGGGGATTTTTCCGCGATGTCCGATGAATCGCTGGAGGTGAGCGAGGTAAAACAGAAAAGTTATGTTGAAGTGAACGAGGAAGGCACCGAAGCGGCAGCGGTGACGGTGGGGATGATGCGGGCGACGGCGGTTTTCCGGCCACAAAAGCCATTTGAGATGATTGTCGACCGGCCATTCTTTTTCGTGATAAAGGACAACCAAACAAAATCAGTGTTATTTATGGGTGTGGTGTCTGACCCTTCGATTTAAGATGCTTAATAACAAGGTGATATGACTTTGAGGCCTTGTCACCAGCATTGGTGACATGACGGGTGGCAGATCAGGTGTAAGCTGTTGACAGATTTAGGTGCCAGTTCTCAGGTACCAACGTGTGTAAGGCCGGACCCGTTGTCCGGCCTTTCTCTTTTCTCCAACCCGGTTTTCGAATCACAAATCCCACAATGCAGGACGAATGATGACGATGCGACCTGACCAGCGGTGGCTTTAATCATCGTTGGGCTGTTTCATGGCATTTTGGACGCGCCGGTAGTCAGGCATTTCTTCGGGCGTTACCGCACCAACCCAGCCATTAAATGTTTTCGGCACTTTCCATTTCCAATGGTCGACATGGCCATCTACGAAGGAAAGGTTGGCACTTTGCATATGCCGATCCGAGGGCATGTCCCACCAATAACCATCGTCCCAGGACCCGATCGGAGGGCAGCCAAATTCAGCGTCTTCAATTGTGTCCGAACTTTCGTCAATAAATACAAAAATCCGGCTGGGGTGACGGACTTCGGTGTATTTTTCATAGGCAGGCAGGGCCTCGAGGGAATACAGAGGATTGGCCTCCGAATCGCCATTGACGGACTGGCTCATGTTGTAACTGCGCCAGCGCAAATGCGGGTAAGGTTGCCCGCCGGCCGTCTTCAAAGTAGACCGATCCGACGGGCAATGATAAATGCCGAGCGAGCGGTTGTATTGAAACAGCAGGCCGTTGACGATGTTGGACGGGTCAATCTCCGTGACGGCATTCAGGTCCGGGAGCCAGGACAATCCGGTGCTAAGACCCATGCCGGGATCGCCGGCGGCAGCGATGGAATTGTTGGGCACGAAATGATCGTGGTTGTCCGTGATGTACAGATGGAGGCAAACTTCGAGCTGGCTGATGTTGTTCTCGCAGACGATGTTTAAGGCCCGGCTTTTGGCCGCACTCAATGCCGGTAAGAGTATCGCCGCCAGGATGGCAATAATCGCGATAACCACCAGCAGTTCAATGAGCGTGAACGCGTCGGCGAAAATTCTCCCATGTCCATAGTCTGTCGGTTGGCGGTGCATGGCTGTTGGCAGTAATGTATGTCCATCCGCTTCCCCTGCAACTGGATTTCAGGACGGCCTTTTACATGAGATTTTTATGTTTTTGACAACCGCTCTTGTTCCGCAACTGCAAATTTGGCGCAGAAATCCAGGAGGGCCGCGGACAGGGCTGATTTCAAAATGGCCTCGGGCAGCAACAACGGCTTTTCGGTGATGATGATTTCGGCGTTTCCCGCCGTCAGGGCGAAACGCCCGGCCAGTCTGCCCATGACGTGGCCGGTGAAATCGCCCCGGAGGTCGCCGTTTGGTTCAAAGGCATAATGGCCGGTCACTGTGGGCTGTTCCGGGTTGGGATGGCAGAAATCTCCGGCCAGTGCGTTGCCGATAATCTGCACATGATGCTGTCCGGCCAGCGATTGTAGTTCGGCAAACGCCGGAGGTCTTTCCAGCTGCTGAGTTATGGTGATGGGCATCTGATTTCAATGGCATCGTAGGATAACCAGCGGCGGAGGCAACGCTTTTGATTCCGGATTGGCGCTGACCGCGGAGGGCAGGGGGCGCAGGCGGGCGATTTTAATGCGACTCAATAAATATTGACATTTACGGCATATATAGTATTTTCTGAAGTAACAGAAATAAAAGAAATATGAAAGCGCTCAGTCCGATCCAGCAAAAGTTTATCCTGCATTGGGGGGAAATGGGGACGCGCTGGGGCATCAATCGTACCGTAGCCCAGACCCACGCGCTGCTCTTTATCTCGCCCAAGCCATTGAACGCGGATGATATCGTGGAGGCACTGGGCGTTGCCCGTTCCAATGTCAGCACCAGCCTCAAGGAATTGCAGAGCTGGGGCATTGTCAAACTGGTTCATATCCTGGGTGACAAACGCGACCATTTCGAATCCATGAAGGATGTCTGGGAAATGTTCCGGGTGGTCCTGAACGAGCGCAAGCGCAGGGAAATCGACCCCACCACGCAGATGCTCCACGAGTGTATCGCCGAGGGCGGGAAGGACAAGCTGACTGACGCGTACACGCAACAACGGCTGAATGACCTGCGGGAATTCTTTGAAACGACCTCCGCCTGGTATGTCCAGATCCGCCAATGGCCGACCAGCGCCATCGTCAAATTTGTAAAAGTGGGTGACAAGGTCTTGAAGGTTCTTGGGCTGGGCGGATAGACCGCCATTTTTTTTGCGAGTATATTTCTGTGAATACTGAAATTACAGACGAAGTGAAAGTAAACGGTTGGGTGCTCTATGATGCGGACTGTCGTTTTTGCACCCGGCTGGCCGGCCGGTTCCGGCCTTTGCTCGTGCGCCGGCACCTTGAGCTTTTGCCGCTCCAAACGCCCTGGGTCCGCGCAAGACTTGGATTGACTGATCCCCGGCTCCTGGCAGAAATGCGTTTGCTGTTACCGGATGGCACGCATTTCGGTGGTGCGGATGCCTTGATCGAGATCAGCCGGCGCTACCGGTGGACCTGGCCCCTGCGTCAAATGGCCCGCCTGCCCGCAATGAAGGACCTGCTCCGCGGGGGTTATCGCTGGATCGCGCGCCGACGAAATTGTACCGACCACGTTTGCCGTGTCGGGAACCCTGCCGTTGGGGACAGTGGCCGCCGGTTCCTGGACTTTCTGCCCTTGCTGATTTTGCCCTTGCCGGCGTTGTGGTTCAGGAACGCTGTCGCGGCGTGGGTTTTCATGTGGCTGATGGCCCTGGCGCTTTTTACCGGATGCAAATGGCTGACCTGGCGCCGCGCGGCGAAGCAAGGCGGGGCATTAAGTTTGCCGCGCGCGTTCGGCTACTTGCTCGCCTGGCCTGGAATGAATGCAGCGGCATTTCTCAACCGGGCCGGCGTTCCAGAGAAGCCGCGCGGCAGCGAATGGGTGGCCGCTGCGGCCAAAACCGGCCTTGGCACAGGGTTGCTCTGGGGGATTGCCCGGACGGTATTGCCCGTCCATCCGGTACTCGCCGGATGGATCGGAATGACGGGTGTGGTTTTTATTCTCCACTTTGGGTTGTTTCACGTCTTGTCACTGGTCTGGCGACGGGCCGGGGCGGTGGCAATGCCCATCATGCAAAACCCGCTGGGGGCGTGTTCACTCGCGGAGTTTTGGGGCAGGCGCTGGAACACCGCCTTCAACGAACTCGCCTTCCGGCTTGCTTTCCGTCCACTGTGTCGGGAGACCGGTCCGGCTATGGCCATGGTGCTCGCTTTTGGCCTGTCGGGTTTCGTGCATGAACTGGTGATTTCCCTGCCGGCACGTGGAGGTTATGGTTTGCCCACTGCCTATTTTCTTGTCCAGGGCCTTGGCCTGACCGCCGAGCGCACAGCCTTGGGTCGAAGCATCGGCTTGGGCCGCGGCCCGCGCGGTTGGTGTTTCACCGTGCTGGTCACTGCGGGTCCGGCATTCTGGCTCTTTCATCCGTGGTTCATCAAAAGCGTCATCCTGCCGATGCTGTGGGCCATCGGCGCAACCTGAAAGGAAACATGAATACCATCACTCTGACTTTACTCCTCCAATTCGCCGGTGTTTTGCACCTGGGTCTGGCCTGTGCCGGCGGGCTCATGCCGCGGGCGGTCAATCTGCGGACGCATATCGCCGTTTTGCCGCCGTTCATCCGGCAATTGTTCTGGGTCTATTACACCTTTATCGGCTTGTGCCTGATCAGCTTCGGCCTGATTACGTTCGCGTTTGCCGGCACGCTGGCCGCAGGCAGCCACCTGGCCCGCGCTCTGTGCCTGTTCCTCGCCGTATTCTGGACGGTCCGGTTGTTTGCCGCGACGTTCCTCTTCGATGTGCGACCATACCTGACCAACCATTTCTGGCGGCTGGGTTACCACGCCACCAATATCGTGTTTGCCTATCTGCCCGTCGTGTATGCGTGGGCGACTTTTAAATGAGGACGCCATGATTACACCTCTTGAAAGATGCCGGCAGCCGGCGGTCGGTTTCAGCGCCGCCCCGAGCGCAGCGGCGCGGAAACGGCTCCTGTCACGCCGCGGGGAACCCTTGTTCTTCGCCGGGTGGGACCGGGCGCTGATGATACATTTTGAAGTGGACGCCGGCGCCCTGCAACGCGACGTACCCTACGCTCTCGATTTGCATAACGGTCGCGCGTTCGTCAGCCTGGTGGCGTTCACGTTGCGCGGTCTGAGGCCGCGCCGGGGCGGAAAACCGGTAGCGTGGCTTTTGCGACCGATTGCCACGCATGCTTTTCTCAATGTCCGGACCTATGTCTGTCACAGCGGCGAACCGGGAATTCATTTTCTGGCGGAATGGCTGTCCAATCGTCTGGCCGTGAAGCTGGGCCCGGCAACATTTGGTCTGCCGTATCATCAAGGCCGCATCGCCTACCGGCACGACTGGGAAAACGGTGCACTCCAGGGCGAGGTTGTCGATACGAGCAGTGGGAAACGGCTTGCGTATCAGGCTGAACTGTCAAAGTCGGCGGCTTTTCAACCGAGTGAATCCGGTTCATGGGATGAATGGCTCATCGAGCGCTATACCGCTTTCAATTCGGCGAAGGGCCGGAAACGGTTTTTTCGCGTATGGCATCCGCCCTGGTTGCAGCAGCCGGCCAGCGTGACTCTGCGGGACGACTCGTTGCTGACGCAAAACTGGTCCTGGTTTAACAGGGCCGAACTGGTGGGCGGCCATTTTTCTCCGGGTTTTGACCAGGTGTGGATGGGACGGCCGCATCCGGCGGCTTGCGAGGCAACTCCGATGGCAGAGACGCCGTAAGCTGAAAGCGAATTACTCAATAAAGAACTGGCGGATGGTGATTTGCGATTGCAGGGCCGCATAAAACCTCAGCCATGGTTGACCGTCGTTTCACCTGTTCGGGAGGGTCGCCGGCTTGGAATTCGATGGACAAAAAAACAATTTGTGCGATGTTCTGCGCGTTAATTTTTTATCGGAAGTTCAGGGATTATACAAAAACTCGATGAAAGTTTCTGCTAGAAGAGCGGCGGGGAAGTGGTGCGGCCTCGTTTTACTTGCCAACCCCTTACTGTTGTCCCCGGCACTGGCGGTGAATGTGCTCATCCAACACAACGACCTTGCGCGCACCGGGGCCAACACGTTGGAAACCATTCTGACTCCTGCCAACGTCAATTCGACCAACTTCGGCAAATTGTTCACCGACAGCGTGGATGCCCAGGTCTATGCGCAGCCGCTTTACGTTGAAAACTTGAACATCGCCGGCGGAACGCACAACGTGGTTTTTGTTTGCACGGAGAGCAACAGCGTCTATGCGTTTGATGCGGACACGGCCGGCGTCACTTACTGGCATGATAGTCTGGGCGCACCTTACACTCCGCCTACTTGCACTGATCTGGTTCCCGTGGTCGGCATTACCGGCACGCCGGTGTTTGATTTAAGCAGTGGCACGCTCTATGTGGACACGAAACTGGCCGCGGGCCCGGCTCATGAATTGCACGCGCTGGATATTGCGACCGGCAACGAAAAATTCGGCGGGCCGGTGACGATTGCCGCCTCGAATTTCAGTGCCAGCTTGCAGCACCAGCGTCCGGGCCTGCTGCTGCTGAACGGCGTGGTTTACCTTTGCTTTGGCTCGCACTGTGACGAGGGGAGCTATCACGGCTTCATTCTGGGTTACAATGCCACGAATCTTTCGCTGGTGGATTCTTTCAACGTGACCCCCACCGGCAGCGAGGGAGCGATCTGGTCCGGCGGCATGGCGCCGGCGGTGGATACGAACGGAAACATCTACGTTATGACCGGCAACGGGACGTTTGACGGCATCAACAATTTCAGCATGTCCTTCGTCAAGTTAAACGGCAGCCTGTCGGTACAGGATTATGCGACTCCGGCCAACTGGCAATCGCTTAGCGGAAGCGACCTGGACCTGGGCTCCGGCGGGCCGGTGCTGGTGCCACCCCATTACGTGGTCGGGATCGGCAAGGACGGGGAGATGTACCTCGCTGACATCAACAACATGGGGCATGTGGGCAACTTTACACAGGTCTTCCAGGCCGGGGTGACAGGCGATACGATCGGCAAGTCGCCGGTTTATTGGCAGGGGCCGAACCTGCAATATCTTTTTGCCCTGCATGCCAACAACCCGACCAAAGCCTTTGAATTTACCGGAACGAACATCATTACCACGCCCCTGGGCACGGCGTCTTTCTCGCAGAACGATCGTTGCGGCGGCATTTCCCTTTCGGCCAACGGAACCACCAATGGCATCTTGTGGGAGATTGGCAGCGACAGCAATCTGCGGGCTTATGACGCGGTGAATTTTCCGAAGGTGCTGTGGAGCGGGAGCGTGGGGACATACGTGAAAATGACCTGTCCGACGATAGCCAATGGAAAAGTGTATGTGGGAACCAGCAGCACTTTGGGTGTGTGGGGATTGACCAACTACCTCTACATGCAAACCGGAGTTCCCAATCCGGTGTTAAACTGGGCAGCTGGAACCCTGCTGCAGGCAACCAACCTGACGGGACCGTGGTTCACAAACGCTGCGGTTTCACCGTATATGGTGCAACCGACCAATGCAGAGATGTTTTATCGGCTGTTACTGGGTAGTGGTCAGTGAGGCCGGGGAAATGGCCTTGGGAGTTCCGTGAATGAGATGGCTATAGCCTTTGGCGGACTTCGGTTTGGGAAGGCACCACCCCCTTTTCACTTGTTTTGAGAGGTCGCTCTGTTATTCACATCGTCGTGAGCAATCCCTTTCGACTTGGCATTCTCGGTTCCGGCAAAGGCTCCAATTTTGTCGCCATCGCCGATGCGTGCGCGGCCGGGAAAATCCCGGCACAGGTCGCGCTGGTGTTGAGCGATGTCGAAAACGCGGGGATCCTGGGACGTGCGGGCGAACGAAATCTTCCGGCCAGGTTCATTCCGCCGGGGAAATTCCGCACCAAACTGGATGAGGATGCGGAGCGGGCGTTTGTCGGCGCGCTGCAGGCGGCGAAAGTGGATTTGGTGGTGCTGGCGGGTTTCATGCGGGTGTTGAAGGGTGATTTCCTCCGCGCATTTGAGGGGCGTATCGTGAATATTCATCCGTCGTTGCTGCCGTCGTTTCCGGGTCTGGAAGCGTGGAAACAGGCGCTCGATCACGGCGTGAGGGTGACGGGTTGCACGGTGCATTTTGTAGACGCGGGCGTGGACGCCGGGCCCATCATCGGCCAGCAAACGGTACCGGTGCTGGACAACGACACGCCCGACAGTTTGATTCAGCGGATTCACGGGGCCGAACATGAACTTTATCCCCGGTGCGTGGCGGCCATTGCACATGGAGAAATTTCAGTGGCCGGCCGGCGGGTGATTTGGAAAAAGTGAGACGCGAATTTCGCGAATTGACACTAATTAAAGCCAATTCGTGAAAATTGGCGTAATTAGCGTCAAAAGCTCTTTTACAGCGAAGTCGAATAAGAAGAAAGTGGCTTTTTTTGGCCGTTCCAGGCAGATTAACCCCCGGCACGCGCACGAAATAGATTTCCAGAAAGTTAAAAAATGAATAACGCAAGGGTGCAAAGAAACAAAGGCGCAAAGTTCTTCATTTATTGTTTTCGCGTCTCTGCGTCTCTGCGTCTTTGCGTTAAAGTTTGAAATGAGCAAGAAATTAAGATTCGGTCTGCCGAAAGGCAGCTTGCAGGAAGCCACCATCCAAAAGATGGCCAAGGCCGGCTTCAATATTTCCGTCAGCAGCCGTTCCTACGTGCCGTACGTGGACGACGATGAGCTGGAGATCCGGCTGATTCGCGCGCAGGAAATCAGCCGTTACGTCGAGCATGGGTATCTGGATTGCGGCATCACCGGCCGCGATTGGATTGTCGAAAACGGCTCCCGCGTACACGAGGTCGGCGAATTCCTGTTCAGCAAGGCGACGCGGCAGCCGGCGCGCTGGGTGCTGGCCGTGCCCGAAAATTCAAAAATCAAATCCGTGAAGGATTTGAAGGGCAAACGCATTGCGACCGAAGTCGTCAATCTCACCAAAAAATATCTGCGCCAGCACGGCGTGAAGGCGGACGTGGAATTTTCATGGGGCGCGACGGAGGTAAAGGCGCACGAACTGGTGGACGCGATTGTGGAATTGACGGAGACCGGGTCGTCGCTGCGCGCGAACAAGTTGCGGATCGTGGACACGTTGCTGGCCTCGACGCCGCGGTTGATTGCCAGTCACACAGCCTGGAAAGATGCGTGGAAACGCAGGAAGATCGAGACCCTCGCATTGTTGCTTAAAGGCGCACTGGAAGCGGAAACGAAGGTGGGTTTGAAGATGAACATTGCCGAAAAGAACCTGGCGAGCCTTCTCAAATCGCTGCCGGCGCTGCGCAACCCGACGATTTCCACCCTGAGCCAGAAAGGCTGGGTGGCGGTGGAAACGATTATTGACGAGCACGTCGTACGCGAACTGATTCCAAAACTCAAGGCCGCCGGCGCGGAAGGCATCATTGAGTATCCGCTGAACAAGGTGGTTTACTGATTGTTTTCCGCGGCGAATAAGCCAAGCTTCAGGTGTGAAGCTGAAAGCGGCCTTTGGCCTTCTGCTGGTTTGTTTGTTTGAGTTTGCCTCGGTGGCCCAGCCGACACCTCAGTTCATTCAACTTACTTCCGCGCAGTTATGGCAGCGGCTCGAGTTCTGCATCACCAACGTGCCTGCCGCCACCAATCCGTTCGACCCCGACCAGATCCGACTCGACGCGACGTTTACCTTGCCGTCAGGTAAAACCATGATCGTCCCGGCGTTTTGGTATCAGGGTTATCAGCGGGGATTGTCGGGCAGCTACGAATACCTCACCGCGGTTGGTTCGCCGCAATGGCGTTTGCGTTTCACACCACCCGAATCCGGCGCCTACACGATCAGTCTGGGCATTCAGACGAACAATCAACCCTATGGTTCGCCGGTGGTCACGAACTTCACCGTGCCCGCCGGCTTGGTCCCGGCAGGTTCCGGGTACGTGCAGGTGGCGACCAACCGAGAGTATTTTCAAACCGGCGATGGACAGGCGTTGCGGCTGATTGGCATGAATTGCGGGTGGCCCGGTGGCCGCGGCACGTATGATTACGACGACTGGTTTCCAGCGATGCAGGCGGCTGGCATGAACTTCGGTCGCATTTTGACCACGCCCTGGTCGTTTGGCCTGGAAACCGATTCCGATTCGCTGAACCATTACCGGCTGGACCGCGCCTGGCAATTGGATTACGTCTTTCAACGGGCCGAACAGCACAATCTCCGGCTCGAGCTTTGCATCGAGTTTCATTTGATGCTGCAGCCTGTTCCGGACATCTGGGGGCCGGACAATTACTGGCAGAGCAATCCCTATAACGCCACCAACGGCGGGCCTTGCATCAACCAGGACGCCTTTTTCACCAACACCGTCGCCCGGACGATTTTTGAAAAACGGCTGCGCTACCTGATTGGCCGCTACGGCTACAGCACGAGCCTGATGTCCTGGGAGTTCTTCAGCGAAATTGACAACGAATACGCCTGGCTGAATCCGTCCGACGTGGCGGTCTGGCACGGGATCGTTGGCGGCTGGATGCATACCAATGACGCGTTTGGTCATCTGGTGACGACCAGTCTGACTGGCGGCAGTGATCGCCCGGAAATCTGGACCTTGCCACAACTCGATTATGCGAACTACCACGGCTACGGCGAAGCCTTTCCGGCCGCTCGCATGAACGCCGTGGCGCAGTCGTTTCACTGGAATTACCACAAACCGGCATTGATTGAAGAGTTTGGCACCAGCGCCTTGAGTTGGAACCATACGAATGACCCTTACCTGCGCGGTTTTCGTCAGGGCCTCTGGGGCGGGGCAGTTGGCGGAACCGCCGGCACGGCGATGTCGTGGTGGTACGAAAACATTCATAACGAGAACGACTATCCGATTTATTCGGCGCTCGGAACCGTTTTAAACCGGACCGGCTGGGGGAATGGCTTGTGGACCAATATCAATTTTCAAACGTCCGGCTCGCCGCCGCCGACCGTTGGCGATCCGGTGCCGGGCGGCCAGCCGTTCAATGTCGTTCTTACCCCCGGCGGTGTCTGGGGCGCCACGCCCCCGGGCCGGCTGGCGGTGGCATCACCGCAATCGGCCGTATACGCGGGGGCAATCTTGAGCAGTTTTGTGCAAGGATCGTGGCAGCCCAACCCGCGGGTGCTGTTTATTCTGAACGGATGGTTCACCAACAATGCCCGGATGGTCATTCATCTCAATTCGGTTTCCGTCAGTGCAGCCATGGCGGTGCGGGTGGACGGTGCCCAACTGTACAGCACGAACCTGCCCAATCTGGACGGGCTGAACGAGGTGAACAACGAATACAATTCCGACATTCCGTTGAATCTTCCGGCCGGCAAACACCTGATTGAAATCACCAACATCTCCTTGGGCTGGATTTACCTCGACTGGGTGCGCCTGGAGCAGGTGCTGCCGTCAACCTATTCGGGTAACTGGCAGCCCTCGCCGGATACCATCGGTTTGCGCGGACCGCGCGAGTCGCTGCTTTATGCGGTGGCGCCGTGGGTTTCTTTTTCCGGCAGTTCCACCAACGCCGTTTTGCCGATCCAACACGGGCTAAGCGTGACGCTGAGCAACTGGCCGCCCGGGAAGTTTTTGGCCGACTGGTACGATCCGCTGACGGGCACAAACGCCGGATTCACGCGGGCAATTGCCACCAACGGCAGCCTGACGCTTCCGCTGCCGGATTTTTCAGAGGACCTGGCGGGTGTCGTTTATCCGCCGGCGATACTGACAACCTTGGGGGTTGAGCCGGCCAGTGTGTTTCGATTTCGCCTCGATTCGGAGACCGGCGGGAATTATCTGATTCAGAAATCACCCGACCTGTTGACGTGGCTGGACTTTGAGGGCGTGAGCAACAGCACGGGAACAGTTTCCTTGTCCGATTCAATCGCCGGAGCGTCCTCGCAAGTGTTCTATCGGGCGGTGCCAAAGCGGTAAACGCAGTTATCGCCAGAGATTGGTTGACAAGACCCGCCCGGTGGAAGTACTCCATTGGCGCATGGGTTCACTTAAAAAGCGCCGCAAGGCGAAAATTAACAAGCACAAACGCCGCAAGAAGCTGCGTCTGCACCGTCACAAGAAGCGCACCTGGCAGAAGTAGGTTTCCTTTTTGCCCGGAAATGGGTTTGCTGTTTAACCCATTTCCGGATGAAAAAAGGCGGTTTCCTTTTTGCCCGGAGATGCGCTTGCCGTTCAGCGCATTTACGGATGCAAAAAGGCTGCCCGCGCAACTTCAATTCCCCGCTCCAAAGCGTTTGTATTTGCGCAAGCGCCCGGAAGGGTATCTATTTCACCGATGGCGGTCGTTTTTTGCCGATGAAATATCGTTTTAACAAACATTATACGCGTGACGAGGTGCGGGCGCTGCTGCCGCAAATCCGCAAATGGCTGGAGCAGCTCACCCAGCTTCACCAGGTTATGGAACGCCATGAAAAACGGCTGGGCACGTTGATGAAACAGGGACACGACGCCGGCGGCCAGACGGTCAACGACCAGGTGCGCACCCTGGCGGACGTGCAGGAAATCCTGGCCGAGTTTCAGCGCCGCCAGATTTTTATCAAAGACCTGGACCGCGGGTTGGTGGATTTCCCGGCCATCATCGGGGGCCGGGAAGTCTTTCTCTGCTGGGAACAGGACGAAGACGACGTGGAGTTCTGGCACGACCTCGAAAGCGGCTATGGCGGCCGCGAACGGTTGTAATCAAAGAAATCCTCCGGGGCAGGGACATCGCGCTGCGATGTCCAACGGCCAGTGCCCCTTCAGATTCGACAAATAAATGAAGTTCGCAGTGCCGGAGAAGAGCCGGGTCGAACTTGAATAAGAACCTGCAAACCTTTGGCGAGGAAGAGAATCACGGAAAAGCCAGCCCCACGCTGGTCGTGGGCGGGAAACCAAAAGGGGAAATCCCAACCAAGCTCTAATCTTGCGTTCCGAGAAGAACCACTTCAAGATGCGGGCACATCCATTTATATCAACTTATGAGCATATCAACCACGTCATACCGTCCTCGCCGCTTTCAACCACTGTGCCTGGGTCTGCTTCTGCCTCTTTTTTTTATTCACGCGTTCGCGCTGAGAGCGGGTGGCCTTGCTCCGACCAACGAAATTCAAAAGGCGGCGGTCATTCGCGATCTGACCGTGGCGCAGGCCAGTCAGCATTATCCGGTAAAGTTGCAGGGGGTGATCACTTTTTATGATACCAATCTCTTCATGCGCTTCATTCAGGATGAAACAGCCGGGATTTACTTTTTCCCGTTCGTAGCCACAAATGGCCCGGCCCTGGCGGCGGGACAACTGGTGGAACTCGAGGGCACCACGGATCCGGGTGAATATGCGCCGGTGGTGCAACCGAGTCAGATCAAGGTTCTGAGCACGGGTGCTTTTCCGCCCGCCCGGCCGGTTACTTACCAGCAATTGGCCAGCGGCGAGGAAGATAGCCAGTTCGTCGATATCGACGGCGTCGTTCGCGCCGTCGATTTCGATCCGCAAACGAAATATTACTCGCTCGAAATCGAAACCGGTTGCGGACGCGTGACGGCGCTGGTGGCTAAACTGCCCGTCGCGAACAAGGATTTGCTGGTCGACAGCACCGTCCAGATTCACGGGATATGCGCAACCCGTTTCACCTCACGGCGGCAGTTATTTGACATCCGGCTTCTGCTGCCGCGACCGACGGATTTGGTGATTGAATTACCTGCGCCGCAAAAACCATTTGCCGCCCCGCTCCGTCCGATTTCGCAGTTGCTGCAATTTGCGCCGCGCAGCCCGCTTGGCCATCGGGTTAAAGTCAAAGGGACGGTGATCTACGCGCAGGACCAGACCCTGTACATTGAGAACGAAACGGATGGTCTTTACGTGCGAACCAAACAGGCCGACTCGGTAATCCCGGGAGACCGGGTTGAAGTTTTGGGGTTCCCCGCCCAGGGCGAATACACTCCCTTGCTCCAGGATGCGATTTTCCGGAAGATTGGCAGCGGCGCAATGCCGATGCCTCAGACCATCACGGCGGACGAGGCATTGAAGGGCACCTGCGATTCCCGGCTGGTGCGGATTGAGGCAACCATACTGGATCGAGCACGCCAAAGCCCGGATGAATTTTTGGCGCTGGAATCGGACGGGTGTATTTTTCTGGCCTATCGGGAGCGAAAAACCAGCGGCGTGAATTTTGCCTATTTGAAGAATGGCAGTAAAGTGGCGGTCACCGGCGTGTGCCGGGTGGATGTGGGCAGCGGGTGGCGTGTCGGAGCCGACTGGCGCGCCAAATCCTTCAACCTTCTCGTGCGTTGGCCGAGGGACATCGAGGTTCTCCAGGAACCGTCACCCTAGCGCACCCGCGTGGTCAAAATACTTATGCGGATTTATATCCGCGGCGAACCGCATCCCATGGGAACAGTTGCGATCAACCCCAGGCGCAGGCGTTGGCACCCGTGAACTTGTGGGCGGGCAAAATTAATGAGTGCCGGCCGGCGATGCGAAGAGAAACAAAAACGCGGGCCTTCGCCGGGACGAAGGTCTGTGGCCACCCGGGCTGGAACCATTTGAGCGATTGGGGACCCGGCGCGATTTTTTTTTGAACATTTCGCGTCCTGGATTTTCCAAATACAGAACCGCTATTTGGGCTTCGTAAATTTTTTCCCGGGCGGAACTGGTCGTTGTTTGCTGGCATGATTCAGGCAGATGGTTTGACTAAATTATTTGGCGACAAGCGCGCCGTGGACGGAATTTCTTTTTCCGTGGCGCGCGGCGAAGTCCTTGGCTTCCTTGGCCCCAACGGCGCGGGCAAATCCACCACCATGCGGATGATCACCGGATTCCTGCCACCCTCGGCGGGGTGCGTGGCGGTCGGCGGATTTGACCTGGTGGAAAAGCCGATTGCCGGCAAACGGCTCATCGGTTATCTGCCCGAAAACGCGCCGGCCTACACGGACATGACGGTCAGGGGTTTCTTGAACTTCGCGGCGGAAATTCGCGGATTGCGTGGTGCGGCGAAGACCAATGCCGTGGACCGGGTCGTCGCAATGTGTTTTCTCGAAAACGTGCTGCATCAAAGCATCGAAACGCTTTCCAAGGGTTACCGCCATCGCACCTGCTTCGCGCAATCCATCATTCACGATCCCGACGTGCTCGTGCTGGACGAACCGACCGACGGCCTGGACCCGAATCAAAAACACGAAGTGCGCGGTCTGATCCGACGCATGGGCATGACCAAGGCCATCATTTTTTCGACGCACATCCTGGAGGAAGTGGACGCTGTCTGCACACGCGCCATCATCATTGACCGCGGCAGAATTGTGGCCAATGGCACGCCGGCGGAGTTGCGGCAAAAATCGGACATGGCGGGCGCGGTGACGTTGCGCGTCAGCGGCGTGGCCGCGACCGCGGTGTCAGCCCGGCTCCACCAGATTCCCCAGGCCCGACGCGTCGCGGTGCTCGAGGAGATTAACGGCGTGGTCGCGGTGTGTGTGCATCCGAAACCGAACGTGGCGGATGGCGAACTGCCGCGCGCGGTAGGTGAAGCCGCGCAAGGCTGGCGGGTCCAACAGTTGCAAACCGAGGAAGGCCGGCTCGACCAGGTTTTTCGCAGCCTGACCATGCCGGATACGGCAAATCAGAAGACGGAAGACGGAGGGCGAAGGCCGGAAGACAGAGGTCGGAAGTCAGAGATCCGAGGTCAGAGTGTAGAATGAATGCGATCGCGAACATCAAGACCATTACCAAGCGCGAATTGAACGCTTATTTCGCGTCGCCGCTGGCGTATGTGTTCATCGTCATCTTCCTGTTGTTGTGCGGATTTTTCACGTTCATGGTCGGCACACGCATGGGCACCTTCTTCGAACATGGGCAGGCGTCCCTCGACACTTTCTTCATCTGGCATCCGTGGTTCTATCTGTTTCTGGTCCCGGCGGTGGGCATGCGGCTGTGGGCGGAGGAGCGGCGTGTGGGTACGCTGGAATTGCTGCTGACCATGCCCATCACCAGTTGGCAGGCGATTGCCGGGAAATTCCTGGCGTCCTGGCTGTTCCTTGCGCTGGCGCTCGTCCTGACATTCCCGCTGGTCATTACGGTGAACTATCTGGGCCGGCCGGAAAACGGTGTGATTTTCTGCGGCTACATCGGCAGCTGGCTGATGGCCGGGGCGTATCTGGCCGTCAGTGGCATCACGTCGGCCATGACCCGGTCGCAGGTGGTGAGCTTCATCGTCTCGGTCGTGTTGTGCCTTTTTTTGCTTCTGGCCGGCTTTTCGCCGGTGATCCAATTTCTGTCCGGCTGGGCCAGCCCTGCGGTGGTCCAGGCCGTGGCGGCGTGCAGCGTCATCACCCATTTTGAGAATTTTCAAAAAGGCGTGCTGGATTCACGGGATGTGATTTTCTTCCTGGCGCTCATCGTTTTTTCCCTGTTCACCACGGCGGTGATTTTGCGCGGACACCGGAAATGAAACAGAAATCCCTTGAAATGTTGTTGTATTCGGCGGGTGGCATTGTGGCGATGGCGGTGCTGCTGGCGGCCATCTATCTGATGGCGTCCGAATTCCCGGCCCGCGCCGACCTGACGCAGGAAAAAATCTACACGCTTTCACCCGGCACGCGGGCGATCCTGGGCAAGCTCGACACGCCGGTGACCATTCGCTTCTACTGCACGCGGAACGCAACCCCGACGGCCGAAAGCCTCTATCTGGAAAATTATGCCCGCCAGGTGGAGGATTTGCTGGGCGAATACAAACAGGCCGCGCACGGCAAAATCATCATTCAAAAATTTGATCCCGAGCCCGACTCGGATGCCGAGGATTCGGCGCGTCTGGATGGCATCGAGCCGGAGGCGCTGCCGACCGGCGACAAATTTTATCTGGGCCTGGCGGTAAACCTGCTGGATGCCAAACAGACGGTCGCCCTGTCACCCGACCGGCAGCGGCTGCTGGAATACGACATTTCGCGGGCAATATCGCGGGTGATGAATCCGCAAA
>JANWKE010000029.1 GCA_025451535.1 Verrucomicrobiia bacterium
GGGCCGGGTGCCGGGCCTGGGGGGGGCGGCCTAAATCGCGGCGCACATACTTTTTAAAATTTTTTTAAATACACACTTCGGGGGGGGGCTTTTTAACCGCCCCCCTGACTCGGTTGAGGGAAAGATTTTAGGGGCTCGCGGAGCTCGCCCCTCCGATAGATTGGATTTGATTCTTGTCACCCGCGGCGGCGGTTCGCTGGAGGATTTGTGGGCGTTCAACGAGGAAGCCGTGGCGCGGGCAATTTTTGAATCCGCACTGCCGGTAGTGTCGGCCATCGGGCACGAGATTGATTTTACCATCAGCGATTTTGTGGCGGACGTGCGCGCCCCGACACCCAGTGTCGGGGCGGAAATCATCACCGAAGGCGTGTTCGCCAGCCGCGCGTTCGTGGCCGAAGCACCGGGCGTGCTGCGGCGAAAAGTCCGGCAACGCCTGGATGGCGCCACCACGGAATTCGAGCAGCTGCAAGGACGATTGAAGCGGGCGCATCCGCGCCGGCGATTGGATGAATTTCTGCAACGGCTGGATGATTTACAGACCGGCCTGTTGCGTTGCACGAAGCAGGGCACCAAAGATCGTCAGGTGGCCTGGCAAAATCTGGCGACACGGTTCTTACGGGTGCGTCCGGCGCAGCTGCTGGAACAGCGACTCGAGCGTTTGAAAACCAGTCGGCATCGGTTGCACGAGCTGGCGCAGGTTCATCTGCGGACCTGGCAAAATCGTTTCGGCGCGACGGAAACGCGGCTGCGTTTGCTCGGACCCGAACAGGTCCTGGCGCGCGGTTATTCCATCACTACGGACGCCGTGACGGGAACGGTTTTGCGCGAAGCCGCCAAAGTCAAAACCGGTCAACGCTTAAAAACACGGCTAAAAGCCGGCGAAATCTTCAGCCGGACTGAGGAATAAAAACGGCGTGACGCGCAGCCGACTCCAGGCTGGACGGGCGCAGCGGCTTATTTTATCCTGCCGGCATGTCAAAACCAGCCAAGGCCGAGGCCGCCAAGGGCAGCCTGCCTTTTGAGGATGCCTTGCAGAAGCTCGAAGGCATCGTCGAGGCGATGGAGTCCGAGGATTTGCCGCTCGAAGCTTTGCTGGCCCGATATGCAGAAGGCACCCGGCTCATGAAAGTCTGCCAGGAAAAACTGGCCGAGGCGGAGTTAAAAATCCGGCAATTGGAGAAGAATGCCGCGGGCGAAATGAAGTTGAAACCATTTGAGGGAGAAGGTGAATGAGTTAAATCAGTGATTGGTTAAATGAGCAGGATTGCGCGTGCTTTACAATGGGGCCCGGTTCCTGAACTTTTTTAACCAGTTACTCATTTAACTGATTTAACAAATAAAACTATGAGCCGATATCTCGACATGGTGGACGGACCGGAACACGTAAAAAAACTCACGCTGCCACAACTGCAGGAACTGGCCGGCGAAATCCGGCAGGACCTCATCTCGGTGCTGTCCCGGAACGGCGGGCACCTCGGCCCGAACCTCGGGGTGGTCGAACTGACGCTGGCCCTGCACCGCGTTTTTAACACGCCCAAGGACCGGTTTGTCTGGGACGTAAGCCACCAGGTCTATGTCCACAAATTGCTGACCGGCCGCAAAAACCGTTTTTCGGCCATCCGCCAGACCGGCGGCTTGAACGGTTTCGCCCTGCGGACGGAAAGCGAGCACGACTGTTACGGCGCCGGCCACGCGGGCACGGCGCTTTCCGCCGCGCTCGGCATGGCGGCGGCGCGTGACAAACGCGGCACCAATGAAAACATCGTCTGCATTTTCGGCGACGCGGCGTTGACCAACGGCATTTCTTACGAGGCGCTCAACAACATCGGTCACACGACGAAAAAATTCATCGGCATTCTCAACGACAATGAATGGAGCATCGCCAAAAACGTCGGCGCCATTTCGAATTATCTCAACAAGCTGATTACCAACCCGCACTACAACAAACTATCCCGCGATTTTCAAAGTTTCCTGCGCCGATTGCCCAAGGGCGAACTGGCCCTGAAACTGGCGCACAAGGCCGAAGAGGGATTCAAAGGCGCGATCACCGAGGTCGGATTGCGTCAGACCGGCAATCTCGTGGACGCCGACGGGCGGGGCGGTTACGGCAGCCCGATTATTTTCGAGGAACTGGGCGTGCGTTATCTGGGGCCGATCAACGGGCATGATCTGCCATTGCTCATCAGCACGCTGGAATTTGCCAGGACGTGCGACCATCCCATTGTCATCCACATTCTCACGCAAAAAGGCAAGGGCTTTGAAGCCGCCATCAAGTTTCCCGAAAAATTCCACGGCACCGGCCCGTACGACATGAAAACGGGTGATTCTCTGCCGGCCAAGGCCGGCGCGCCGCCGATGTATCAGGACGTGATGGGGCAAACGCTGGTGAAGCTTTGCCAGAAGGACAACACGCTCGTCGGCATCACCGCCGCCATGCCCAGCGGCACCGGCATGAAACACCTGGAAAAGGCGATGCCCGACCGTTATTACGACGTGGGCATCGCGGAGGAGCACGCCGTCATTTTTGCCGCCGGCATGGCAACGATGGGTTTCCATCCCGTCTGTGCGATTTATTCGACCTTTCTGCAGCGCGCTTACGATTGCCTCCATCACGACATTTGTTTGCAGAATCTGCCCGTGATTTTCTGCATGGACCGTGCCGGCCTTTCCGCCAATGACGGCCCGACGCACCATGGTTTATTTGACATTGCGTACCTGCGCTGCCTGCCGAATGTCATTGCCATGGCGCCGAAGGACGAAGATGAACTGGTGGACATGATGTTCACGGCCACGCACCAGAATCATCCCACCTTCATCCGCTATCCGCGCGGCGCGGCGGAAGGCGTACCCATCAAGGAACAGCCGAAGCTGCTCGAGGTCGGCAAAGCGGAAGTCGTCCAGAATTTCTCCAGCAATGGCGCCGTGCGGCACAAAGTCGCCCTGTTCGGCCTGGGCCCGTTGAACACCCTGGCGCGCAAGGCGGCCGAACAACTGGCCGCAGATGGATTTGACTGCGCCGTCATCAATCCGCGCTTCACGAAGCCGCTGGACGCCGGCACGCACGAATTTTTCGGCAAGGCGGCCGACGTGATCGTGACGTTGGAAGACCATGCGTTGATGGGCGGTTACGGCTCGGCGGTGCTGGAATTGTTCAGCGAAAAAGGGGTGATCACGCCCGTGATCCGCATCGGCTGGCCGGACCAGTTCATCGAGCACGCCACGACGCAGGACGAATTGCGTAAGAAATACGGCCTGACGGTCGAGAACACCGTGGCCAAAGTGAAGGCGCAATTTGATGAGGCTGGATCGAAGGTGTCCCGGCTGATTGAGGTGGCATAAAAGGATAATTTGTCCTCCCTCATCCCGGTCTTTTCCCCAGGGAGAAGGAAGGTTGTCCGCCGCCACATCGAAGATTGAGCGACTGAATTTGCCGGACAGCCGTTCGTAAGATCAGAAATGCCGAACAGGTGTTCCTTCTCCCGGGGGAGAAGGTCAGGATGAGGGCGAACGTTCAGTTCTCAATCGAGCCATTTTCTTTCCTTGCTTTCCCCGGTTTCCGACTTGATGCTACGCGCCTTAAGGTTTTGAAAATCGTATATCGCAAATCGTAAATTCCGACCATGGCCTATAAAGATGTGACACCGCCCGCCGGCGGGAAAATTTCTGTTCAAAACGGCAAGCTCAGCGTGCCGGCCAACCCCATCCTCCCGTTCATTCGCGGTGACGGCACCGGGCCGGACATCTGGGCCGCCAGCGTGCGTGTATTCGATGCTGCCGTACAGAAAGCTTATGGCGGCAAACGCAAGGTCGCGTGGTTTGAAGTGTTCGCCGGCGAGGCGGCCAAGAACAAATTCGACAACTGGCTGCCGGACGACACGGTCGAAGCATTCAAGGAATATCTCGTCGGCATCAAAGGACCGCTCACGACGCCGGTCGGCGGCGGCATCCGCTCGCTCAACGTCGCGCTCCGCCAGATGCTCGACCTTTATGTCTGCCTGCGTCCGGTGCAATGGTTCACCGGTGTCCCGTCGCCCGTGAAACATCCGGAGAGGGTGAACATGGTCATCTTCCGTGAAAACACGGAGGATATTTACGCGGGCATTGACTTCGAGGCCGGCAAGGAAGCGGCGCTCAAGACGGTTGAATTCCTCAAGGCGAACTTTCCCAAGGACTTTAAAAAAATCCGTTTCGGTGAAACACCGGACGTGGTTGGTATCGGCATCAAGCCAGTATCGAAGACCGGCACCCAGCGCCTGGTGCGTTCGGCCATCCAATACGCCGTCGCGCAGAAGAAGAAATCAGTGACGATTGTCCACAAGGGTAACATCATGAAATATACCGAGGGTGCGTTTCGTGATTGGAGTTATGAGCTGGCGAAGAGCGAATTTGGCGCGGTGGAGATGGACGGCGGGCCGTGGTGCAAAATTCCCGAGGGAAAACCCGGCGCCGGCATCGTCATCAAGGATGCCATCGCCGACATCACGCTCCAGCAGGTGCTCACGCGCCCGGCGGATTTCGATGTCATCGCCACGCTCAACCTGAACGGCGATTACCTGAGCGATGCGCTGGCGGCGCAAGTTGGGGGCATTGGCATTGCGCCCGGCGGCAACATCAATTACATCAGCGGCCACGCCATTTTTGAAGCGACGCACGGCACCGCGCCGAAATACGCCAATAAAGACGTGGTCAATCCCGGTTCGGTGGTATTGAGCGGTGAAATGATGTTCCGTTATTTGGGCTGGACGGAGGCGGCGGATTTGATTCTCAAGGGCCTGAACGGCGCGATTGGCAGCAAGCGTGTCACTTACGATTTCGCGCGCCTGATGGACGGCGCGACGGAAATCAAATGTTCCCAATTCGGAAGCAACATCATCAGTCACATGTAGACTTTATCAACGGACTCCGGCCATGGTTTTGAATGGATAACACCAACTGGTATACCTTTTTTGCTCCTGCTCCGCCAGAATCTGCTTGACACCGGACCTCGGATTTGTTAACCAAGGCACCCGTTCCCAGAAGTATTTTGACCCAGGCGCTTTGAGTTGCGAGAGGGTTTCATGGATTTCATCGGTTGTGACTTAAAGCAAACGCTAAAAAACTATGAACACTGCCAGGCAAACAAGTGAGCTGTATTCTTCCTCCACCAGCGGGCTGTCATGCAATGCGATCACAACTCCTCAGACCCGACGATCGCCCGCCGTCCGGATGATTTTATTCTCCATATTGGGGGCAACCATCCCCGGCTACTGTTTCGGTTTGGCGATTTCTCCCGGCTCGGATTCCACTGCGGGCCTGGGCAACACCGCCAACGCCATCGTCCAGATTGCCGACCCCGGCGGAGACGGGAGCGGGACCATCATTCAGATGATGCCTTATAATGGAGGGGTGGATCTCGACGTCCTCACGGCGGACCATGTCATTCGGGATGCTTCAGGTGGAGGGAGCACCATTTGCACTCCCGGCCAGATCAGCATCACCTTTGGCAACGCCGGCGGGGGCGGCGCTTCCTTCGCGGCCGAAGATGAGGCAACGCTTTTTGATCTTCCCTCGGATGGCAGCAGTGCGGTGGATCTGGCAATCCTTGACGTCTTTATTCCCGGCAGCCAATTGAACACACTCCCGGCGGGCCTGGCCGCGGTGGCCCTTCCCAATGCCCGGCCGGCCGCCAACGCGGCGATTACTCAGGCCGGTTATGGCCTGCAAGCCAGTGTGGTTAACATTGGCGGGACACTGTCTTACTCCTATTCACCCGTTTTCAACGACGGGGCCGGCTATGGAACCCTGAAGGCGGGTCCCAACAGCCTCAATGGCGCCGGGGTCACCGCCATCACCGGAGCGGTTTCTGATTACGCCGGCCAGAACTATGCCTACCAGGGTTTCCAGAACAGTTGTCTGATTAATGGCACAAGCCCCAACTACAATGGCAGCACCTCTTACATTTTCTCCGGCGATTCCGGCGGCCCCAGCCTCTCCGGCAATACCATTTTTGGCGTACATTCCAGCTCGCAAGCGTCTCAACTCACCGGCGACCCAAACAGTCAAGTCGCCCAGCCCGGCTACCTCTGGTCGGATGTCAGCGTTTACGATTATTTGCCTTGGATCAACACGGAGCTCGCGACGCTCTCCATCCCTGAACCTTCCATCGGTGCTTTGGTTGCGCTCGGCGGAGTGGTTGTGGTAATCGCGCGCCGGCGCTGGCACAAGGCCGCCTGATGGCCGGCCCGGCTAAAATCACATGCCACCCTTTGGTGACAACCTCATCGTAAATATGTAAACTCCAGGGACGAAAATTGAGATTTCAGCTCGACGGGCGGGCCCAAATGGTTCGCCCGTCGTGTTTTAGTTTGATGAGTTGGATTGAAGCCAGTCTGGTGTCGGCACTGTTCCTGGGTGTGTATGACCTTTGCATCAAGCACGCCATCCGGGACAACGCCGTGCTGCCGGTCCTGTTTCTGAGCACATTGACGGGTGCGGCGGTATGGACGGTGTTGTTGCTGATGCAGGTGGAACATCCCGGGTTGCTGCCGAGGTCGCTGGTTACGGACCCGCTTACACCGGTGCAGCATCTGCAACTGCTGTTGAAGTCGGCCATCGTCACGGCATCGTGGATTTTTACCTACTTTGGTCTGAAGCACCTGCCGTTGTCGCTCGCTTCACCGATTCGCGCGACGTCGCCGTTATGGACGCTGGCGGGCGCGTTGCTGATTTTGGGCGAACGCCCGACGGGAATGCAATTGCTGGGCATCCTCACGACGCTGGCATCATTCGTCGGGCTTTCCTTCGCCGGCCGACTGGAGGGAGTGCATTTTCATCGGAACCGGTGGGTGTGGTTTCTGATGGCCGGGACGGTGCTGGGCGGAGTGAGCTCGCTTTATGACAAATATCTGCTGGGACGGGCGCATTTTTCCGTGCCGACCGTACAAGCGTGGTTTTCCATTTATCTCGTGGTTTTGTTCGTGCCGTTCGCAATCGGCTGGCAACAGCGCTGGTGGGAACGCAACGAGTTCCGCTGGCGCTGGACTATTCCGGCAATTGCATTTTCGCTGTTGGCGGCGGATTACGTCTATTTCAGTGCGCTGCGGCATCCGGGCGCGCTGGTGTCCGTGGTGATGAGCCTGCGGCGCGGCAACACCCTGGTGGCGTTTGCGGGCGGGCTGTTGTTGTTTGGTGAGCGGAGCCACTGGCAAAAAATTGCCGCCGCCCTTGGCATCCTCGCCGGCATCGTACTTACGGTGATGGGATGAACAAGGTTTGTTGCGGTTGGAGGATGACATTCACTGCTTCGAGCCGCCCTGCTGCTTTTCCACCTGCTTCACCAAATCGTTGTATTTGGCGACGACATCATTCCGGTCTTTGACTTCGTCATTATATTTCTGCACAAGGTCGTTGCGTTGGGCGACGAGGTTGGAGATGGCTCCGTTCTGTTTGTCAATACCGGCATAGGCGTCTTTCAGCTTCGCTTCTAAGGCGTCCACGCCGGCTTTGTATTGCGCGATTTCGTTGGTGGCATTTTCGTTGGCGAATTGCAGTTGCTCGATTTGGGCCTTTTGCGAAACGATAAGTTGTTGATTGGTCACGGCAGTGGCCTTCATTTCGGTGAGGCTTGCATCCATCCGGTTCACCTGCTGATTCAACGTGGCGATGGAGTTGGTGTCGTTCTGAATGGCGGCGTCGCGGTCATAGACCATCCGGTTCAGGCTCTGGATGGTGGTGCGCTGGACGGTTTGCTCATACCATTGCCAAGCACAAAGGCCGCAGAGGCCGAGGGCGAGGACGATGAACAGGTTGACCTGGAAATTTTTCATGGGTTCGGATGGTTGGAGGCGGCGTTGACGGCGATGGCGACGCGCTGGATGCCGGCGCGTTTCACCAAATCGAGCACGAACATCACCGAGCCGTGCGTGGTGTCGTTCGCGCCGGTGATATAGACCGGCAGATTCGTGTTCAGGCTGTAACGGTTCGTAAGCATCGTGAACAATTCCGGGAACGCGATGGGTTTGTCGTCCGCGGAAACCTGGCCGTCCGTGTTCACGGTCAGGTTCACGATGTCGGGCTTCTGCGAGGGAGTCGCGAGCGTGGCGGTGGGCAGATTGGATTTGAGCGTGCGGACAATCTGCATCTGCAACGTGACCATCATGAACGACGCCAGCAGGAAAAACATGATGTCAATCAGCGGAATGATTTCCAGCCGCGACTTTTTTTCCGGGATGGGCGTGCGGATTTTCATGGCGTCGTGGAACCAGAATTACCGTCGGTCATGAACGCAACCTTTTGGATGCCGACGGCGCGGACGATTTGATACACCTTCACCATGTCGCCGTGGAGCGAGTCGCGGTCGCCGCTGATATAAACCGGCACGTCCGGATTGGCGTGGAGACGTTCCTTCAGGACGGAGGCCAGTTCGGCCAGTGAAATCTGCTTTTTCTCCAGCCACACCACGCCGGATTTGTCCACGGCGACGTTGACCATGTCTGGCCGGAAATCCTGTTTTGATTGTGTGGCGGGCGGCAGGTTGACCTTGATGTTCTCCGTCTTGCTCATCTCCAAGGCGACCATCATAAACGACGCCAGTAAGAAGAACATGATGTCAATCAGCGGAATGATCACAATCCGTGAGCGGCGTTTCGGAATGGGCGAAGGTATTTTCATCGAGTGGTTTTAACCACGGATGGACACGGATGGACACGGATTTTCCAGACAGAATAAAATGTTCCCGCGATCCGCCGTAACGGTTTTAACAGCATGGTTCCAAATTGAAATTTCTTCTTCATCCGTGTTTATCTGTGTTTATCCGTGGTTGCGTCTCGTTTTTTTTGGCAATAAGTTTTAGTGGCTGGTGGCTTGGCCCGGCGCTTCCGGCTTGTGCAAATGAACGGTGTCGCCGGTTTTGCCGCCGCCGCCCAGGACTTCGACGTTCGTCGCCGCCGTTTCCAAATCGAATTGCAATTGCGTCACTTTAGCGGAGAAATAATTGAACGGAACCAGCGAGAAGATGGCGATTCCAAGTCCGCAAGCCGTGGCAATCAGCGCCTCGCCGATGCCGCCGGTGACGCCCACGACGGAAAGCTCCGCGCTGCCGATATTGAGAAAGGCACGCATCAAGCCGGTGACGGTGCCAAGCAGGCCGAGCAACGGCGCGAGCGTAACGAGCGTGTCCATCACCGTGAGAAAACGCCCGGCGCGCTTCAACTCGATGCCGGCTGCCAGTTGCAAGGCACCCAGTAATGAGCCGTGCGCGTGGCCGAGATGGTCAAGGCCGTGACGAATGACGCGGATAATCGGGTCTTCCGAACCCGCGGCGATTTGTCTGGCGGCGGCTACATCGGCATTTTCCAGTGCCGCCAGCAGTTGCTCCATTTTTTGCGGGTCGCGCCTCCGGCTTTCGCGCCACCACCAGAATGCGCGTTCGCCAACGACGGCGACGCCGACGATGGCACAGATGAGGATCGGCCACATGACCGGGCCGCCTTTGAGGAAGAATTGGAGAACAATGTTTGCGAACATAGTTTTGTTAGTTTAGTTGGAGTTTGTAAGTGATGCTGGTTTGGAAAAGCCGCGTGCTGGAGTCCGTCGGGAGCCGCCAATGGCGTTTGATAAAGTCCACCGTCGCGCGGTCGAGGACGGGAAAACCGGAGGATTCCTTCACGTCCACGGAAACGACATTGCCCGCGTCATCGCCGGCGAGCAACAGGATAACTGTGCCTTGCTCGCCCGTCTGCTCGGCAATCGGTGGATACGGCGGTTCGGGCCGTTCGCCACCCGTGCCGGTGTTGGCAAGCGAACCGACACGCACCGGGGCCACCTGCGGCGCAGAGGCGAGCGCGGCGTCCGTGACCAATGTGCCGGCGCTCGGAATCCCGAAGTTGACGTTCGGCGCATTCGGCAGGGCGACGAGGACGCGCGGCTGGTTGGCTTGTTGCGGCTGCTCCGGTTTCGGGGCGACTGGCTGCGGCGGCAACACCGTCGGCTGGACGACGACGGGAACCACTTCCCGGATGGGCGGAACGGGTTTGATGGCAATCACGCCCTGCCGCGCGCCGAGAATGCCAATCAGCAGGAAAAGGATGCAAACCGAATTCACCCAGGCGAGTTTGCGTTCCGGTTCGCGGCGCGCCGTTGACAGGCACAACCGCGCCAGTTCGTCTTTTAACTCGTAGCAGGATGATGTTCGATTTGCATCCATCTGGATTACCGGTCGGTTGATTTATTCAGAACGTCAGACTCAGTGAGCCGAAAAAGCCAAGGCGCTCACCGTATTGGGCGGCGTTGACGCCGACGCCCGAGCCGTCACGGAGTTGGTAAATGTTGTCCGTAAGGTTCACCACATCAATCCGCGCCACCAACGTCCGGTCCTTGGGCAGTTTGAAACTCTGCGCGGCGCCGAGGTTGATGGAATAGTATTGGGGCAAACTCGCACCGTTGGGCACACCCGGCGCGTCGGTTCGCAGGCCGCTGCCGTAAAGCGCATCAGAATAAAGCTACGTGCTGTAGTGGGAGCCTTCGCGCCACGTGTAAGACACGCCAAACGAGCCGGTAACGCGCTGGTCATGGTCCAAATAAATGTAGTGGTTGCGGACATAAGCCAAGTCAGTGCCCGGACCATCCGGTCCAAACAGGAATTGTGCAGACTCCCAGTCTTCGCCATACGCCTGCGACCACGCAACGTTGGCGTAGGCAGAAAAACCACCTTGATTGTACGAGCCTGTGAATTCCACACCGTAAATCCGGCCTTTGGCATAATTGAACGCCGAAAGGACAAGCGATTGCCCGAACAATCCGTCATCCAGTTGATGTTTGGCAGTTTTATAATAACCGTCCACACCCACTTGGAGGTGTTTGGTAATTTTCTGGCTGATGCCGGCGTCGAAATAATTCGCGCGTTCGGCCTGAACCGGACTGTCCTGATCGTTTCCGGTGGAACCAGAAGTGCCATCAAATGCAGTTACCGTGCTCGCCGGCACATTTTCCACTGGCGGCGGCGTGAAGTAACGCGCGTAGCCGGCGTGCAACGTCGTCCAGTCGGTCGGCTGATAAATCACGTTTACTCGCGGACTCGGTTGATTGGCTTTGAGGAAGGAGGAATAATATTGGTCAAAGCGCGCACCGTAATTGATCGTCACTTCCGGCAGGATTTTCCATTCATCCTGCAAATACGCCCCGGCAAACAAACCATGAAGCACTTGATTGTTCATGACTGGAAACGCCGGACCGGTTGGATTGCCGGCGCCATCCACTGGAAAAACCGCCGTGGTTGAATCGGCGGAAACGTATTCGTCCAGCAACAACACGCCACCGCGAATCGTGTGTTTGTCGCCCAGGGCGTAACTGGCATCAGCCTGCAATCCGCCGGAGTAGAGATCGCGTTTCACATCACTGGCCTCACCATTGAAGAACAAATCGCCCACGGCATCGGGCGTGAAATGCACGTCACTGTTGCGGCCAAAAACGGAGGCTTGAAAATTCAAATCGCCCGCCGATTTCTGGTAGGTGACCACGCCGTAATAATTTTGTTCATTTTGATTCTCGTTCAACGTGGATGAATCGAAAGTCGTCGGAATTCCACCGCCAGAATACCACGGATTGCCACCGGGCGCGGAATAGTTGGCTGGGTCGTTTTGCAGTCCGGGTGTGTTTGGCACCTGAAAATCGCTGTAAGACGCGCTGCCCATGACCGTGATCCGGCTGGTGTCGCTCAAAATGCGCGAGGCATAAAGGAACGACTTGTATTGCTCCGTCTGGTCATGGATGGCATTGTGGCTCGGTGTTGGATTCTCTATGCCAAGGCTGTTCTGGTCGAAACTGCCGTCCACAAAGTAATCCCATTTCCCTTGCGAACCGCCGTATTCCAAGCTCGGGCGGAAGGTATCATAGCTGCCCCCATACAGGTCCACCGTGCCCCCGTTCTCGAAGGCGCCGCTCTTGGTGTGGATGTCCACCACGCCGGCCGTGCGGAAACCGTAAGCCGCCGGCAAGCAACCGGTGATGAGCTGCATGGATTCCACGAAACGCGGATCCAATTCCAGCCCGAAGCCCGTGATGCCCTCCGGCAACAGCACGTCGTTGATGCGGTATTGCAAATTCGCATGCTCGCCGCGGACATGCAAATCGCCGTTCGCCGCCGAGTCCTGCGCCACGCCTGGTGCGCGCAAGATAACCTCATTGAACGGCGCGTTGGCACCTTGTGACAAGGTTTCAATCTGTTCTTTGCTGAACGTGTGCGCCGTAGCGCCCAAGTCGGGGATGATGGTATCCCGCGCCTTGTCCAGCTTGCCTACGACGGTGATGTTGCCAAGCTGGGTGACGTTCGTTGAACTGCCTGATGCGCCGGCGTTCGTTGCCGCCACATTGTTCGTCTGCGCCAGCGTTGTCCCGCCACAGGACAGCGCCGCGACCGAAATTACTGACCAATATAATCTGCGATTTCTATTTTCTCTCTCTGTAGAATTCTTGTTTGATTTCATTTTTCTTCTCCAATCCAAGCGCCACGCACCAGGCGTGCGCGCCACTTCAATCCGGTTAATCCAATGAATTCCAATCAGCCGAAGCTGATTGGCCTAGACTTGAGGAGAAGAAACTGCGGGAGGAGCGCGGCCCAACGGAAGATTTTCGATGGCCGTGCTGGCAAAGGAAAAATAAATTTGCGGTGTCGCTTCAACCGGAACAGTTGTAATGGCGACGGGGACCTCAACAGATGCCGATTCAACTTTGCCATGCGCGAACATCATGACTGCGCAATCGTGATCCTCCTTGCCTGCGTCCTTGTGAATCATTTTGTGCAGCGCGGGGCACGCCGCCATCGCGTCCAACAACAGGACGACGCCCACCAGCAAAGCGGCCAGCGCCGGTTTGCCAATCTGGACAAAATGGCTCTTCATGTATTGCAAATCACTTGCAGCTTAGCACGCGATGTGCCACCGGCAAGCGGTTTTGAGAACCGCCCCGTCGCAGACCGCCACCTGTACAAGGTTCCCATTTGTTGGTTGAAGGGCTTGGGGAACGGAAGGTGACGCCGGCTGGCCTTCCGTCTCAAACTGTTTAATCAGGACCGCAATGGCCAAACCGGCCAGCAGGGCCACCGACAGTTTGAAACGGTCATGGGAATGAAACTGGAGTTCGGGCAGCAGATCGCTGCTGGCAATGCATAGAAACGTGCCGGCACAGAACGCCAGCGCACAGCCGAGAAAGGCCGCATCGGAATCGGCAAAATGACTCGCACCCAGATAAAACAGGACCGCGCCAATGGGACTTGCCAGTGCAAACAGCCCGTTCAAAACGTGCCGCGAAAACCGCGAACTGCCGCCGGCGGTCATCAAAGTGGAGATGGCCAGGGCGTCAAAAGGTTTGTGCAGAATCACCACCAGGGCCACGCCCAAGCCCGCCAGTGGGACATGACCGCGCGCACCAACTTCGACCGACGCGGCCAGTGCCAGGCCGTCGAGCAGCGAGTGCAAGGTCAATCCCAGCGCGGTGCCGACCCAGGAAAGTTGCTGGGCGGATTTATCGGCCAGCGTATGGGCGTGATGGGCATGGTCGTGGTCCTGTTCCACGAGCACAGCCTGTCCCTGGTCGCAATCCTCCGGGTCGCCTTCCGGCGAGTCGTGATGATGAAAGTGAAAGAAGCGCTGCAGGAAGAACATGACCAGAAACCCGCCCAGCAGCCAGGCCACCGTCCGGTCCAGGGAATGCAGTTGTTCATTGGCGTCCGGCAGGAAGTGCAACAGGGCGATGCCGAGCATGAGGCCGGCCACGAAACTGATGGCCATTTGCAGGCGCGTGTGGGTGGGACGAATGATTAAAAGCAGCCAGCCGCCTGCCAGCGAGGCCAGCAACACCAGCATACAATAAATTGTCAGCAGCCAGAGCGGGCTCATGGTTTTAATTGCAAATCATTTGCAATTTAGCAGGGGGTGGACGGGAGGCAAGTTTTTATTTCGGATTAAAGCCCGGCGGAGCTTCGACCTGTTGCCGCAAGGTTTTGGACTGCGCCGGCCCCCTGGCGCATTAGAACAGACGTGAATCCGTGGACTATCGCTGGAAAAGCGGCAGAAGACTGCCGCACTCCAGGACGCTTCGCGAGAGCGAACAGTCTTGCCGAATGGCCCGCAGACTCGTAAATCGCAAATTACAAATCTTAGCGGCCGCAACAGTGCTTGAATTTCTTGCCGCTGCCGCAGGGACAGGGATCGTTGCGGCCCACCTTGGGGCCGGTGCGGACGGGTTTGGCCTTTTCCGCCGCGGCCGCCGCTTCGCTGACCACGTCGCTGGGCCTGGCCGCCGGCGCGCCGCCGGAACTGGCAGTGGTCGTGCCGCCGAAGGCGCTGGTGGATTGGTGCAACGTCTGCCGCGGAACGTTCCGCAGGAAATTCTCAAACGCCATCATCGAGGACGCGCTGCGGAAGACGTTGTGGCAGATTTCGCTTTTGATGTTGACCATCAATTCGTCGAAAATTTTGTACGCCTCGGCCTTGTACTCGACGAGCGGGTCGCGCTGGCCGTAACCGCGCAGACCGATGCTGTAACGCAAACTGTCCATTTCGTAAAGATGCTCCTGCCAGAGCTTGTCAATCGCGCTCAGAATCGTGTAACGCTCCACCACCGCGAGTTTTTCCGGGTCCTCGAAGCTGATTTTCAAGTCATACGACTGGCGGATTTTGTCGCTGATGAAATTGCAAACGGCGAATTGCGCCGGGCTGAGGCCCTCGAAAACCGAGCCGGACACGGGCATTTCCTTGCCGGAGTGGGCAGTCTTGATGATTTCAGCTTCGGGCATGCCGAGCGGGAAATTTAAATTCACCCAGTCGGCCAGCGGACGGATGTTCCATTCGTTCGGCTCGGCGTCGGCGTCGGTGAATTGCTCGACTTTCAGGATGACCACTTCCTCGATGATGTCCATGAGGCGGTCGCGCACATCCGCGGAGTTGATGATTTCATTGCGGAAGCCATAAATGACCTCGCGCTGCTTATTCATCACGTCGTCGTATTCGAGCGTGCGTTTGCGGATCTGGAAATTGTGCTCCTCAACGCGCTTTTGGGCCTGTTGAATGGAGCGGTTCAGGAGCGGATGCGACAATTCCTGGCCTTCCTCGAGGCCCATTCTTTCCATCATCTTGACGATGCGGTCCGAACCGAACAGCCGCATCAAATCGTCCTCCAGCGAAATGAAAAAGTGTGACGATCCGGGATCACCCTGGCGGGAACAGCGGCCGCGCAACTGGCGGTCAATGCGCCGCGACTCGTGGCGTTCGGTGCCGAGCACATGCAGGCCCCCCACTTCCGTCACGCCGGGGCCCAGTTTGATGTCCGTACCGCGGCCGGCCATGTTCGTGGCAATCGTGATGGCACCGCGCTGGCCGGCCCGCGCGATGATTTCGGCTTCCTGCTGGTGGTATTTCGCGTTGAGGACGGAGTGAATCAATCCGTCCCGCTTCAACATCCGCGACAGCATTTCGCTGGTTTCCACGCTGACGGTGCCAACCAGAATCGGGCGGCCCTGCGTGTGCAACTCCTTGATTTCCATTACCACGGCGTTGAACTTTTCGCGCCTGGTTTTATAAACCGAATCGTGCTTGTCCTTGCGGATGTTCGGCTGGTTGGTCGGAATCGTGAGCACGCCGAGTTTGTAAATGTCCAGAAATTCCGTTGCCTCGGTTTCCGCCGTGCCGGTCATGCCCGCGAGTTTTTGGTAAAGGCGGAAATAATTCTGGATCGTGATGGTCGCCAGTGTCTGGGTTTCGTGCTCGATTTCGACACCTTCCTTGGCCTCCACGGCCTGGTGCAAACCGTCGCTCCAACGACGGCCGCTCATGAGCCGGCCGGTGTGTTGGTCCACAATGATGACCTTGTTTTCCTGCACGACATATTCCACGTCCTTCTGGTAAAGGCTGTACGCCTTGAGCAATTGCGAGATGGAGTGGATTTTTTGGGCCTTGGTCTCGAAATCCTGCTGCAATTTGGTCTTGGCCTCCATGCGTTTGCGCGGGTCGGCCTCCGGGCCCACGTCAATGTCGTGCAACAAAGTCGTCAAGTCAGGCAATACAAAAGCTTCTGGATCCTGGGGGCTGATGGCGTTGCGGCCTTTTTCGGTAAGGTCGGCGTCGTGGCTCTTCTCGTCAATGGCGAACAGCAATTCCTCTTTTTCCCGGTAAAGATCCACCTTCTTCTGGTCCTTGTGCAAATCCAGCTCGGCCTGGTTCATCAGCCGCAGGTTGTCGGGGTTTTCCAGAAGTTTCATCAGACCCTCGGATTTCGGCTGGCCGGTTTTGACCCGGAACAACAGCCGCCCGATTTCATTTTCCAGCGCGGCGCCGTCCTGTACGTTTGAGCCGTCCGCCGGATTCAACTTCTTCATCAACGACTCCGCGTCGGACAAGAACCGGCCGCACAGCCGTTCCTGCGCGCGGACCAGCGACTCGACCGTCGGTCGCCATTGCGCGTATTGCTCGTCAAAAGTGTGCAGGGACGGGCCGCTGATGATGAGCGGCGTGCGCGCCTCGTCGATCAGAATCGAGTCGACTTCGTCCACAATGGCGTAGTGATGCCCGCGCTGGACCTGGTCTTCCTTGCGGACCGCCATACCGTTGTCGCGAAGATAATCGAAACCGAATTCGGCGTTCGTGCCATAGGCGATGTCGCAATAATACTGCTCGCGGCGGACTTGCGGCGTCTGGTCGTGCAGGATGCAGCCGACAGAGAGGCCGAGAAATTTGTAGATCGCACCCATCCATTCGGAGTCGCGGGCGGCCAGGTAATCGTTCACCGTCACCACATGAACGCCGCGCCCGGTAAGGGCATTGAGATAAATCGGCATGGTGGCAACGAGTGTTTTACCTTCGCCGGTGGCCATTTCGGCGATCTTACCCCGGTGCAACGCGATTCCGCCAATGAGTTGCACATCAAAGGGAATCATTTCCCAAACCACGGGATGCCCGCGCACCACCACTTCTGATTTGCGCTCGGTCAGCCGGCGACAGGTGTTTTTGACGACGGCGAAGGCCTCGGGCAAAATCTCGTCGAGTGCATCCGCCAGTTCCTGCCGGTCCGAAATTTGGGCCAGGCGCGCCTTCCAATCCGCGGTTTTCTGGCGTATCTCGTCGTCGGAAAGCTTCTGGAGGCCGGCCTCCAGCTCGTTGATTTGGCGGACGATCGGCCAGAATTTTTTCAGTTCGCGGTCATTCCTCGACCCGAAGATCATTTTTATGAACCCAATCATGACAATGTGCGAAAATAGCAGCCGAAACGCTACGCGAGGAATCGCCCACCGTCAAAATGAATCGGCGGCGGGCGGGGCGGTCTAATTTCCGGCTTGCGTTGGAGCGGGTTCCCTTACAGGCTCGGCGTTCAAGATCGACGGCGTAATTTTTAATGAGCAATTCAACCGAACTCAAAGGGCAAATCAAACGCATGCTGGTGGAAAACCTCATGCTGCAGAATACGGCGGATGAAATCAAAGACGACCAGCCGCTCTTTGGTCCCGGCGGCCTGGGGTTGGATTCCGTGGATGCGCTTCAGGTGGTGGTCGCGCTCGATAAAAATTACGGCCTGAAAATTCCCGACCCGGAAACCGCGCGAAAGGTCATTCACTGCGTCAATACCATCGCCGCCGCTGTTGAGCAGCATCAAACGGAAGCCTCCCTGAAACAGTAGCGGCGCCCGGTGAGCGCCGCACGTGGTTATTGTTTCCCCGAAAACCGACGGCGGTCGTTGAGCGCCGCGATCATGGCAATTTGCCGTCGACCCGCGTTGCCAATCGTACCCTTGCCCAAGGCATTTACAGCCATCCCATGATTTCACGCTCGGCCTGCAACCAGTCGTCCAGTTCGTGGCCTGGTTCGCAGCCGCGGGCGAGATAAATTTCGTGTGCGCGGGTTTCGATCTGTTCGCGGAGAGAAGTGGCTTCAAATATGCCGTTCGTCCTCCGATTTTGCGATTTCTTTTCGTTCTTTTTGCTGGTCGTTTGCATTTTTTGTCCTTCGCTCTGGGGTTAAGGTGTTGTTGTAAAAAGTCGTTACGGCTGGGACGTTTTCAGCACCTTCCATGCCGTGGCGGGAAAAATTTGAAGGAAGTTAAAACCCCCTGATTTGGTAGTTCTTGCGGTTAAAGAACACTCTGAATTCTGAATTTCAAAGCATCTGCCCGGTGGCGGTTCTCCGCCAGACGAAACAAAAGGAAACAGGCTGTTTTTGGCACGCGCGGTGCTTTTTCTTATAACGCGAGAGACAGAAACGAGAGCTGTGCCTGCGCCGGGTCAAGAATCCGTGGACGAGTTACCGAGTCATACACTCGCCGCAGAGTTGGTGGGCCGAAAAGCATTATGAGCCATGATGAGCGTTAAAACCATTCTCTTTGTTGAAAACGACCTGGTGTCGCAAAGCCTGTACCAAAAACGGCTGGAGCGCGAAGGTTTTCACCTCGAATGCGCGCAAGACGGCCAGGTCGCCATTGATATTCTCTCCGACCACGTTCCCGACCTGGTCCTGCTCGACTTGATGCTGCCCAAGGTCAGTGGGGCTGACGTGCTTAGATTCATGCAAGCCGACCCGCGCCTGACTACCGTTCCCGTCATTATTTTCTCCAACGCAGCGATGACCGAGGTGCCGCCGGACAGTCCCCTGGCCCAAGGCACCAAACGTTTGCTTAAGAGTGATTGCACTTTTCCCAAGCTGCTGGAAACCATTCAAGAGACCCTTGCCGCCGCCCCCGAATTGGTAGTGGTTGAAGCCGGTAAGGCGTCCTCAGCCAGGAAACCATCCCCGGCCAGGCCGGTTCCGGTGCACAACGGCAACGGGGA
Organism: Verrucomicrobiia bacterium; assembly: GCA_025451535.1. Lineage (GTDB taxonomy): Bacteria > Verrucomicrobiota > Verrucomicrobiia > Limisphaerales > UBA11358 > UBA11358. Next base: position 18,788 of record JANWKE010000029.1, read on the forward strand.
AAGCAAGAGCGCCCACTCCCATTCCATGTCGGTAACTGAACCTGATGGCAAGGTCACGAAAGCGCGCGCGGATTTTCTAAAAGAAGCCCAGGCGGTCATGCTGAAGGTCCGCGAACACAGCATGGGTTATATCAAAGCGCCCGACTCGGAAGCGAGTCAGGCTCATTTATCCGGCCTTCACCAGCGCGTGCAACTGTTGAACACCGCCGCCGCGCAAGCCGATTGCGCCCGTGTTGCCCTCTTGACGAACACTTTTGACACCTTGCTTTCAGGGATTGTGGAGAAGCCCTCGACGGTCACGCCATCGGTGCTGCAAACCATCGCCCAGGCGGTGGACTGTCTGGATGGCTTGTTGAAAAATACCGACGGTTATTCCGTGGGACCGGCGTTCCAGGCCAAGGTATTGGTCGTGGACGATGACACCGTCTGCAACCATGTCAACGTGACCTCGCTCAAGCGGGCCAATTTCGATACCGTTGGTGTCAAGGACCCTGCCGCAGCCCTGAGCCTGTTGGAGACCACTCAATTCGACCTGGTGGTCCTCGATGTCAACATGCCCGGCATGACGGGTTTCGATGTCTGTGAGAAGTTGCGCCGTTTGCCGCATTGCAAGAAAACCCCGGTCATTTTTGTCACGGCCTTCAGTAATTTCGACAACCGCAAACAAAGCGTGCTCAGCGGCGGCAATGATTTCGTCTCCAAACCGGTTTCTCCGGTCGAACTGGCGCTGAAGGTAAGCGTCAATTTAATCAAGGCAAGAGTACAAGGCACGCAAGTTCCACAATTGGAAGCTCCGGCGGCCACGGCCAACGGTTCCTCCTCCACACCGGCATCTGCCGCCAAAACCAGAGCGGATCGACAAGTTTCCCCCGAGGCACCTTCTCCGGAACCACCTTCGCGATTGGCACCCCTTCCCAAGTCGAACGCCAGAACGGCAAAGTCGGCCGGTCCGCTTCCGGAGATACAGCCCGAACCCGAGTCGCGCCCGGCCAATCCGCCTGAAGCCACCCGCCAGCCGAAGGCTGCCAGCCCGACTGAATCGCCGGGCAACGGTGGAACCCAAAGCTCGGAAATTCACGAACGCCTGCGCCAGAGCACCGCGGCCCTGGAAAACGCCCGATCCAATTTGGACCAGGAGTCGGCGGAACGCACGCGCATCGAATCACAATGGCGCGAACAATTGAGTGCCGCCAAGGCGCTGATCGGGCAAACGGAAACTATTCTCAAGGAAAGGGAGGCACGGTGCAGCCAGTTAGAGGAGGAGTTGGCCGGATCGCGAAAAGTGCGGGATGAACTCCAGGGCAAACTCGCGGGCGAACAGCAAGCGATGGTAAAGGCCCAACAGGAACTCAAAGGTTTCCAGGAACGCCAGCACCAAAGTGCCGCGGAATTGGAACGTGCCAAAACCGCTTTGGAGCAGCAGTCCGCCGAGCGGACACGTTTGGAATCGGAGTGGCGCGAGCAACTGAACACGGCGAAGGCGGCGGCCAGCCAGACGGGAGCGGTCCTCAAGGAAAAGGAGGCCCGGTGCGGCCAGTTGGAAAAAGAATTGGCCGGGTTGCAACAAGTCCGTGACGAACTTCAAAACAAACTTGCGACTGGGCAGAAGGCAACCGAGAAGTTACAGCATGAAATCAAGGAACTTCAAGCCGGTTTGGGGCAGCAAACCGCGGAACGGATGCGCCTGGAATCGGAATGGCGCGAGCAATTAAATGCGGCGAAGACGGCCGCGGGCCAGACGGAAAACGCGCTCAAGGAAAAAGAAGCCCGCTGCGGCCAGTTGGAAAAAGAATTGACCGGATTGCGTCAGGTGCGCGATGAACTTCAGGGCAAATTTGCCGCCGAACAACAGGCAGGAGCCAAACTGCAACAGGCGAATAAAGAGCTCCAGGAACATTTGCGCCAGGGCGGCGCCGACCTGGAACGCGCCAAGGCCAGCCTGGAACAGGAATCGGCCAAACGAGTGCGTTTGGAATCGGACCTTAAAGTCATGTCGGACGCCAGGGAAGCTTTGAATTTGGAATTGCGCGGCTTGCGCGACAGGCAAAAGAAATCGGTCGAAGGTTTGCGCGAAAATATGCATCACTTACAGGCGAGGCTGGAGGAGATTGAAACCTTGGGTAGCAATCTTGGCGAAGCTGCCAACCGAAAAACCTGATTACACTGAACAAATCCTTCTTTTCTTCGGGCGAACAGGAAACCGAACCTGCCACGGTCAATACCTTCGGTTCGAAAACCATTGCGAACAAGCTTGCCAGCAGCCCGTATTCGTGTGAAATACATGCCCGATGGAACATGGTGGACGATTCGTCTTGAAGCCAAATCCTTGGTAACCAACGATGTCCCCGTAGCTCAAATGGATAGAGCAGCGGTTTCCTAAACCGCTGATTCAGGTTCAATTCCTGACGGGGATACGCCATTTGCTACAAACAACTTAGGTGACATTCATCGCAGCAATTGTAACATTTCTATTGCAAAGTTGCAACACATGTGCAACA
>JANWKE010000030.1 GCA_025451535.1 Verrucomicrobiia bacterium
AACGCCTGTAACAACAACATCGCCGTGTTCGATGTCAGCACGCCCGGCAAAAGCCGCGCGCTCGGTTTCATCCCCGTTGGTTGGTATCCGACCTCGGTCCGCGTAACGCCGGACGGAAAACAATTGCTGGTGGCCAACGGCAAAGGCTTGATTTCCCGGCCGGACCCTGGCGGACCGGAACCCGGCAGACCGAATTACATTGGAACTCAATACATCGGCAGCCTGTTCCCCGGCGCATTGAGCATCATTGACCTGGCCAGGGGAAAGAAATTTGAGCAACAACTGGCTGCCTGGACGGCGCACGCGTATCAATGCACGCCACAACACAGCGTCGTACCCGTGTCTCCGGTGGCAGGCAATCCTATCCCCATCCAACCCGGTCTGCCGGGCCCGATCAGGTATTGCATTTACGTCATCAAGGAAAACCGGACCTACGACCAGGTGCTCGGCGACCTGAAGGAAGGCAACGGTGACCCCGACCTTTGTCTCTTTCCCGAAAAAGTGACGCCGAACGAACACAAAATCGCCCGGGAATTCGTGTTGCTCGACAATTTTTACGTGGACGCCGAGGTCAGTGCCGACGGCCACGAATGGTCCATGGGGGCGTATGCCTCCGATTTTGTAGAGAAGGATTGGCCATTGAGCTACGGCCACAATCAATTCGGCAAATATCCCTATCCCTCCGAGGGGAATTTCCCGATCGCTTTTCCGGCGAATGGTTATCTGTGGGACCGTGCGCACGAGGCAGGCGTCAGCTATCGCAGCTATGGCGAATTCATCCAAAATGGCAGGACGCCCGGCGACCCGGGATTCACCCGTGTCGCCTCATTACAGGGACATTTTGATCCTTGGTACCGCGGCTTCGATACCGGTTATTCCGATGTAAAACGGGCAGAACGGTTCATCGCTGATTTGCAGGGTTATGAAACCAACGGTGACATGCCACGGTTACAAATCGTGCGGCTGCCCAACGATCACACTTGTGGCACGGTGAATGGGGCATTCACCCCGACGGCCATGGCGGCCGACAATGACCAGGGTGTGGGAATGCTGGTGGAGGCAGTGAGCCATTCGAAGTTTTGGCCGCAGACGGCGATTTTCATCCTGGAAGACGACGCGCAAGACGGGCCCGACCACGTGGACGCGCACCGCAGCCCGGCGTTCATCATCAGCCCGTACACGCGGCGCGGCGCCGTGGATTCCACGATGTATTCCACCAGCAGCCTGTTGCGGACCATCGAATTGGTTCTCGGCCTCCAGCCGATGTCGCAATTCGACGCCGCCGCGACCCCGATGTTCAACGCGTTCGAGGCCAAACCGGATTTGCAGCCGTACGGCCTCGCGCCGGCCCAGGTGGATCTGCAGGCGCGTAACACGACAGCGTCCTGGGGCAGCGCAGCTTCGGGCAGAATGAATTTTAGCAAGGAAGACGCCACCGACGAACAGGCACTCAACCAAATTATCTGGCATTCCGTGCGCGGGGCAGGCAGCCCGATGCCTGGGCCGGTCCACGCCGCGTTTGTATTCGGGCATCCCAAGGAAGACGATGACGACTAGACGCAAAAATCTTTTAATAAGACCTCTGTGTAGCGGCTTTCGGCAGAAAGCCGCATTCTTCAGTTTTTGCGCCGGCCTTCTCGCGAGTGTGTATTTGGCTTCGGCAGAAGTGCCGGGTGAATTTCGCCCGCAGCCGGTGCTGCATCCGGCGGAACATGCCGGCGCCACGGGAACGAATGTTCAGCCCCTGGACACGTATCCCGTGTCCCGCGCGCCGCTGGTCAACACGGCCAAACGCGAACCAAAGCTGGCCAATCCCGGCGCGCCAACCTTGCGCGGCGACGAACTCCTTTTTAATTCCGGCTGGGAAATGATTGAGGCACCGCGCCTCAAAACCGCAGAGGGTGCGAAACTCTCTCAACCGGGCGTGGACACGGCTGATTGGTATGACGCGACGGTGCCCGGCACGGTACTGACGACGCTGGTGAATGAGGGCGTTTATCCTGATCCGTATTACGGTTTGAACAATCTCCTGATCCCGGAAAGCCTGAACCAGCAGGATTATTGGTATCGCACGGAGTTCACCGTGCCGGAAAAGTTCGCGGGCCGCGAACTCACCCTTCAATTCAATGGTATCAACTATTACGCCGAGGTCTGGTTTAACGGCGAATATCTCGGCCATATCACCGGCGCGTTCATCCGCGGTAAGTTTGATGTAACAAAACTCACCCGGCCGGGCGGGAAAAATGTGCTCGCCGTGATGATCGCGCCGCCGCCGGACCCGGGGATTCCGAGCGAGCAATCCATCAAATATGGCCCCGGCGACAACGGCGGTAAAATGTGTCTCGACGGCCCGAGTTTTGAATGCGCCGAGGGCTGGGACTGGATTCCCGCCATTCGCGACCGGGACAGCGGCATCTGGCAGGACGTGGTTTTGCGCGCCACCGGGCCGGTAATCATCGGCGATCCACAGGTCATCACGATATTGCCATTGCCCGACACGTCCCGGGCCGAGGTGACCGTCAAGACCGGGTTGCGCAACGCTTCCGGTGCGGTTCAACAAGGCACGCTGCGCGGCGCGTTTGAAGGGGTAAAATTTGAGCAACCGGTAAAGTTACAACCCGGCGAAACTAAAACCGTCAGCTTCACACCAAAAGATTTTCCGCAACTTACCGTCCGGCATCCGCGTTTGTGGTGGCCAAACGGCTACGGCAAACCGGAGCTTTACCATTTGCAACTCGGCTTTGTGACCGATGACAAAAAGGAATCCGACCACGCGGCGTTGCATTTCGGCATCCGCCAGTTGAGTTATGAATTTGAAGTCAAAAAACCGGACGGCGGACACGAGCGGGTAGAGTTCACGCCGGCGCTGGCGGCCGGTGACAACGGGAAAATTATTGATAACCGTCGCGACACGATGGTTTGGGGGCTGGAAAACAAGGCGAAACGCGATGCGGCGGTCATCGCCGCCGGCGGGAAGCCGTCGGACAAGCCCTTTTGGTGGGGCCAACAGCAGGAAACCACCGTCGGCTTGTGGCCCGGCGCTGAAAGTTCGGCGGCCTTGCGCGTGGTGGACGACTCAGCCATGGGTCCGTACCTCGTCATCAAGGTCAACGGGCAAAAGATTGAATGTCTCGGTGGTGATTGGGGCATGGACGACGCGATGAAGAACGTCTCGCGCGAGCGTCTGGAGCCTTATATCCGCATGACCCGCGACGCGCACATGAACATGATTCTCAACTGGGCCGGCCAGAGCATGTCGGAAGCGCTGTATGATTTGTGCGACGAATACGGGATCCTCGTCTGGAACGATTTCTGGCGCAACACCGAGGCGTTTGATTACGCGCCGGTGGATTATGATCTGTTTGCGCAAAATGCCGCTGATTGCTTGAAGCGCGACCGGAACCATCCCAGCATCGCGCTCTGGTGTTCCGGCAATGAAGGCGTCTGCCCCGAACCGCTGCACGAAAAGTTGAACCAGTTGATTTACGAATTGGATGGCACCCGCTATTTCCAACCGGACTCCCGGCTGATCAACATGCGCAACAGCGGCCCCTGGTCGAACCTGCCGCTGCAAAATTATTTCCAAGATTTAAACCAGGGTTTTAGCACTGAAATCGGCGCCAGTTCGATCCCGGAGGAGGAAACCATTCGCACCTTTATTCCGGCCGCCGACCTGTGGCCCTACGACGACGTGTGGGCGTATCACGATTTACACTCCGAGGGAGCGGGCAGCAAGGACTCCACCTTTGGCCGGATCGCCGCCCGCTACGGCGCCCCGCGCAATCTGGATGACCTTTGTCGCAAGGCACAAATGCTCAACTACGAAACCATCCGCGCGATTTATGAAGGGTTCAACAGCCGGATGTGGAACGACTGCAGCGGCGTGGTGGTGTGGATGAGCCAGCCGTCGTGGCCAAGCCTGCTCTGGGATTTTTATTCCTGGGACTACGATCCGGACGCCTGCCTGTTCGGCGCCATGAAGGGCGCGGAGCCGGTGCATATTCAAATGAGCGTGCCGGACTGCAAAATCGCCGTCATCAACCACCGCGCCGAAGCATTGGAGGATGTGACGGCCACCGCGGCCGTTTACGATTTGTCCGGTCATTTGGAACACAGCACCAAACGAACCTTGACTGCGGCTGCGGACGCCTGCACCGATGCGTTCACCCTCGACTTCCCGGCCAGCGGCGCGCATTTCGTCAAACTGGAATTGCATGACAAGGACGGCAAATTGCTTTCGCAAAATTTCTACTGGCATGCCCGTGACGAAGGCCAGTTGCAACAGTTGAACTCGATGCCCCCGGTACAACTTGTCGGTGATTGGAAAGGGGAACGTCATAACAACGAATTTGTGATTACCGGCAAGGTAACCAATCCCGGGAAAACACCAGCCTTGGCGGTGCGGCTGACTTTGCGCGACGCCGCCACCGGCCAGCGCGTTCTGCCGGTTTATTACGACGACAATTATTTTTCGCTGTTGCCCGGTGAATCGCGGAAAATTCGGATCGAGTCCAGCGTTAAGCCGGATTCGCCGGAGATCGGCTTGACCGGCTGGAATATTGTTCCGGGCAATTTACCATGAATGATCGATTGAACCGGCAAACCGGTCGCGCCTGGCTTAAAAATTCCACGAGCGCCGGGATTGTGAACTCAACCGAAACCTATCAGAATCGCGGCATGAAAAGGCTCCCATTCGGTTCACGGTGGTTCGCCTGTTTAACTCTGGCACTGTCTATGTTTTCCATGAGCGCTCAAGACAAACCGGATTCCGGTGGCTGGGCTTCGCTGGGGGCGATGCCCGCGCCGGCGTGGGATGGCCAGACCCTTTTGTTCCGAAGCGCGCAGGGGACACTGGCCATCACGCCGCTTTCCGACAATGTCGTCCGCGTTCGGTTCACCCGGCAGCCGGCTTTCGGCCGCGACCATTCTTACGCGGTGATGAATCGTGACCTTGGCATGCCCGAGGCCAAGGCCAAAATCGGTTCCAAAGGCGCGACGCTCGCCACCCCGTCGCTCAAGGTCATTATTCAATATGCTCCGCTCCGGATCTCCTTTGCCGACACCGCCGAGATCATTTTGGATGCTGACGACCCGGCCCGCGGTATCTCCTTTGTCGGGTCGGAATTTCGCGTCGCCAAACAGTTGCACGACGACGAACATGTCTACGGTTTTGGCGAAAAAACCGGCCGGCTCGACAAGCGCGGCTGGAAACTCGGCGGTTACAACTACGTCATGTGGAATTCCGATACGCCGGCCTATGATGCCAGCACGGACCCGCTTTATGTTACCGTTCCTTTTTTCATGGTCACGCGGCACGGAGCGGCGCACGGAATCTTTCTCGACAGCACCTGGCGCAGCTTTTTCGATGTTGGCCGGGAAGCGCCCGACCTGCTGACGTTCGGCGCGGACGGCGGTGATTTGGATTATTACTTCATCAACGGCCCGGACCCGAAAAAGGTCATTGAGCGTTACACGGCGCTCACCGGCCGGATGCCGTTGCCGCCGCTCTGGTCGCTCGGCTATCAACAGTGCCGCTGGAGTTATTATCCCGAATCCCGCGTGCGCCTGCTGGCCGATACCTTCCGCCAGAAACAGGTCCCCGCCGACGGCATCTGGCTCGACATCCATTACATGCAGGACTACAAGCCGTTCACCTGGAATCACGACCGTTTTCCGACTCCGAAGAAAATGATTTCAGATTTGCGTGCCCAGGGGTTTCATCTCGTCACCATTTTGGACGGGCACCCACCGGCGTTGAAAGGTTACGCACCTTACGATTCGGGCATGGCCGGGGATGATTTTGTGAAATTGCCGGACGGGAAAGTTTATGAAGGCCCGGTCTGGCCGTCCCAGGCCGGAGAGCATCCCTCAAGCGTGTTCCCCGATTTTACCCGACCCGCGACGCGTGAATGGTGGGGGTCGTTGTACAAAAGCCTGCTCGACGTTGGTGTCGCCGGCATCTGGAACGACATGGACGAACCCTCCGTTTTCGACACGGCGAACGGGACGATGCCGCCGGACGTGATTTTCGACAACGAGGGCCAGCCCGCGACAAGCCTGGAAGTACACAATGTTTACGGCCAGTTGATGAGCCGCTCGACGTTTGAGGGTTTAAGCCGGCTGCAACCGGACCGGCGCGCGTTCGTGCTGACGCGGTCCAGTTTCGCCGGCGGCCAGCGCTACGCCGCGGTGTGGACCGGTGATGCCACCGCGGATTGGTCTTCGTTGCGACAGTCGGTCTCCATGCTGCTCGGCTTGGGCGTTTCGGGTTTTCCCTTTGTGGGCAGCGACATTGGCGGCTTCGTGCGAATGCCGTCGGCGGAATTATGCACACGCTGGTTGCAGGCTGCCGTCTTCTATCCTTTTATGCGGATGCACACGGAGATCGCCACGCCGGACAAGGAACCGTGGTCGTATGGTTGGCGGTTCGAAGCGATCAACAGGCGCGCCATCGAGCTGCGCTACGAATTGTTGCCTTACATTTATAATGTGATGCAACACGCCAGCGAAACCGGCGTGCCGGCGTTGCGTCCGCTCTTTTTGGATTTCCCCGATGATGAACGCGCCGCCGACGTGGATGATGAATTTCTTTTCGGCTCCGACTTGTTGGTGGCGCCGGTTCTGTGGGAGGGAGCCCAGGGCCGTGACGTCTATCTGCCCGCCGGTGACTGGTTTGATTACTGGACCGGCAAACACTACACTGGCAATGCCACCATCTCCATTCCGGTGACCATGGATTCGATTCCCATGTTTGTGCGCGGCGGTGGTTTCATTTTCTGCCAACCAGTCGTGCAATACACCGGCCAAATGGCCGGCAACCCATTGCGCGTCCTGGTCGCGCCTGTCGCGTCGAAGCGCAGCGAAGGCGGACCGGCGCCGGAATCCGAATCGTCGCTTTACGAAGATAACGGCGAGAGCCTCGCCTATCGCAAAGGCGATTACCTGAAGCGCCGCTTTCATCAGGTTCGCGATGAGCAGTCGCTGACGATTGAAATTTCCGCCCCGGAGGGCACCTACCGGCCGGCGAAACGCGATTTGCTTCTGACAACCTGGCTGGACGACAAACCCAGGGCCGTAATCGAGCAATCCGGCGGTGCGGCCAAAGATGAAACACTGCCGCAATTGGACCCCGGCGATCTCGCCAGCTCAACCAGGGGCTGGTCGTATTCGAACGGCGTACTGACCGTGAAGGACCGGGACCAGTTCGAGGCGATGCATTTCATCATTCAACGCTGACGATTTTCCGTGGGCAAAAGCAAATGTTATTGGTGGTTCGCCGCGCTGTTCCTGCTGATGGTCTGTTTGGAAAGCAAGGCGGCCGGGCCGTTTTTTTTCATTCAACTCACTGACCCGCAGTTCGGCATGTTCGCCGACAATACGAATTTTACGCAGGAAACGGCGAACGTTGAGTTTGCGGTAAGCACCATCAACCGGCTCCACCCGGCATTCGTCGTTGTCACCGGTGATCTGGTGAACAAGGTTGGCGACGCCGCGCAAATCAAGGAATACAAACGCATTTTTTCCCGGGTGGACCCGGCCATTCCGGTTTACAACGTCGCAGGCAATCACGATGTCGGAAACGTCCCGACGCCCGGAAGCGTCGCGGCTTACACGAATGCGTTTGGTCCCGATCATTATGCGTTCCGCTATGATGACTTTGTCGGCATTGTGCTTGACTCGAGTCTCATCAAAGCGCCGCAAAACGTGCCGGACTCGTTTGCCGCGCAGGAGAACTGGCTCAAATCCGAATTGCAGCAGGCGAAAAACAGCGGCGCCCGGCACATCGTCATTTTTCAGCATTATCCGTGGTTTTTACAGAGCCCGGATGAGCCGGAACAATATTTCAACCTGCCGCGAGAGCGCCGCGCCGCGTATCTTGCCCTGTTCCATGAATTCGGCGTGGAGGCGGTCTTCGGCGGGCATTATCACCGTAACACCGTGGCGCACGATGGCTCGCTGGAAATTGTCACGACGGGTGCGCTGGGCAAACCACTCGGCGGTTCCCAATCCGGAATCCAGGTCGTCATCGTGCGCAATCATGCCATCGAGCACCGCTTTTACGACCTGGGGGAAATTCCCGATCAGATAGACTTGAGCCTCCACAGCTCCGATTCGGGAAAATCACCGAATTGAAACGTCGTCGTAAAATAATTTCCAAACTCGATCATGTTTATGGATAAAATATTTCGTGCCGCTCTGCCGGCAGCCGGTTTTCTGCTCTGGCTGAACTCCGCCTCCGCCCAGGTCGAATACGTTGACCCGACCATCGGCGGCATTGGATATTTGCTGGAGCCAACCCGCCCGACCGTTTCCCTGCCGAACAGCATGGTGCGCGTGTACCCGATCCGCAAAGACGCGACCGATGACCAGATTCATTCCTTTCCGCTTACCATCATTTCGCACCGGCTCGGCGAATTATTCTGGCTGATGCCATGTGTCGGTGCGCCGGACGAAGGCGCATGGTCGCGACCGGAGGCCTATGACCAGGAACAAACCACGCCCTATTATTATTCCGTTCGACTGGACGACTCGGATATTCAGATCGAATTTACACCGACGGCGCGTTGCGGCTGTTTCCGATTCACCTTTCCGCCCGGCAAAGCAACCGTGCTTCTGGCCACTCGTTTGCATGGTGAAATGCAGGTGGAAAGGAACAATGCCGTTTCCGGTGTTGAACATTTCAACGGCATGGCGGCTTATGTTTACGGCGAGTTCAGCGCGCCGGTTTCCGTCCAGTCCAGCCGGGCAGGGGACCAGGGCCGGCTGACGGCGCGGTTGGCCAGCTCTCAACTCGACTTCAGGTACGGCATCTCGTTCATCAGTGTTGAGCAGGCGCGCCGGAATCTGCATGAGGAAATTCCCGGCTGGGACTTTGACAAAATCCGCGACCGGGCCCGCCAACGTTGGAACGATGTGCTCGGCCAGATCAAAGTGGAAGGCGGCACCCTCGCGCAAAAGCGGGTCTTCTACACGGCCCTTTACCGCTGCTACGAGCGGATGATTTGCATTACCGAAGACGGCCGGTATTACAGCGCGTTCGACCACCGCGTGCATGACGACCCCCGCCCATTTTACGTGGACAACTGGATTTGGGACTTGTACCAGGCGCAACTGCCGCTCATGGAAATCCTGAACCCGGACATGGAGTCGGACGAAATCTCATCTTACATTCGGATGTACGAGCAATCCGGCTGGATGCCCTCCTTCGCCGTGCTTTGGGGTGACAATCCGTGCATGACTGGCAATCACGCGGCTGCGTGGATGGCCGACGCGTGGTTCAAGGGCATCCGCAATTTTGATTTGAAAACCGCCTATGCCGGGCTGCAGAAAAATTCACTCGACGCCACGCTGTTGCCTTGGCGCAACGGCCCGAAGACTACGCTCGACGATTTTTACAATGCACACGGTTATCTGCCGGCGTTGGACCCGGGTGAAAAGGAAACCGTTGCCGAAGTCAACCCGAACGAATTGCGCCAGGCGGTTTCGGTCACGCTGGACAACAGCTTTGACGACTGGTGCCTCGCGCAACTCGCCGGCGTTTTGGGCAATAAAGCCGACCAAGCCCTGTTCCTTAAGCGGGCGCGTTATTACACCAACGTCTTTCGCGTGGACAAGGATATGATGTGGCCCAGGGATGCCGCCGGAAACTGGGTTGAGCCGTATGATCCGAAATTTCCAACCGGCCGCGGCGGACGCAATTATTTCACCGAGAACAATGGCTACACCTACGACTGGGATGTAAAACACGACCTGCAAGGGTTGTTCACGTTGATGGGCGGGACGAAGGCGGCCGAGGCGAAACTGGACCAGCTTTTCCGCGAAGACCTCGGCGCACCGCGCTATAAATTCTACGGCCTGTTCCCGGACTCCACCGGGATGGTGGGAGAGTTTTCGATGGGGAACGAGCCGAGCTTCCTGATTCCTTATCTTTATGACTATCTCGGTGAGCCATGGAAGACGCAGAAACACGTCCGCATGTTGTTGGACACCTGGTTCACGGACACGCTACTCGGCATTCCCGGTGACGAAGACGGCGGCGGCATGAGTTCGTGGGTCGTATTCGGGATGCTGGGTTTTTATCCGGGTGTTCCCGGCGTGCCGGCCTATTGCCTCGGCAGCCCGGTCTTTGATCGTGTTACCATCCGCCTCAAGAACGGAAAATCCATTCGCATCACCGCTCGGAATAATTCCGCGGATAACAAATACATTCAGAGTTTCCGGTTAAACGGTAAGCCGAGCAACCGCGTCTGGTTCCGACACGCGGACATCGCCACTGGCGGCACGCTTGACCTGAAGATGGGCAATCTCCCGAACAAGATCCTCGGGAGCAGCCCGTCCGATTTTCCTCCATCGGATATTTCTCTCAATTCAGGCACTCTGACCAGGTGAGCTTCGCCTCTCCGCGTCCTGCTGTACCATTCGATGTTGAATGTTGAATATTCCAAACGCCCATCTCCCATCTTCCGGTTTGTCCCGGTGCCGGATCCCAGACCCGGACCCTAAACGCCGTCCAACGGGCTTCTTACTCCGATGCCGGGTTTAACCATGACATGTGTGTAAATCATCGTCGTCGCAATGTCATGGTGCTCCAACAGCTCCTGGACTGTCCGAATGTCATAGCCCGCTTCCAATTTTGTGGGTGGCAAAACAGTGACGTAGCGTGTGGCACGTGGCTGGCTCGGCCAGGGTGAGCTGTTTTTGCACGAAAGGCAGGAAACTGGCCGGCGTAAACCGTTGGGCCGGTTGCGGCGATTGGCCATCGCACATCCGCACCACCCGGAAGTGGTCGGCGTGCCAGTCCACTCCCAGCTTGAGCTGCTGGGTACGGGCTTGCGTTTCAGAAGGGGGGAGCGTACTTGTTGTGCTTAAGGCATGGTTGAATGTGTTTTTCATATACAGGAGTCGTCCCCCGTCGCGATCTCCAACTCAACTCATGCCTTCTTGGGATCGTTAGGCCGCACTACACGCTAATAAATGATTTCGTTCATCGTTCCAGCGCACAACGAGGAAGCTTGGGTTGGCCGATGTGTTTCCGCCATTCGCAACGGGGCGGAATCTCTTGGCGAGCCGCATGAGATCATTGTTGTAGATGATGCTTCCAGTGACGCCACTACCTCGATCGCCCGACAGCAGGGCGCGCAGGTGGTTCGCGTGGAGCACCGGCAGATTGCGGCCACTCGCAATACCGGCGCGCAGCAGGCTCACGGTGACATTCTATTTTTTGTGGATGCCGACACATTGACGAACGCCCCTGCCATTCAATCGGCTTTGCACGCGATTCGGGCTGGTGCGATCGGCGGTGGTTGTGTGCCGCGATTCGAGGGATGGCTACCTTGGTGGTTCAGACTGACAGAACCGTTTATAGAACCTGCGGTGCGCCTGGTGCGCTTTTTGCCGAGTGGAACTTTCCTGTTCTGCACTCGCAGTGCCTTTCAGACGGCGGGCGGTTTCGATGAGAATTATTTCGCGGCGGAAGAGGTGGTGTTTGTCGCTGCTCTCAAGCGGCAGGGAAGGTTTGCCATTTTGGCCGAGACGGTGGTTACTTCCGGGCGCAAGGCGCGCGAGCATTCTTTCTTCAGCCTTGCAAGGCAGTTCATACGTTTAGTTCTTCGCGGTTCCAGCGGGCTTCGGAGCCGTAAGGGATTGGAATATTGGTATGAGCCTGAAAGGGGAAAGCGAAGTGATTTATGACCGTGTGGCCTCCTATGAGGGTTCATCGGTCAAGCACTAAGTGAAGGGTTTCATTTTTTTCTAAAAGCGGTTTTGGTTTTTTCCGGTCAGCGTCTCCGTCCGCAACGCGTGGGATTCCCGTCCCAGCTCAACCT
>JANWKE010000031.1 GCA_025451535.1 Verrucomicrobiia bacterium
TTATTCGCCGGTGGATGGCATTGTTATTTCCCGGGCGGTGGATGTCGGCCAAACCGTGGCCGCGAGTTTGCAGTCACCGACGTTGTTCCAAATCGCGAACGACCTGACGAAAATGCAGATTGATTCGAGCGTGGCGGAGGCGGATGTTGGCGGGGTCGCCGAGAAACAGGAAGTGATGTTTACGGTGGATGCGTATCCCGACCGGACGTTTCATGGCGAAGTCACGCAGGTGCGCAATTCGCCGACGACGGTAAACAACGTCGTCACTTACGACTGCGTCATCGGCGTGACGAACTCGGATTACAAATTGAAGCCCGGGATGACAGCGGATGTTTCGATTACCGTCGCCCAGCATGAAAATGTGTTGACCATTCCGAATGGTGCCCTGCGTTTCCGTCCGCCGGAAAATGCCGTGGTGCTGACCAACTCGGCTGTGACCCGAGCTGCGCCGGCGACCAACGGCGGTAATTTGGCCCGCACTCCGGGCGGCCGTCGCGGCGGCGGGCGCGGGCATGGCGATCACCCGTTTTTTCACACGGTGTATGTGCTTTCGGGCACGGGTGACGATGCGAAGTTGCAGGCGGTGCAAATCCGGTCCGGCATCAGTGACGGCATCTCAACCGAGGTGCTTTCGGGACTGGACGAAGGCGCGCAGGTGATCACCGGCCTGATGGTGACCGGCCTGCAGACCGCCGGGGCGTCCAATCCGTTTGGCGGCGGTTTCCCGCGCCGACGCTGATTTGATTTCAAATTTTCCCGTGCAGACCAACCCCGTCATCAAGCTTGCGGAAATCCACAAGGTGTATCACACCGGCGAAGTGGATGTCCACGCGGTGCGCGGGATCACGCTGGAGATTTTTCCGGGCGAATTCGTGGCGCTCATGGGCGCGAGTGGCTCCGGCAAAAGCACGCTGATGAACATGATCGGCGCGCTGGACCGTCCCACCGGCGGCAATTATCTGCTCGATGGCATTGACGTTTCCACGCTTGATCGGGATGCGCTCGCAGATGTCCGCAACGAAAAAATCGGCTTTGTCTTCCAGGGTTTCAACCTGCTTTCGCGCACCTCGGCGCTGGAAAACGTCGAGATGCCGATGCTTTACCACCGCCATCGCATTCACTCGCGCGAACAGCGCGAGCGCGCCATGCACGCGCTCGAACTCGTCGGTCTCGGCTCGCGCGCCGATCACCACCCCAATCAGCTTTCCGGCGGTCAGCAGCAGCGGGTCGCCATCGCCCGCGCTCTGGTGAACCAGCCGTCGCTCCTGCTCGCCGACGAGCCGACCGGCAACCTCGACAGCCAGACGAGCATCGAAATCATGGGGGTGTTCCAAAAGCTCAACGACCAGGGCATCACCATTGTCATGGTCACGCACGAACTGGACATTGCGCGTTACACCCGGCGCAACGTGATTTTGCGCGACGGCGTCATTGTCAGCGACACGGCGGTGGCCAGTCGTCTGAACGCGGAAATGGAATTGCAACAGCTTCGCGCGGCGCAACAAGCCGTCAAACTCGCGTCATGAGAATCTTTGCCTCGCTGAAAATCGCCGGTCGTGCGCTGCGCCGGAACAAGATGCGTTCCCTGCTGACGATGCTCGGCATCATCATTGGCGTCGGCGCCGTCATCGGCTCGGTGAGCCTCACCACGGGCGCCACCAAACAGGTCGAGGACCAGGTCGCCAGCCTGGGCGAAAATGTGGTCACGGTTTTTTCCGGCAATTTCACCAGCGGTGCCATGCGCGGCGGCTGGGGCAGCGCGCCGACGCTGACGGTTGAGGATGCCAAGGCGATCGCCCAGTTGCCGCACGTTCTCGCCGTCAGCCCGGAAGTCCGCGACCGCGAACAAATTCTTGCCAACGGCCTGAATTGGAACACCCAGGTGATGGGCGAATCGCCGGACTATCCGCAGATCGTCAATCGCACCATCACCAGCGGCTCCATGTTCAGCGACCAAGACGTGCGCAGCCTCGCCAAATCCGCCATCGTCGGCAAAACCGTCGTTGACCAGTTGTTTCCCGGTGAAAATCCACTCGGAGAAACCCTGCGCATCCGGAACATCCCGTTTCAAATCGTCGGCGTGCTCACTCCGAAAGGATTCAATCTGTTTGGCCAGGACCAGGATGATATTGTCATCGTTCCTTACACCAGCCACATGCATCGGATCACGACGCGCACGTTTTTGAATGATATTTTGGTGGAGGCCTCCAGCGACAAGGACATCGTTCAGGCACAGAATGAAATCACCGACCTGCTGACGACGCGGCATCGCAGCAAGGAACCGGACTTCACCGTGCGCAACCAGGCCGACTTGATGCAACGGGTGTCGGAATCTTCGCGCACCATGGGATTCCTGCTCGCGGGTGTCGCCGCCGTCTCACTCATCGTCGGCGGCATCGGCATCATGAACATCATGCTCGTCAGCGTGACCGAACGAACGCGCGAAATCGGCATCCGCATGGCTGTGGGCGCGCGCGGGGCGGACATCCTCGTGCAATTTTTGATTGAGGCCGTGACGTTGAGCGCCATCGGCGGTTCCATCGGCATCGCCAGCGGCATGACCTTTTCATGGCTCATCGCCTCCCTCAAGGACTGGCCCACCGTCACTCCCAGCCTCTGGATCGTCATTGCGTTCATTTCCAGCACGATTGTCGGCATCATCTCCGGGTTTTATCCCGCGTGGAAGGCCTCCAAGCTCGACCCCATCGACGCGTTGCGCTATGAATAGCGCGTGACCGCCGAAATTCTGCCCACGCACACGCCTGCGCTCTTTCAGGCCGCCGTAAAACGCGCAGCGGAGTTGGTACGGGCGGGCGAGGTGGTTGCGCTGCCGACGGAAACCGTTTACGGCCTTGCCGCCAACGCGCTGGACGAAAAGGCCGTTGCCAAAATTTTCCAAATCAAAGGCCGGCCGGCAAATAATCCAATCATTGTTCATGTCGCCAGTGTCGAAATGGCGAAGCATTGCGTTGCCGATTGGCCAGCGGATGCAAACAAGCTGGCGAAAGCATTCTGGCCTGGTCCGTTGACGCTGGTGTTGCCGCGCACAAAGGAAATTCCCGACATTGTGACTGCCGGCGGTCCGACCGTCGGCGTGCGGTGGCCAGGTCATCCGCTCATTCAAGCGGTGATTCGCGAATGTGGTTTTCCGCTGGCGGCGCCCAGTGCGAATTTGTCCAGCCAGGTTTCACCGACCAACGCCGGGCATGTACGCAAACAACTCGGCGGCAAAATTTCTCTGATTATTGACGGCGGCCAGTCACAGGTGGGCATTGAATCCACGGTGCTGGATTTAACCCCGCTTTTGCGTGCCAGAACGGGGCCGCCGGAAATTTTGCGCCCGGGCATGATTCACGCTGAATCACTCGCCGCCGTCCGCGGCGGCGAAATCCAAAGCCTGAAATCCAAAGCCCAGGGCTCCCATTCCCCGCTTCCGAGCCCCGGCCGGCTGAAAAGACATTACGCGCCGAAGGCAAAATTATTGGTGCTGAACTGGAACGACGAGACGGATCTGAAGGCACAACTGGCCGCGTTACGCGTGGCACCGGGCACGTGCCACCTCATTGCCCATACCCGGATTCCATCGAGCCTCCCGCTTGCGAATGTGTGTGTGATTCCGCACGACGCGGAGGCGTTTGCGCGGGCGATTTATGCCGAACTGCACCGCTGCGACGAGGCCGGCGCGGAATGGATTGTGGTGGAAGCGCCGCCGGATTTGCCGGAATGGTCAGCGATCGCCGACCGGCTGCAGCGTGCCATCCGGTGAGTTCCGAACCGGCGCAGCCGGAATTTATTTCTGCAATTTCCAACGTTCTGAATCGGTCAGGAACAGGCGCTCCGGGAAAAAGCCGGGTGGCGCGTGGTTCAAGGGGAAAGTGACCGGAATTTTTTCTTGTGCCGCGGCCTGGAGAATAAAGTTACCCCAGGTGTGTTGGTCGGGGCGCACCCAATCGGACCCGAATGGAGCAGTCATCGTCTCGGGCGTGAGGTAAAGGGCCTGGACGGACTTTAAATAATCATTGATGGCGAAAAAGTCATCCTGGTAGTTCATGGTCAGCCAGACGGATTGGCGCTGGCCATACCATGCAACCGCCCATGGCACGTCACTCATTATCAACTCGTTTGGCCTCATCCAACCGGCAATCGTCTGGATGTCCGGCGGGTAATAAGGGGGATAAACCACAGGCCTCGTCCTGGGGGGCAACAGTGCGAAAATCAGCGGCGCACAGCATAACCCCACAAATACGACTTTTACCACCAGCCGCAATTCGCGGAGCGGCAGCACCATTTGGTCAAGGAGGATGAGAAACAGGCTTACGCCGTAAATAAACACCAGCGGCGTCAACAACACCAAAAGATTTTCGGAATTAACCTCAGGTGATTCCACCGAGAGCTGCGTTTGCCCCAATGCCTGCGTCACGATGAAGATCATCAGACACATCAGCAAAAAATAGCGCATCCGCCGCACGGCTAGGCTGCGGAAACTCAACAGCAGACCGGTCAGGAACAACATGCCCACCCAGCTGCCGCCCAGTTTGGGCAGACTGTCCTGCAGAATGGTGCGCGTGTTGTTTAAAAATTTATGCAAATAAAGGGTCAATCCCAATGCATCCGAAAGATGAGGATTAATGGAACGCTCCAATTGAAACCCCGGGAACGCACCTGTCCCTTCGACGATGGCAAAACCGGCGGTTCCGAACGGCGTACCACTGATGGCAATATTGCGAATGATCCAGGGTGCCAGCACCAGCGCAAACGCACCGAAAGCCGCCAGCGCGCAAAACGCCCGGCGCGGCCCGCCAAAAAGAATTAAAAAAACTATCACCGGAATTATCAACCAGCCAAAAGCATATCGCGTGAGCGCGCCCGCGCCCGTCACTACACCGGCCGCGATGGCCAGACCGAGCAGCCAGCCCAGCGGCGCCTGCGGATCATTCGCCGCCTCTTCGATATACAGGATGCACCAGGTCAGCCCGATGAAAATGATCATCAACAACATCGTGGACAGGCCGGATACGCTGAACCGCCATAGCAAATCACAACCCAGCACCAGAATGGCCGAAAGCCATGCCACGTTTGTATCAAACAATTTCCGGGCGAGAAAAAACGTCAGCACCACCACCACCAGCAAAAGCACTTCATTAAACAACGCAATCAGAAAGTCCGGTTCGTAGCGCCAGAAACTTCCGCCACTGCTCCAGAAGGCGCTCTTGAGGTCCAACGGGTAATGAAACGGCAGCACCTTCATCAGGCCAGCCAGCACCAGCGGGTACACCGGCGGGTTGGCCAGGTCCGGGTGCGCGGTTTTGATTTGCGCGAAATCCGTGCCGGCGCTGGCCAGAGCATCCGCCGCCTTGGCCTGGTTATGGCTCTGTACGAGATACAGGCTGAAGGGGCGGATGCACAACGTGGTATAGCCCTTGCCTTCCGCGAGGTTCCGCGCCAGTTGTGCCGAGTCCATCGCTTCCGGCGTGGCGAAATTGCGGTAGGCGAACCAATTATAGATGAGCATCAGGAAGAGAATCGCGACACAAAAGGCGGCGGTCTTCAAATGGCGCACCCCGCCGCCCTCTTCGAGTTTATGAATCCAGTCTTGTAAGGATGGCATAATTAGAACCCTTCCAGGTGATACGTGTGCAGTTTGCGATGGAATGTCCGCCGACTCATGCCGACTTTCCCGGCGGCCAGTGTGCGATTCCCATTTGTCTCTTTCAAGGCGCGAATGATTAATTGTTTCTCCGCCTCCTTCACTGTCAAATCATTTCGTGCGAACAAGGGCGCCTCGCTGGAGTGCTCGCCTGAACCACCGCGTACCGACGGCGGCAAATCGCGCGCCGCAATCTTTTCGCCCCGGCACAACACCACCGCGTGCTCGATAGCCGCGCGCAACTCACGCACGTTGCCCGGCCAGGCATATTTCATCAGCCGTTCGAGCGCGTCCGCGGTAAATTCGTTCACCGCCTTGCCGTTCTCCTGCGCAAACTCGCGCAAAAACCTTTGCGCCAGCAGCGGAATGTCCCCCGCCCGCTCCCGCAATGGCGGCAAATGGATTTCCACGACGCGCAGCCGGAAGAACAGATCCTCGCGAAAGGTCCCGGCTTTGACCTGTTCCTCCAGATTTTTGTTCGTCGCCGTAATGAGCCGGACGTCTGTCGTCAGCGTCTTGTTCGAGCCGACGCGCTCAAATGTCCGCTCGCCCAGAAACCGCAGCAGCTTTACTTGAATGGCCGCGTCAATCTCGCCGATTTCATCGAGAAACAGCGTGCCGCCCTGGGCCTGCTCGAAACGGCCGATGCGCCGTTCGTACGCGCCGGTGAACGCGCCTTTTTCATGCCCAAACAATTCACTTTCCAGCAAGGTTGGCACCAGGGCAGCGCCGTGCACAATCACCAGCGGCTGCCTGGCACGCGGGCTGAGCTGGTGAATTGCCCGCGCCACGAGCTCCTTGCCCGTACCGCTCTCGCCCGTGAGCAGGACCGTGGCGCGCGACGGCGCCACCTGCTGGATAATTTCGAAAATTTCCTCCATCACCGGCGATTTGCCGACGATGTTTTCCAGGCCGAACCGGGTGTCGAGCTGCCGGCGCAGCGAAACGTTTTCCGTTTCGAGGTTTTGCCGGCGCAACGCGCGCGCGATGCGCATCTCCAGTTCGTCGATTTGCAACCGGCCTTTGGCGATGTAATCGTCCGCCCCGCGTTTCATCGCCTCCACGGCCAGCTCCTCCGAGCCGTAGGCCGTCATTAAAATGCAGATCGGCGGCCGGGCCAGCGATTTGGCGCGCGCAATCAATTTCATGCCGTCCTCGCTGGGCAGGCGGAAATCCGTGAGCAGCACGTCAAAGTTCTCGCGTTCGAGCAATTCGCCGGCGGCCTTGGCATCCTCGGCCACATACACGTCATAACGCTCTTCCAGCGCCGCCCGCAACCCGTCGCGTGTTGGCTTCTCGTCGTCTACAATCAGCAATGTCGGTTTTTCCGTCACAGATTTCGGCGTTGAGTTTCCATGGTGCCTTCCGGCAACAATCGCGGCTGGCGCTCGTGTAATGGCAGCCACACCCGAAACGTCGTGCCCCGGCCCGCGTGGCTCTCCAGTTCGATCCGGCCGCCGTGCGCGCGCACGATGCGCTGAACGATCATCAAGCCCAGGCCGGTACCCCTTTTCTTGGTCGTGAAAAACGGCTCGAAAATGCGGTTGATTTGCTCCTCGGGAATGCCGCCGCCGGTATCGGCCACGCTCACCCATACGCCGTCCGCGCCCTCGCCGGTCTGTAACGTCAGCGTGCCGCCCTTGGTCATCGCCTGCATCGCGTTTTTGATGAGATTCACCAAAACCTGTTGTATCTGCGTCGCGTCCAAGGGTGCCGCCGGCAGCCGGCGCGCGAATTTGGTTTTCACGGTCAGACCGCGATTGCCCAGTTCCGGTTGGAGCAAGTCGAGGGTTTTTTCAACCACGTCGTTTACGGAAGCCGGTTTTAATTGCGGCGCCACGGGACGAATCGCCTGCAAAAATTGTGTGATGATGTAATCCAGCCGGTTGATTTCCCCCTTGGCCACGTCGAGGTATTGTTCAAGACGTCGAAGGTCAGGCGTCGAGGATCGGGAACCGGGCGCGCGACCGGCCTTCTTCAATTCCCGCTCCATGAGCTGCAAATGAATGTGCAACGCGTTGAGCGGATTTCCGATTTCGTGCGCGACGCTGGCGGCCAGCAATGTGAGCGCCTGGACGCGCTCGCTCTCGATGGCCTCGTAGGTTTTCTGCCGTGTTTCGGTCGCGTCGTGCAAAATGAGCGCGACGCCGGAACTGCCCGTGGCCTCGCCGTCGAGCGGCGCGGAGTAGAGGCGTAAAAAGCGCGGACGCGGGTAATCCACTTCAAATTCATGCCGGGCGACATGACCGCCACCCTGGCGGTCAAAGCGCGAGAGCTCTGCCCAGTCGAGTTCGGGCAGAAAGCGTGTGACGTGCTGGCCTTCCACTCCTGGCTGCAAGCCCAACAGGCGCGTGACCGCCTGATTGAAGTAAAGGACCCGACCCTGCTCATCCACGACGAGTACGCCGTCTTCGATGGTATTGAACAGCGTCTCCAGAAAACTGCGTTCCCGCGCCAGTCGCTGGACTACCGTCTGCAACCCTTCGGCGTCCAGCCGCCCAATGCGGCCTAGCACCTTGTCAAGAAAACTGGATTTGGGCGCGGCCATTGAACAAAATCAATGTTTTAAAGTGACAGAATGGCACAAGACTACAATCCGTCAATGCAAAAGAAAGCGTTGCAATGGCACAACAAAACCCGGAGCGATATCCAAACTTGCGTTCAGGCGGCCGGCACGGCGGCACACCATCCCTCCCAACAGAATTTTTTACCATGGAGATTGAGAGACGAGCCGCGAGCCGGAGTTGAAATCACGCTTCGCTTTTGTTCGTTGTGAGCGTCAGAAAGATTTCTTCCAACGCTCCGGACGCACCGCTTAATTTGCGCAACTCCTCGCGCGAGCCCACAGCCACCAATTTTCCATCGTTGATGATACCGATACGGTCGGCCATTTCCTCGGCCACGCTCAGTTCGTGCGTGGACATCAGGACGGTCATACCCGCGAGCGAGCGTTCCTTGAGCACATCTTTCACCACGCGCGCGTGCTGGGGGTCGAGACCGACCATCGGCTCGTCAATCACAAACACTTCCGGGTCGTGCAACAGCGCGGACACGATGGCCACCCGCTGGCGTGTACCGTGCGACAGGCTCTCCAGCGGGAGATTCGCAAAATCGGCCAGATGAAAACGGGCGATCAAGCCCTCCGCATTGGTTTCGATTTGCGAATCGGCCATGCCGAACAACTGCCCGGTAAAACGGAAAAATTCCCGCGCGGTCAGCTTGTCGTAGAGGAAGGGAAAATCCGGCACGTAAGCGAGGCGGCGGCGCGCCTCGAGCGGGTTTCCCTGCACGTCAAAGCCGCAAACGCGCGCACAGCCGGCAGTCGGGTTCATCAAGCCGGTGAGAATTTTCAACGTCGTCGTTTTCCCGGCGGCGTTGGGGCCGAGCACGGCAAAGAATTCTCCACGCGGAATGGTCAGGGTCACGTCGTCCACCGCGACGAGGTCCCCGAATTTTTTGACGAGATGGACTATTTCAATCATGGCGTGCGCTTCAAGGGTTGCCCAATTGATCGAATGATGCAATCACGCCGCCGGGCAGCTCGACGCGCAAGATTTCGCCCAGCGTGCTGGCGTAGATGACAATGGGATGGCCAAGCACGCTGGTTTCCAGGCGATAGGCCGGTACGAGTTCCCTGCCCATGGTCAGCCGGTCAAGATGTGCCTCCCAATGAATGTCTTGCGCATGCACGGCGGGTGTCTGGAAAACCGGGGCGAAATCCAGGTCGTCGGCCCATTCGCCGCCCAGATTCCCGGCGAACGCATGCCATAATGCATTCGGGTTTTTTAAGTCGTCGAAGCTGAACACGCGCTCAGTGCTGATTTCGTCGCTGGTGATGGTCAGTTGAACATTTTGTTCGTCAACCAGCGAGTGAACCTCGACGGTGGCGAAATGCGAAGACACTTTCAGATTTAATTCACGCCACTCGCGCCTGTGCGAAAATTTCAGGAGGCCGTTAAACGTCACCCGGTTGGTAAAATCGCCAAGGCCCACGTTCCCATTAAATCGAATTTGATAGCCCGCGCGGGTATTGATGGTTTCGGGTACGGGTTTGCCTTCATCCAACGTGGCCATTTCCTGTTCGATACTCGTGGAAAATTCGCAGAAGCCGATTCGCTGGCCATCCTGAAAGACCGTCAGCGAGGAAATGTCCGGCGCGGTTAAAATTTTCTGCCAGACCAGGGCTGCGGGCACGCGAACCCCTGTGCCATGCGAAACGTATTCCGCACGCCACAGCAGCACATTCATCGCGATCCAAAAAACGGCAATAACCAGGAATGTAATGCGGGAAATCATATGGCGGTCATGATGCGGGTATGTTCAGGACCTGGCCGACGCGCATCCGCCGGGGTTCCAGGCCCGGATTGGCGCCCAGCAAGGCATCCAGTGAAACACCGTACCGGCGCGCGATACGGACGGCCGTTTCCCCGGGGGCAACCATGTGCGTCCGTGTTGTTGCCTTTGACGCAGTCGAACGCGCTGAACGATCTCCGGCCGCCTGGCCGGCCGGGACGGTGACATTTTGCGCCGACGGCGATGAAACTGGATTTGCGGAAGACTGCGCCGCATCAGGACCGGGTGCCGGAGAAGCCTGATTTTTGGCCGCCAGTTGGCTTGCGTAATACGCGCGCCATTTGTTGACCTCATCCTGCAACTTCTGGTTTTGCTCGATCAACTGGTTGATTTGCTTTTGCGCGGCGGGCGTACTCGGCAGCGGCATCACATCGGCGGCAAGCTCCTGTTTGCAACTGGCGATATGCTGTTTGATAATCTCGGCATTGCCCGCGTCCGGATTGAATTTCAAGTATTGCTGATAATGATAAATCGCCGCCGCCGGATCGGGCTCCTTGTTTTCGTAAAGCATGGCCAGTTGAAAATGCGCCGCGGCCGAATGCGGATTTACCTCCAATGACTCTGCAAATGCTTGAATGGCACCCTGGTAATCCATCGCATTGACGCGGCTCAGACCGAGAACGTAATGCGGCTCTTTTTCCTCATCGGATTGATTTTGGCCTGACGGCAGGCAGCCGCTCAACGTGATCCCGATCCAAACGGCAAACACGCCAGACCAAAGACGATTCCCAAATGACATGGTGCGAACCTAAACGAACCATGGGATAGGCGCAATCGCGCGTTGGCTCAAGGCAAAACCGTCATCGCCGACCCCCAAAAGCGGGCTTGAGATTCCATGGCCCGGGGCGCAATTTATTGCGGATCGCGCGCGTGGCGGAATGGCAGACGCGCCAGACTTAGGATCTGGTCCCGAAAGGGTTGGAGGTTCAAGTCCTCTCGCGCGCACCAGAGTTACCGGGGATTTCAAAAACCGGTCGGAACCATCGTTCAAAAAAAGGCGATTGACATTTCCGGCCAAGTGTACTATATGTAATAGTACAGTGAGCTTCAGTATTGTCATCAGCACCGGTTCGCGGGTCCCGATCTACAAGCAGATCAGCGATCAAGTGCGGCAGGCCGTCGTCACCGGCAGGCTGGCCGTGGACGACCAGCTCCCGAGCGTCCGCGCCCTGGCAGAGGAGCTGGTCGTGAATCCGAACACCATCGCTCACGCTTATGCCGATCTGACCCGGGACGGATTGATCGAATCACGGGCCGGTCGCGGCGTCTTCATCACCCGCAAACGAAAAGTGTTCACCCCCGAGGAGGCCTGGAGACGTTTGGAGCCGCTGATCGACGCGGCCGTCGGCGAGGCGATGGCCCTGAATTTTACGCATCAACAACTGAAGGACGCATTCGAGAAGAAACTCGGCCAGTGGAAACAGGTGAAGGGAGGCAAGCCAGACAATGAATGAACAACCCGTTATTCTTACCCGCGGTCTGACCCGATACTTTGGCGGCAAGCCGGCCGTCGAAGGACTGAACCTGGAGGTGCCCCGGGGAAGTGTCTTTGCCTTTTTGGGGCGCAACGGTTCCGGGAAGACGACCACGATACGCCTGCTGCTGGGATTGTTGCAGCCGACGCGGGGCGAGGGCGCCATCCTCGGCCATGACATCCGCCACCTGCCCACGCAAGCGCGGGCGCGCATCGGATATCTGACCGAGGAGCATCAGCTCTACGGCTGGATGAGCGTCAAAGAGTGCGGCGATTTCCAATCGCAGTTTTATCCCCGGTGGAATGAAAAAATCTTTCGCGGCGTCGTCGGACATTTCCACCTCAGAATGACCAGCCGGGTGAAGGACCTGTCGCGGGGCGAGCGGGCGGGTCTCAGCCTGGGCCTGACGTTGGCGCCCGAGCCGGAGTTGTTGATTATGGACGATCCGACGCAGGGGCTGGATCCGGTGGCGTGCCGGTCGCTGGTCGAGTCCATGATTTATCTCACCCGCCGCTCGGACCGGACGATTTTCTTTTCATCGCACCAACTGGCCGACGTGGAACGGGTGGCCGATTATATTGCCATCCTGGATCGAAGTGTTCTGCGCGTCTGCTGCCCGTTGGAAACATTTCGGAAGAGCGTGCAGCAGGTGAAGCTCCGATTTCCCGGCCCGCCGCCGCCCCTGCCCGAAATTCCGGGACTGTTGCAGGCCTTCCGGTCGGAAGGGGAACTCCGGCTGACGTGCGTCAATTACAACGGCGCAACGGAACAGGCGTTGCGAGCCCTGGCCCCGGTGGAAATGGAGAGGGTTCCCATCAGCCTGGAGGATGCGTTCATCAGTTATCTGGGTGAGCGGGGCGAGAAATCATTCATCCTCTCGGAAACGGAGGCGCAACCATGAAGACATTGATTCGAAAGGAATTGCGGGAGAATTTCATACTGGCCGTCATCGGTTTTGGCATCTTCATGTTTTTGCTGGTGCAGGCCTACCACAGCTGCACCGCATTTTATGCCAATCTGGCCCTGGGACAAGCAGGCTGGGCTGGAGACGACACCGTTGCGCAACCGTTGCTGGGCAGTTTCCCAAAACTGGCCATGGTGTTTTGCGCAATTTTCGGCGCCATCCTTGGCTGGTTTCAGATCCACAACGAACGGCACCGCGACCTTTGGGCGTTCCTAATCCACCGCCCGCTCTCGCGCACAAGGATATTCCTCGCCAAGGTCATTGCCGGCCTTTGCCTTTATGTCGCTGGGGCGGGTCTGCCGTTGCTGGGCATGATTCTGATGATAAGGATCCCCGGTCACATTGCCGCACCATTCGAATGGGCGATGGTATTGCCGGTTACGGCCTGTTTCCTCTCCGGGATCGTCTATTATTTTGCGGGATTGTTGACCGGTCTGCGGCAGGCCCGCTGGTATGCGAGCCGCGGGCTGGGTCTGGGCGCGGCCATTCTGGTTTCAGTGGCGGTGGCCACCGTGCCCGATTTTTGGCGGGCGCTCTTCCTGATCCTGTTGGGCGGAGTGATCGTTGCCAGCGCCGCTTGGGGCAGCTTTATGAGCAATGGTTACTACGATGGCCAGCCGCCGTTGGGGCGGCGGGCACTGGTCACCTCCCTGATGTTCGGAGGTTTCATTGTGGTCATGTTTGGGATGGTCTTGCTTGAGTCACTGGTTCCGAGTTCTTTCCAGGGGTCTTTCCATTGGTCGCGGTATCAAATGACCAAAGATGGCGAGATTTACAAAATGGACCAACCAGCCGGCAAACCGTTGCAAATCATGGAACTGAATGGCAGGCCGCTGAAAGATATAAAGACCGGACGTCCCATCACCCTGACTGATTTCAACCGGCTTGCGGTTTCGGAATCCAGCATCCAGGCCGATTTCGAGGATCAAGCACAATACCAGAAGCGTCCTCACGGACGATACGTGGACAGTTCCCGCTTTTTCAGCTTGTGGCGGCAGACCCCCGATACGCTCTGGTATTGGAACCGGAATGGGCGGCTATGGGGATACGACATTGCGTCGCGGCGGTTCAGCGGCAGCCTGGGTCCAGATGGTTTCACCCCGGGTCTCACGACCGGGCGCGACCGTTTCAGTCGCAAGGAGGGATATTTTGGAAACGGCTATTACAATTCATCGTATCCGGCCCGGACGCTCATGACTGACACCGCCGTCTATAAATTGAATTTTGAAAACCGCACCGCCAGGGTCTTTTTTGCAGCCACGAATCGTGATCGCATCGGCGGCGCGTTCGATGTTTCCTTGAATGGTTATGATTGGAATTACACCATCATTGTTACCAGGGAATTTGTCCAACTGTTGAATCCGGACGGGAAACTGGTCTGGCAAACAGCTTACGTGCCGGCCTATCCGGCTTACAACGGTATTGGGGTTTCCTGCCTGGAAGCCACCAACCGTTTTGCGCTGTGGCTCAATGCGAACGGCGAAACAAACCGGTTGATGGGGTGGACCCTGCCTTCACATGTCGTCTGGCTGGCCGCCGGCCAGGGCGCGCTGGAAAGCACGAACCTGCCGTCCTTGTCAGGTAATCAGGGATGGACACCGCCTTTGACCGAAAGATTGCTCCGTTCGGTCGTGCCGCCGGCATTTTATTCCGCCCCGATCTTTCTCTACGACACGGACTTTTTTCGGAATTTCCCATGGAAAGACCTTCTGATCAGCGTGGTGGCGGCGGTTGTTTATGCCGGAATCGGCTGGTGCCAGGGCCGCCGGTATCACTTTACCGTTGGCGGCCAGTTGAAGTGGGCCGGGTTTCATTTGCTTTTTGGCCTGCCCGGTCTATTAGGGTTTCTCTGCGTGCAGGAATGGCCCACGCGCGAGTCCTGCCCCAACTGCAAAAATCTGCGGCTGGCGGACCGCGAAAAGTGCGAACACTGTGGAGCGGACTTCGCGCCTCCGCCCAGGAACGGAACCGAAATCTTTGAACCCCTCGGCGCCGGCTGAAACCTGGTTAGCTTGATCCTCAAAATCGGACGTCTGTTGGCGTAATAATCTCGCGGCGACGAAGTTCGTTTCGTGTTGTCCCTCCGAGTTGCCAAAACCAGAGCGATTTGAAAATACCATCTCTTTTCGAGGGCAGATTCGAAACCGACTTTGAGGACGTTTACAATTATTTATTGAGCCGCTTGCCGCACCCGTTCTTTTTTTTCTTCCAATTCGACCTGAAGTTTCCTGCGCTCGGCCACCCATTGTTCTTGCAGCTTCCCCACCTTCTCGAAATCTCCCGCCGCACCCACCTTGGTGATCTCATCCTGCAACGCGATCTCGCGTTCGGCGGTTTTCGCGGCATATTTTGCATCCAGTTCCGCAAGTTCCTTTTTCTGCGCTTCGCTCATTTTTTTTGTCGGCGTGTTTTTGTTCAAACGCTCCATCGCAAGTTCATAGGCGGTTTTCATGTTTTGATACTTGGTGGGTCACCGTTTCGGCGGCCCTGATTTTATTGCCGGACGGCGACACGTCGTCCCTCGCATTTATTTCTTCTTCCACGGCTGGCTGGGAAATTGCATCGGCGGTGGCGGTTTGGGCCGCGCCATCTGCAATTCGGCATCCCCTCCAGCCTTCGGATCCGGTTCCTTGGCTTTGGCGGCCTCGGCGCGCCAGGATTCGATTTTCGCCTGCAAGCCGTGATGCTCGGCCTTTGGTTTGTCCCCCGCCTTCATATAGAACAACGAAAGGTTCGTATGAACCAGTTGTTCGCGCGGGCGGAGCTGTTCCGCCTTGAGACCTTCGGCAATGGCCGCGGCGCAGTCACCCAGGCGGTAGTAGGCCATGCCCAGCGCCAGTTGCGCGTCAAAATGGCCGGCGTCCGCTGCCAACACCGCTTTGAGCCTGGCAACGGCCTGCTCAAAGTCGCCCCGGCTGAAATCGAACATGGCGTCATCGTACTGTTCCTGCAAAGTCATGGTCTCCGTTGGACGCTAACCTAAACCGTTATTGCCATGCAAGTAGCTCATTATGACAAAAGAAAAGTTCCACCGCCGGGACAAGGCTATAAATGAAACTAATTTTAATTTTCACCGCTCTGGCCGCCTCGGTGTTAATTAGTGTAAGGTGTTTATTTTTAGATACATATACACAGGATTAGAATTTGACACGGTTGCTTGGCGTAGCTTACTGTGACAAGGCAACGGTGCCATGCGGCTTTCGCTTCAGAGGTGCATCTCACCTTGCCGGGCTGGAATTTGGTTGGATATTTATTTGTGAGGATTCATGAGTGACACAATTGCAACCGCGTCGCCTTCGGGCGGCGCACCAAAGGTTTCGAAAATCAACGAAGCGGTGATCCGCATTGCCGGCAATTCGCAGGACGGCATCCAGGCCATCGGCGGATTTCTGGCGCGGCTGGCTGGCCGCAGCGAGCAGGAAGTCATGACGTTCATGACGATCCCGGCCACTATTTCCGGCGGGCCGTCCATTTTCCAGGTCCGCATCGGGTCCGGCGAAGTTTTGAGCGCGGGCGACGAGGCTGACGTGCTGCTGGCGCTTTACCAGCATTCCTACGAAGACCACATCGGTTCGCTCAAAAAAGGGGGCATCGTGCTTTTTGATGCCGATCACGTTGAACCAAAACCCGAATGGCAAAAGGACTATCACCACGTCGGCATTCCCCTTTCCACGCTGGCCGTCGAGGCGATTGGCGGCACGGCCAAGGACAAGGGCAAAAACATTTACGCCCTTGGCCTCATCGCACGGATGTTCGACCTCAATGTGCCGAAATTGGAAAAACTGATCTCCGAACGCTTTGGCGGCAAGGATGAAAGCATCGTAAAAAATGCGCTGGTGGCGTTTCACGCCGGCTACGCCTACAACACCGGCAATTTGCTGGAGACTTTCAAATTCACCGAAGGCCCGGGCAAGGGCGGGCACCAGGTCGTCATGAACGGAAATGAAGCGCTGGGTTACGGTCTGATTGCCGCGGGGGTGCGTTTCGGCGCGGGTTATCCCATTACGCCCTGGTCAGACATCATGGAACTGCTGCGGCGTGAATTGCCGAAATATGGCGGTACGTTCGTCCAATGCGAGGATGAAATCGCTTCCATCTCCATGGCCGTGGGCGCGAGCTACGCGGGCCGGGTGGCCGTCACCGGCTCCAGCGGACCGGGGATTTCCCTGAAGAGCGAAGCGCTGGGCTGGGCGGTCATGGCGGAAGTGCCGCTGGTGATTGTAGACGTCCAGCGCGGCGGGCCGTCCACCGGTTTGCCGACCAGCGTCGAGCAATCCGATCTGAACATCGCCCGCTTCGGCAGCCACGGCGACTCGCCCCGTGTCGTGCTCGCCCCGGCGAACGTCGAGGATTGCTTCTACACCGCCATCGAGGCCGTCAACATTGCACGCAAATACAATGTCCCGGTTTTCATCCTGAGCGACCAGGCCATCGCCACGCGCATCGAGGCATTTCCAGAACCGAACCTCGAAAAACTCTGCCAGGATATTTCACCCGACCTGACGACGGTGCCCGATTTCAAACCGTATGATTTGACCACCCCGGACGGCGTGGTCCCGCGCGTCGTGCCCGGCACGCGCATTGCCAGCGGCAAATATCCCGTTGCGACCGGCCTCGAGCACGATGAGGCCGGCCACCCGACCGCGGCGCCGAAGATGCACCAGGCCATGGTCGCCAAGCGGCGCAGGAAACTGCTGGCCCTGCAGGCGACGGTGCCCGTGCCGAAGGTTTACGGTCCACCCGAGGGCAACGTCCTGCTCGTCGGCTGGGGTTCAACGCAAGGCCCGATTCGCGAAGCCGTGGACCGGGCCCGTGGCGCCGGCGACAGCATTTCGTCGCTCCACATCAAACACCTCAACCCGTTGCCAAACGGTTTGGACAACATTTTCTCCGGCTTCCATCATGTGTTCGTGGTGGAGATGAACGATGAAGGACTTTACGGTTACGGACAGCTGGGCGGCCTGCTGCGCGCCCGTTTTTGCGATCCCCGGATCCGGGGCATCAACAAAACCGACGGCTTGACGTGGAAGGTGAAGGAAATTCTCGCCGCGGTGAAAATGAAATTGTCCTCGAACGGTGGAGCCGCCAAAACCGTCTAAAACTCTGCAGTTGTGAATGAATTATTTTTATGAGTGAAGCCATTGCTGAAATACCTGCGCGTGAAAACGCTTCCCTTGCGCCCCCGGCGCCGGGCGCCGAGCGCAAGGGCCTGACGAAAAAAGAGATTGCCGCCGACCATCCGACGTGGTGTCCTGGTTGCGGTGATTTCTCGGTGCTCGCGCTTTACTTCAAACTCATCGAGAAACGCAAAATCTGGCACGAAAAGATTACGACCGTCGCGGGCATCGGCTGCTCCAGCCGGTTCCCCTATTTTGTCCAGGCACACGGGGTACACTACATCCATGGGCGCGCGCTGCCGTTTGCCACGGGCATTTCCCTTTCACGGCCGGACTTGCACGTGTTTGTTTTTGGCGGCGACGGTGACGCTTTTTCGATTGGAGGCAACCATTTCACCCATACCTCGCGAAAAAATGTCAAGTTGACCTATGTGGTCATGGACAACTGGGTTTATGGCCTGACGAAAAAGCAGACCTCGCCCACGTCGCCGGTCGGTTTCAAGAGCAAGACCGACCAGTGGGGCGCGGTGGATTATCCCATCAACCCGATGAAACAGGCGATTGCCGCCGGCGCCACGTTCGTCGCGCGCACCACGTCCACGAACCCGAACCACGTGCTGGCGATGATGGAAGCCGCGATGGACCACGACGGCTTCGGCTTCGTTGAATGCCTGAGTGAATGTGTGGAATTTTATGAAGGTGCGTTCGACGCCGCGAACCCCCGCAAAGGCGGCGTGTTCAAGGAGGTCCCCAAGGAACACGACGTGACCGACGAACTGGCCGCGTACAAGCTGGCCGGGGCGGATTTTCCCGGTTACTTCGGCATTTTCTACAAAAACAACAAGCCGACCAAAAACGCGAAGGAAGCGGAAATCCAGCGCGGCATGATGGAAAAGGTCAAGGGCCTGAAAGACTGGCAGATTCTCCAGAAGAATTTCGACAAGATGAAATAAAGGAATTTTCTGATGTAGCGCCCCGCCCAATGCGGGGCGTTTTTGTTTTGTGAAGCGGCAATTTTCCCGCAATCTGAATCCATGACCCTCGATGTGGATGGCAAAAAAATCGAAGCGCCAGACGACAAAACCATGGCCAAAGAGTTTGATTCGATTAAAGGCGGCGGCGTATCGCTGGTCATCTTTTCACGGGATGAAAACAATTCCCTGACTGCGGCTGGCACGCCCGCGGAAGGCTGGTCTGGTTTGTTGCATGAAACGAACGGTGTGACTCGCGGCGCAGAAATATCTTCACCGCTGCGGCAGGACAAAATCATCCAGATTTTTTAGGCTTATGCGCGTGGCGATGATCTCTGGGAAAAAGAATTTCAGTGGGGCATTATTGATAGTGGAAAGTGGCCTGTAAAACGAATCGTCATCCTGGTGGCAGTTGCGCTGGCAATCCTGTGTATTGTGCAAAGTTGCGCGAAATAATTCGTGAAAATTCGTGAAATTCGTGTCAAGAATCCTGTATGCCGATTTACGAATTTGCCTGCCCGAAGTGCCGACGCATTTACAGCTTCCTTTCCAAGCGCGTGGCTCCCGGCCGCCTGCCCGTCTGCCCCAAATGCGGCAATAAAAAAATGTCCAGACAGGTGAGCCGCTTCGCCATGAGCAAGAGGCTGAAAGAACCGGCGGCCAAATCTGAATCCGAAGGCGGCGAACCGCCCATGCCGGACCTGGACGACCCGCGCGTCGAGCGGGCAATGATGGAGATGGAACGCGACATGGCACACCTGGACGAGAATAATCCCCGGCACATGGCGCACCTGATGAAGAAAATGAAAGACCTCATGCCGCCCGGTTCCGTGCCCAAAGAACTGGACGTGGCCATCAAACGACTTGAAGCCGGCGAAGACCCGGAGAAAATCGAAGCCGACATGGGCGACGTGCTCGGCGATTTCATGGGCGGCCCGGAAGGCGGCGGCCGTGGCGGTTATACGAAGGACAGTGGGCTTTATGATTATTGATTTCGCGATGGGTGAAATTTTTACAATCGTAAATCGTAAATCGTAAATCGTAAATTCCGATGGCCCACCTCCACGAAAAAATTGATTTCACCGTCGCCATTTTTGTCGTCCACGACAGCAAGGTGTTGCTGATCCATCATCGCAAACTTGACAAGTGGCTGCCGCTCGGCGGTCACATCGAACTGGACGAGGATCCGGAGCAGGCCGCATTGCGTGAGGCGAAGGAGGAGAGCGGGCTGGACGTGGAACTCCTCGGCGAACGTCCGCCCACGACCGGTCACGGCACCCGCGCGCTCATCGCCCCGCGCTTTCTTGATATCCATCGCATCAGCGAAACCCACGAACACATCGGCATGATCTATTGGGCGCGACCGAAGGCAGGGCCGCGCGGCCGCGCGGCCTCGGACGACCAGCAGGTCGTCCCTACCATGCTCTCGCATGAGGAGCACCACGACATACGCTGGTGTTCCGACGCGGATTTGGATAAGTTGCAACCGCCGATGTCGGACGCCGTCAAATGGTATTGCCGCAGCGCCATCCGTGAGATTCCCAACCCGCCATGACCATTAAAAGAGGCCGCCGGTTCAAGGCCGCCTGTTTCACACTGGAAGGCATAGGCTCCTTCTCAGTGTCCTTCTATTTTTACTACGTTTACTTTCTCATGCGGGACCAGTTTGGCTTTGACAACAAACACAACCTCGCCTTCGCCGCGGCCATAGGTCTTATTTATTTCTTCTCCGCCTGGCAGGCTGGACGATTCGCACAACGCTGCGGTTATTTCACCGCGCTCAAGGTTGGTTTCATCGTGATGATTCTGGCGCTGGCCGTCGGCTCGCAACTCAACTACAGGTCCGGCGTCTTGCTGGCCTCCGCGATTGTCACCATTGGCCAGTGTTTTCTCTGGCCGACGATTGAAGCGCTCGTGAGCGAAGGCGAAGATGCCCGGGGCCTGACGCGTGCCGTTGGCATTTACAACGTGGTCTGGGCCTCCACGAATGCCCTGGGCCTTTTCATCGGTGGTACCCTGGTGGAAAAATTTGGATTCAAAATCCTCTTCTATCTGCCCGGCGTGCTTCTGTTCACCCAACTGGCCCTGACTTTCTGGCTGGAAAAGCATGCCCAGGACATCACCCAGGCCGCGGACCGCGAACCGGCGCCGGCGGCGCTGCCTGACCCGAACCGGCCTTCGCCCGCGAAGGCCAGGGCATTCCTGTACATGGCGTGGCTGGCCAATCCGTTCGCGTACATTGCCATCAACACGTTTGTTCCCATGTTGCCCGCCCTGGCGGCCCGCTTTCAGCTTACGCCGATGCAGACGGGATTCGCCTGCTCGTTGTGGGGCTTTGTGCGGCTGGGCACGTTCTGCACGCTGTGGTTCTGGAACGGATGGCATTACCGGTTCCGCTGGCTGGTGACGGCGTTTGCCACGCTCATCATCGTGTTCATTCTCATTCTCACCGCGCCGAGTCTGGCGATATTGCTGGCGGCGCAAATCTTCTTCGGCGCCGCGATCGGGTTGATTTATTACTCGTCGCTGTTCTATTCGATGGACGTGGGCAAAACCAAAGGCGAACACGGCGGTATCCACGAGGCGGCCCTTGGGCTGGGCAATTTCGCCGGCCCGGCGGTCGGCGCGGTTTCCCTGCAATTTTTCCCGGGCATCCCGCACAGCAGCGCGCTGGCCGTCGGCGGTTTGTTGTCGATCGGATTCGTCGCGTTGGTGGGCATCCAGTGGTACAGCCGCTCCCGTCGTTGAATTTTGCCGGCGTGTCGGACTTCAAAAAATCCCGAATATTCCTTTTGCGAGGTTGATATCTTCGGCAAAACCAACGAGAATTTTGCCGGATGGACAAGGACACCTTGAATGCGGGGAGTTCCCTGCCGCGGATTGCCATGGTTTCCACGCATGGCTACGTGGCAGCCAACCCGCCGCTGGGCGCGGTGGACACCGGCGGCCAGGTGGTTTACGTGCTGGAACTTTCCAAAAAACTGGCGCAACTGGGTTACGAGGTGGACATCTGGACGCGGCGGTTTGAAGACCAGCCGGAGATGGATTCGGTGAGCGACCAGGTGCGCGTCATTCGGGCGCGTTGTGGCGGGCGCAATTTCATTCCCAAGGAATATTTGTCGGAAAAGCTGCCGGAATGGGGCGAAAATACCCTGCGCTTCATCAAAAAACACCAGCTCAAGTACGATTTCATCAACAGCCATTACTGGGACGCGGGGGTGGCCGGACAACATTTGAGCGACGTGTTGGACGTGCCGCATCTGCACACGCCGCATTCGCTGGGCATCTGGAAGAAAAAACAGATGGAAGCGGATTTTCCCGGCGACGAAAAAAAATTCGAGCAACAATATAATTTCACCAGGCGCATTCTCAA
>JANWKE010000032.1 GCA_025451535.1 Verrucomicrobiia bacterium
CCGGCGAGTTTCAAACAGGCCAGCACCACGTCGTTGAGATAACAAAACCCCGCCGCACGCTCGGGCAGGGCGTGATGAAAACCGCCCAGCAGATTAAAAGCGACGTCCGCCTTCTGTTGCAGCAGCAGATCAGCAGCCGTCAATCCGGCGCCGCATGCCCACGCGCCGCACTCGAACATGTCCTTGAACACCGGTGTGTCCGGCCCACCCAGGCCCATGTTCCAGCCCGCGACCGACAAATCCCCGCCGGCGGCCCGCTGCAATTCCTCCAGGTAACGGGCGGAATGAAACCATTGCAATTGACTCAGTGAAGCCGGGCGCGGCGCGACTTCGAACCGTCCTTCACCCCCGAGCAGGCCGAAGGATTTCAACCGGTCGTGTGTCAACTCGACGCGCTGGGTTTTGAACGGGCAATCCGGCGGGTAAGTCAGCCTTTCAACTTCAGGCGGGTAGAGGAAGGCGAGGGTGGGGGTGTTCATGAGCATTGGACGGAGATGCGGACCAGACACAAGTCCGAAATACAGGGACTTCCCCAAGGGCGCCGGGAGCGCTCTGTTGTCTGGCCGGCCAATGGCTGTTCGCGTGTCACGGTCATCTCATCCTGTCCGGCGCTGGACTTTTCCTCGGTGAGGAACGTCTTCCGGCGACCAGTTGTGATGCCATTTCGCCCGGCGGTATGCACATCTCCGCCGGCAAACTCACGATGCGTCGGTCAGACGGGGTTAACCCGCGCCAGCATTGGTTTTGTGGTGGTGACCCGACTCCCAAAGGCGGAACCGGTCCACTTTGTTCCCACCAACACTGCAAGCGACGCGCTTCGTCCAAGTTCGCATGAATAAGTTA
Source organism: Verrucomicrobiia bacterium (assembly GCA_025451535.1). Lineage (GTDB taxonomy): Bacteria > Verrucomicrobiota > Verrucomicrobiia > Limisphaerales > UBA11358 > UBA11358. The sequence goes on from JANWKE010000032.1 coordinate 844, forward strand.
GTCTCCAGAAAATGATATTGCTCAACCATTTTTGCTAATTGTTTGATTTTTTTTGGGTGGGCCGGCAACGAAATTCAGAACCTGAACCTCCGGCACACCGAAGAAGGCGTGTCGAATATCGAAAAGATGAGTTGGTTGAAACGCCCGCCCTCACCCCGGCGCTCTCCGCTGAGGAGAGGGAGAATCGTTTGCCGCTGGGTTGAAAATTCGTGCGGCTGCCTTTACCGGACGCGCATGCGTAAAACCAGAAACAGTCGACGTTGTTCCTTCTCCTGGGGGAGAAGGCCAGGTTGAGGGCGGTCGACAAAACTAACTTCACTTTTCCATCGCAAATTTTACTTTTTCCGCATGGCCGATATTGCTTGCGCACGTCCCTTCCGCAAAAGGGAGACCTGGGCGGAAAAGCTCATGTGGCGCTGGTTGCGTGACCGGCGCTTCAGCGGCTACAAATTCCGACGCCAGTATCCGAAAGGAGTTTACTATCTCGATTTCTTTTGCGAAGAAGCAGGCCTTGCCATCGAACTTGATGGTTCGGGCCACGGCCATCCCGACCGGCAAAGTCACGACGCCGAACGTGAGCAGTTCCTGACTTCACAAGGAATCCGAGTTTTGCGGTTCTGGAATTCTCATTTCCGGCGGAACGCCCAAAGCATCCGCGACACGATTTTTGAAGAATTGCAAAGGCGTGTGCCGCATTCGCTGCCGGATTATACCAGACCGATAAACAAACAATAATTTGATTAAAGATCCTCCCTCACCCCGGCCCTCTCCCCAAGGAGAGGGAGGATCATCTGCCGCCGGGTTGAAAATTCGTGCGACGGCATTTGCCGGACGCGCGTTCATAAAACCAGAAACGGCCGAAAACTGTCCCTTCTCCCGGGGGAGAAGGTCAGGATGAGGGCGGGCGTCAGAAATAAATTGCTCTTACTCAAAATCCATCTCGTAGCTGTAAACGTTGCCGCTGAGCTTGCTCCGGATCTTGCAGTTGGATTTGTTGACGACGGCTTGCATGGACTTGTTGTCCGTGAGCACCTCGGCGGTGAATCCACGGATGCCGTTGCGACGCGCAATGCGCATCAGGTGCTTCAGCAGGAACGTCCCAATGCCGTGGTTCTGCCACTTGTCACTCACCACAAACGCCACTTCCGCCAGGTTCGTCTTCTGGTCGAGATAATAACTGCCGACCGCGAGGATTTCCTCGCCGGAGGCCTCGGGCAACGTGCCGACGATGGTCACGTCGTTGCGGTGATCGATATACACGAAATCCTGGATCTGGTGCCGCGACACCCGTTTCTGATGGCTCATGAAACGGTAGTAAATGGTCGCTTCGGAAAGCTTGTAAAACAGGTCGCGCATCCGCGGCTCGTCGGTCGGATGAATCGGTCGGAAATTGAGCAGAGTGCCGTCGTTGAGCAAATAGGTCGTCCGCAATTCCTTTGGCCCAACCAGTATTTTCCCTTCCTTGTCCGACATGGTGGCCGAAAGGTATTTGGCTTCGATGGCTTCGCGGAGCAGGTCGGCGCGGAATTTCGGATGCGCGATGCTGATGAGCGCCAGCGCGCGTTCCTGCACGCTTTTGCCGTGCAGATAGGCCACGCCGTATTCGGTGACCACATAAAACACACCCGCCCGGGTGGTCACCACGCCGGCGCCGGGGCTGAGCTGCACCACGATGCGCGATACGTTTCCGCCCTGGGCCGTCGAGGGCAGGGCGATGATCGCCTTGCCGCCGGGGGATTTGGACGCGCCGCGGTTGAAATCCACCTGGCCGCCGACACCGGAGAAAAATTTTGCGCCCAGCGAATCGGCGCAAACCTGGCCGGTGAGATCCACTTCCAGCGCGGTGTTGATGGCCACCATCTTGTGCTGTTGGTGAATGATGAACGGGCTGTTTACGTATTCCGTCGGGTGGAAGGCGAACATGGGGTTGTTGTCCACGAAATCGTAAAGCTTCTGCGTGCCCAGGCAGAAACTGGTCACCACCTTGCCCCGGTCCACGGTCTTGCGCGCCCCGGTGATGACCCCGGCTTCAATCAGTTCGATGATATCATCGGAAATCATCTCGGTGTGCACGCCCAGGTCTTTTTTGTCCTTCAGAAAGGTGACCAGGGCCTGAGGAATCCGGCCCAGGCCGACTTCGAGCGTCGAGCCGTCTTCAATTAAAGCCGAAAGGTTCTCGGCGATCTGCCGGGTCGTATCGGTGACTTCCGGCGGTTTGACTTCGAGAATGGCCTCCTCGCCCGGCACCAGCACGTCAATGTCGTACGCGTGAATGAACGAATCACCCAACGTGCGCGGCATCCGGGGATTGACCTGGGCAATGACCAGCGACGCGTTCGCGGTGGCACTTTTGACGATGTCCACCGAGACGCCCAGGCTGCAAATCCCGTCCTTGTCCGGCGGCGTCACCTGGATCAAGGCCACGTCGAGCGGAAGCTGGCCGGAATCGAAGAGGCGCGGGATGTCGGACAAGTGAATCGGGGTATAATCGCCCAGTCCTTCCTGGATGATGTCGCGGACGTTTTCCGCGATAAAGAAACTGTTCACGCGGAAATACTGCGCCAGTTCCCGGTGGGCGTAAGGCGCCGCACCGAACGTGAGCAGATGCACAATCTCGGTGTCGGGCAATTCCACCGCCCGCTTGGTCAGCGCGCTGACCAGTTGCAGCGGTTCGCCGACGCCGGTGCCGATGAAGATGCGCTGGCCGGGCCGGATTTTTTTGACGGCATCCGCCGCGCTCAGGATTTGCGGCTGGTAGGTTTCCTGCCATTTGGGGTCGTATGAAATCGGTTTACTCATGATTCCTCCCGGCGGTGACAACGTTGGCAAGGGTCATGCGCGCATCCGCCACATACGCCTGCACGCCGACCGGACCGACAATAAAGGGGTTAATGTCCAATTCCTTGATTTCCGGATAATCCGTGGCCAACTGGCTGATGCGTTGGAGCGCGCCGGCGATGGCCTCCAGATCCACGGGCGCCTGGCCGCGTGCGCCCTGCAGCAGCGCGTAGGAGCGCGTGCCTTTCAACATCTGCATCGCCTCCTCCGCCGTGATGGGCGCCAGGTGGAAGGTCACGTCCTTCATCACCTCCACGAAAATGCCGCCCAGGCCGAACATCAGCATCGGCCCGAACTGCGGATCGCGCGTCATGCCCAGAATTACTTCGCGCCCGCGCTGGCCCATCTTTTCGACGAACACGCCGCGCAGGTGCGCATTGGGCGCGCGTTTCTGGATGCGCAACATCATCAGGTCGAACGCGTCGCGCACCTGCTCGGCGTTGGCCAGGTTGATGCGCACGCCGCCGAAATCGGATTTGTGAATGATGTCCGGCGACGAAATTTTCAGCACCACGGGATAACCCAGCCTTTCGGCAATTTCCACCGCTTCATCGGTGGTCCGGGCAATTTGTCCGCCCAACACGTTGAAATCGTAGGCGCGCAGAATTTCCTTCGCCTCCACTTCGCCGATCTGCGGTTCGCCGCTTCGCATCTGCATGTGGATGACGCGATCCACGCGGCGGCGGTTGACCGGGAACCGGGTCACGATCCGGGCCGGGCGGCGCCGCCAGGCCGCGTAATCGCACATCGCCCGCAACGCGGTGATGGCGCGGTCGGGCGACGGATAATTCGGGATGCCCACCGCCATCAATTTTTCTTTTGCGGTTGCCACTTCCGTGCCGCCCATGAACACGGCCAGCACCGGTTTCTTGCCTTTGTGGGCCGCACCGAGCTTTTCCGCCAGTTCCAGCGGGCGCGTCATGTTCTGCGGGGTCACGACCACGACAATCGCGTCGGTCCTTTCATCCTCCTGCATGACCTCGAACGCCTTCACGTAGCGGTCGGGTTCCGCGTCGCCAATCACATCCACCGGATTGCCGAATGCTGCCGACGTCGGCAGAAAAGTCCGGAGTTTGGCGTCGCTTTCCTTGCTCGGAGAAACCATTTTCAAGCCCAGACTCTCGGCGGCATCGGCGGCCATGATGCCCGGTCCGCCGGCATTGGTGATGATGGCCACGCGTTCTCCGTTCGGCAATGGTTGCATGGCAAACGCGGCGGCATAATCGAACAGCGCCTCGAAATTTTCCGCGCGGATGACGCCTGCGCGCTTGAAAGCCGCGCCGTAGGCAATGTCGGCGCCGGCCAGGCTGCCGGTGTGCGACGAAGCCGCCTTCGCGCCCGCCTGGGTGATGCCCACCTTCAGGATGACCACCGGCTTGATGGCCGCCGCCTGTTCCGCCACGCGCAAAAATTTGTCGCCTTCCTTGATGCTTTCCAGATAACCGGCGATAACGTTGGTGGCCTTGTCTTCGGCGAGCGCCTGGATGAAATCCGCCTCGTTGAGATCGGCCTTGTTGCCGAAGCTGATAACTTTGCCCAAACCGAGCTTCTGGTTGGCGGCCCAGTCCAGGATGGCCACGCACAACGCGCCGGATTGCGAAATGACGGAAATTTTTCCCGGCGGCGGCACCGACGGCGCGAACGTCGCGTTCAGGTGGTGGTCCGTGTTCAGCACGCCCAGGCAATTCGGCCCGACCATGCGCGCGCCCTGCGCGCGGCACAGTTCCACCAGTTCCTGTTCGGCCTTGGCCCCTTCCGCGCTCACTTCCTTGAACCCGGCGGTGATGACAATCACCGACTTCGCCCCCGCGTCCAAGCAGCTTTGCAGCGCGTCCTTCACTAATTTGCGCGCCACCCCGACGATACCGAGGTCAATCGGGTTCTTATATTCGCCCAGTGACTTGTAGCATTTGAGCCCGAGGATTTCATCGGTGCCGGGATTGACGGGAACGATGGCGCCTTTGAAGCCGCCGTTGACAAGGTTGGCCAGCACCGCGTGCCCGACTTTCTCCGGGCTGCGAGACGCGCCAATGACAGCCACGGCTTTCGGATATAACAGTGTCTCAAGCATAAAAAATCCGCCGGAACATAACTTCGCCGTTTTCCGGCGTGTTACTTACCAAACCTTGGTAAAGGCTTAACCGATTTTGCAGAGTTTGGTCGGGCCGGATGGGAAAAGCAATTTTAAGCAGGGAAATAATCTCTAAACCGGAACGATTCAGTTGTGAATGGCTGCCAGCCGGCAGCCAACACACGTAGGACAGGCGTCGCACCTGTCTCCATCTAAAAATTTCCCTCAGCAGTTGGTGACGGCCAATCGTCTTCGAAAACAACGCCTCAAGGCGGAAATTCAAAAGTTAGAGACCGGCGCGACGCCCGTCCTACTGCATGGTTACGGCTGAATCGTGCCCGGACGGAATTCTCCCTTGCGCAACCAACCAGTTTATCGCCCGAAGAAGAATTTGTTTGTGCAGCCTATCTTGGTATTAGGCATCATCGTCATATCTTACTTGTTTGTATAAACGAGTGCATAAAGTCGGAAAACACTACGCGCTCCACTTCCACCCATACCAACCGCGTTCATCATAATCTGCTTGCCAACTGTATCTGCGACGTTGACGGTAGGCTCTCTCTGCGTCGTGATAGTGCCTGCGTTCATCACGGCGTCGGCTCCAAGCTGCCGC
>JANWKE010000033.1 GCA_025451535.1 Verrucomicrobiia bacterium
CCAGTCCCGAATCCAAAATATTTTTTGGATTCGGATCTTTTTTGGGGGGCGGGCCGGTGCCTGAGGCAGACATCATTCCGGCAGGGTTTTGGTTTATGCGCGCGGCTGGTCTTGCCGATTGATTTGCCGCCGGACTGCGCTCAAATGGCGAAGTCCGTGTACTCCGGTTTCACCGCTTCGGTGGGTGCGGACAACATGCCGGCGGCGACGGTCGCGTTGGTGCCTTGCTCAATCAGGACGAACGAGCCGGTCAGCCGGTTGGTGGTGTAGCCATCGAACACAATCGGCTTGGAAATTTTCAACCGGACGACGCCGATGTCGTTGATGGCCAGCGCCGGCGGTTCCGCTTCCGGCTCGAACGCGGCCATGTTGATGCGGCTTTCCAAACCGGTCACAACGGCTTGCGCGGTTTGCGTTGTGTGTTTGAAGAAAAACTTTTTGCCGGGCGACAACGGCCGCTGGTGCATCCAACAAATACGCGCCTGCAAATCCGTGCCGCAGCCGGGGAGATTTTCCAGCCCCACAATCATGTCGCCGCGGCTGACGTCAATATCGTCGGCGAGGCGAAGCGTGGCGGATTGCGGGCAGAACGCCTCGGCCAGCGAGCCGTCGTAGGTCCAGATTTCCTTGATCGTGGTCTTTAGACCCGTGGGCAGCACAATGACCGTCTGACCCTGGCGGGCAATCCCGCCGGCGATCTGTCCGCTTAACCCGCGAAAATCGTGCAGCTTCGGATCCCGCGGGTTGTTCGGGCGGTTGACCCATTGCACCGGGAAACGGAACGCATTGAGGTTCCAGTCGCTGGCGATGTGCACCGTCTCCAGATGGCCCAGCAACGCCGGGCCTTGATACCAGGGCGTGTTTTTCGACGCCGTGACCACATTGTCGCCGTTGAGCGCGCTGAGGGGAATGAATTTCACGTCGCGGAAGACGTCGAGTTTCGGAATGAAATCCTCGATCTCGTCGCGAATTTCCTGGAAACGGTCTTCACTCCAGTCCACCAGATCCATTTTGTTGATGGCGATGACCAGGTGCGGTATGCCCAGCAACGCCGCCAGATAGGTATGGCGGCGGGTTTGTTCGGTGACACCCTGCCGTGCGTCCACCAGCACGATGGACAGATTCGCGGTCGAAGCGCCGGAGACCATGTTGCGCGTGTATTGGACATGGCCGGGGGTGTCGGCCACGATGAACTTGCGCTTGGGCGTGGCAAAGAAACGATAGGCAACATCAATGGTGATGCCCTGTTCGCGTTCGGCGCGCAGACCGTCAGTGAGATTGGCCAGATTAATCTGGCCGCCGCCGGTGATGTCGGCGCTGCGTTCCAACGCCTCCAGCTGGTCCTCCATCAGATTTTTGGAATCGTAAAGCAACCGGCCGATGAGCGTGGACTTGCCGTCGTCCACCGAACCGCAGGTGTTCAACCGTAAGATCTCAACTGGATGTTGGGTATGGGGCATGGGCTCGTTAAATAAGTTAAATGGTTAAACAGGTAAAAGCGATTACACGGTAGCGCAATTTTCAGATGCAACAATTTAACTCATTTAACCGGTTACCAATCACAATTTTCAAAAATATCCCGCTTTTTTCCGGTCTTCCATCGCGGCTTCACTGGCCTTGTCGTCGGCGCGGGAGCCGCGTTCAGTCACGCGCGCGGCCGCGATTTCGGCAATAATGTCATCCACCGAATCCGCCGGCGACTCGACCAGGCCGGTGCTGATGATGTCGCCGATGGTACGAACGCGGACGACGAGGTCTTTGACCTGCTCCTTGTCCTTGGGCGGCAGCAAATCGCTGACGGGCAGCCACTGGCCGTTGCGACGGACGCATTTCCTTTGATGACTGAAATAAATCGTCGGCACCTGGAGTCTCTCGCGTTTGATGTATTCCCAAACGTCCATTTCCGTCCAATTCGAGAGCGGGAAGACGCGCATGTGTTCGCCCGGATTGACACGCGCGTTGTACAGGTTCCAGATTTCGGGCCGCTGGTTCTTCGGGTCCCACTGGCCGAAGTTGTCGCGGAAACTGAAAAAGCGTTCCTTGGCGCGGGCCTTTTCCTCGTCCCGCCGGGCGCCACCGATCAAACAATCGAACTGAAATTCCTCGACCGCCGCGAGCAAGGTTGGAATCTGGAGGCGGTTGCGGCTGATCTCACCCGGGGTCGGAACGGCAATGCCCGTGGCGATGGCGTCCTCGACTTTGCGGACGATGAGTCGGGCGCCCAGTTCCTTCGCGCGCCGGTCGCGGAATTCGTTCAGTTCAGGGAAATGATGCCCGGTGTCAATGTTGAGCAGCGGCATGGGAATGTCCGAGGGACGGAACGCTTTTTCGGCCAGGCGCAACAGGCAAATGGAATCCTTGCCGCCGGAGAAGAGCAGGGCGGGGCGATCAAACTCCGCCGCGACTTCACGCATGATGTAAATCGCTTCCGTCTCGAGGTACTGCAGGTGATCCAAATGGTAGCTGTTCAAGGAGTCAGGAGTTGATTGGTTAAATGGGTTAAATAGTTAAATCAGTGGTTGGTAATCAGAGTCTTGCCTGGCGGAAGGCAACAGGTCGGGATGCTGTTCCAGTAGTTCTTCGAGCCATTCCATAGATTCATCGTCAACGGTGGTGGCCCGGCCGGGCTGAGATGTTTCACGCAACTCAAGATTCGAACCCGACTTGCGATCGCGGAGATAGCGTAAATAGCCGTTCGTTAATTTCAAAACTTGCCAGCCGGCATTTTTCAATGTGACGACTTCATCCGCCGGCAAATAATTTTCGTCGGAACAAACGTTCAAGTCGTCAATCAATTCCGCCAACGAACCGCGGGAGATGAGCGTGAATTTGATTTGATCGAGAAAATGGAACCGGCCGTGGCCTTCGGCCAGATTGTTCGTAAGCGAGACTGCGGCGCGTCGGATTTGGGAAGCCAAACCAAATTTCTCGAAGTCCGGTAATCGTTTGGCAACCCGATACATGGCCTTGCGAAATTCCCGCATCGCTTTGTAGACCTCCAGATCTTCGAACGAACGGTAAACCGGTGAACGTTCATCCAGTGGTGTATTCATAGGCGGTTCGACCAATTACTGATTTAACTCATTTAACCAATTACTCATTTAGGAATTCGTGTAATCCGTGTCAAAGTCTTTCTTCAAATGCCAGAGCCAAGAGCCTGCGAGCCCCAGGTCGCATGCAAACCGCATTCGCGTTTGTCGTCCGCCTTCGCGGGGTCAAAATAATCCCACTCGTTCGGGAGACGGTGTTGTTTCAGGTAATTTTCCATCTCCGCGTCGGTCCAGTAAAAAACCGGGCTGACCTTGAGCGCGCCAAAATTTTTGTCCTCGGAAACAATATCGAGTCCGGCGCGATTCGGATTCTGCACCTTGCGCAAGGCCGTGATCCATACCGCTGGCGCCAGTTCCTTCATGCCACGCTGAAACGGCTCCAGCTTCATCAGCGCGCTGAATCGTTTCAAACCGGCTTCGTCATCGGTGGACGGAATGTCGCCGTGAATGGCGTCGTGATGCGCGGCAGAAATCCCGGGCAGATAGGCTTTCAGGTTCAAATGAAGCATTTTTTTCAATTCCTCGGCGTGTTTGTAAGTGGCCGGGCGATTGTAGCCGTGGTCCACCCACAGCACCGGAATGTCCGGTTGCACCTGGACGCACAAATGCAGAACCACCGCTTCGTAAGGCCGGAAATTCGTCGAGACGAGCGCGCGCCCGTTCGCCTGCCTGACCGCCCAGCGAACGATTTCGAGCGGCGATTGGCCGCGCAACTCGGCATTGGCTTTGGCGATCTGGTCGGCAGTCATGGAGGCGAAGTTGGATTTGCAACTCAATTGACCGCGACCGGAACCGGCTCTGCCTTCCACAAAGCCCGATCGCACCAGTCGCCGAAACGTTCACCAGGATTTCGCTCCTTGGCGAAACGCGCGAGCACCGGACGCAATTCGTTTTCAATATCCGGGTCTTTGACCGTTTCCTTCCAAACGCGATTGAGGCGCGTGCCGGAAACATTTCCACCCAGCCAGAGCTGATAACGCCCCGGCGCTTTGCCGACGAATCCAATTTCCGCCAGGTAAGGCCGTGCGCAACCATTCGGGCAACCCGTCGAGCGGATGATGATTTCTTCCTCGTCCAGTCCGAGGTCCCCGCACAGTTTTTCGATACGGTCAATCAGGGCGGGCAACATGCGTTCGCTTTCCGCGAGCGCGAGGCCGCAGGTGGGCAGCGCCGGGCAGGCCATCGCGACCGCGTGCAAAACGCTCGCCTGGTTTTCCACCGGAATTTTATGCGCGGCAAAAATTGAATTGATACCGGCTTTATCTGCGTCGCTCACGTTGGCGAGAACCACGTTCTGGTTCGTGGTCAAATGGAATTTGGTTTGCGGAAATTTCTCCGCGATTTCGCGCAACGCGATTTTTTTCTCGTTTTTCACGCGGCCGGTTTGAACAAACAGCGTGAAGAAATTCTGCCCGTCCACGGATTTGTGCCAGCCGAGCAAATCGGCAGTCGTCGTGAATTGGTAAGGCCGGATGGGCGCGAATTTGATGCCGGCGCGTTTCTCGACTTCGGCGCGTGTCCAATCCACGCCGCGCTCCTCCACGACATATTTAAAGCGCGCGTGCTTGCGATCGGTGCGATCGCCGAAATCACGGTGAATCGTCAGCACGGCCCTGGCAACATCAATCAATTTGTCCGGCGTCAAAAATCCGAGTTCGCTCGCCAGACGCGGAAAAGTTTCCTTGTTGCCGTGCGTGCGACCCATGCCGCCGCCGACTACGAGGTTGTAACCGATTAGCCGATCGTTCTCCACGACCGCGATGAAGCCCTGGTCGTTGGTGAAGATGTCGAGGTCGTTCACCGGCGGGATGACGAATGCGGTTTTGAATTTTCGCGGCAAATAAGTTTTGCCGTAAAGCGGGTCGGTGAACGCCTGATTGAACGGGTCGTCAATCTTGAGCTGGTAGCCGTCAATCCAGATCGCGTAATAAGCGCGGGTCTGCGGCTTCAGCGCATCCGCCATGCGCAAGCAATCGCGATAGACTTCGTCGCGCGCCTTGGTGTAGGCGGGCGTGGGTGGCGCGAGGACGTTGCGATTCACGTCGCCGCAAGCCGCGAGCGTGGAGAGCAGGCACTCATTGATCTTTTTGACCACCAGGCGGAGGTTCGCCTTGACGACACCGTGAAACTGGATGGTCTGGCGGGTGGTGATCCGCAGCGTGTTGTTGCCGTAAAGCCACGCGAGTTCGTCGAACACGCGCCATTGGTTGGCGGTCATCACGCCGCCGGGAATGCGGCTGCGAATCATCATGATGTATTTCCGGCCAGCCGGAGAGCGCAAATCGCGGTCGTCCTGCGGATAAACGCCGTGAAATTTCAGGAATTGGCTGTCGTCGCCGGAAAACGAGTCGGCGGTCGGGTCGGCCAGCCTGGACGCGATGGTGCCGGCGAGGGTCGGAATTGCTTCCTTGATCTCTTCATTATGCGTCAACTCGCGTGGAGCCTCTGTACTCATAAACGAACAATTAAAATAACCGAAGGTGATTGCCTGTTCAAGAACAGCTTGTGGAGCTTTTGAGAAAGGCTAAAGACTTAAGGGTTAAGGGTTGAAGTTCTTGCGCCCCCGGCACCGGCTGTTTCAGCCCGGCTTTCAGCTTTCGGCCGTTGTTTTTCCTCAGGTTACGGTGCTGTACGGTGTGAGGGTATTTAGGGAGATGATGACGCTGCCGGCGGGGATTCATGACAGGGTTTGCCGGCCCGGTCGAGTTCAAGCAGTTGCCGGTTTTTCGCCGCCACCGCCGCCTGCCCGGCAGCGGTTGCGAGCTGCTCCGCTTTTTCCGCCGTGCTCACCGCTTCCGGGAAACGGCCGGATTCGGCATAAGCGGCGGCCAGCGTTGTGAGGAACATGGGTTGGCTATAGTGAGTCAGCTCACACGCGCGTTCGGCCAAACGAATCGCTTCAGCTCCATTGCGAAGCGTATCATCGGGACAGGTGGCCACTATCCACGCCAGGTTGTTCAGCGCCACGGTCTGGTTTGGATTTAATCTCAGCGCCTCGCGATATTGGGCGACCGCTTCCCGGTTATGACCCGATTGGCAAAGGATTGTCCCCAAATGAACGAAAGCATCGGGATGGTTGGGATTGATCTGGATGGCCTGGTGATAGTTCTTAATCGCTTCATCAAATCGGCCCTTGGTTTCGAGGGCGATGCCGAGATTGTAGCGGGCGTCAGCGTAATCCGGTTTCAGGCGGATGGCTGCCTCAAATTGGGGGATGGCCTCGTCGAGCTGGCTTTTCCGGCCGAGACCGGTTCCGAGGCTATAGTGCGCCTCGGCGTAATCCGGATTCAATCGGACGACTTCCTCAAATTGGACGATGGCCTGGTCGAGCCGGCCTTGCTTGTCGAGGGCGGTGCCGAGGTTATAGTGGGCGTCGGCGTAATCCGGTTCTAGGCGGATGGCTTCTTCAAATTGGGGGATGGCCTGATCGAGCCGGCCCTGGTTGAAGAGGGCGGTGCCGAGGTTGTTGTGGGCGTCGGCATAATCCGGGTTCAGCCGGATGGTTTCCTGAAATTGACGCATGGCCTCGCCGGTTTGGCCCTGTGTTTCAAGGGCGGTGCCGAGGTTATAGTGCGCCTCGGCGTAATCCGGGTTCAGGCGTATCGCCTCCCGGTAATGCTGGATGGCTTTGTCGAGCTGTCCCTGTTTGGCGAGGGCGGCGCCGAGGTTGTTTAGGGCGTTGGCGTAATCCGGGTTCAGGCGAATGGCTTCTTCAAATTGGGCGATGGCGTCGTAGGGTTGGCCTTTCCGGTCGAGGGCGATGCCGAGGTTGTAATGCGCCTCGGCGTAATCCGGGTTCAGGCGGATGGCTTCCAGGTATTGGCGGATGGCCTGGTCGAGTTGGCCTTCCTGGTCGAACGCGGCGCCGAGGTTGAGGTGGGCATTGGCATAATTGGGTTTCAGGCGGATGGTTTCCTGAAATTGGGAGATGGCCTTGTCTGTTTGTCCTTGCTCTTTAAGGGCGACGCCAAGGTTGAGGTGCGCGAGGTAATTGTTCTCCGTGACGGCGAGCGCATGCCGAAAAAGCGTGGCGCTGTCGCTCCAATAACCGAGTTGGTGCCGCGTTAATCCCAGGCAAACGACCAGCACCGCCGAACCGGCCACGGTCAACACTATCCCCCGATACCGCCAGTGCAGGGTTAATCGATGCGCACCCCAGATTGCCAGAATGAACAAGCCCACGGACGGAAGGTAACTGTACCGATCCGCCATCGCTTGTCCGCCCACTTGAACCAAACCAATCACCGGCACCAGCGTTCCGACAAACCACAGCCAACCTATCAACAGAAACGGATAACGCTGCCTCTTAATGAAAAGCAGCACCGAAATGCCCAGGACCAACCCGCCGGCCAGCAGCACCGGCACCAGCGGCCAATGCCCCGGGTACGGATAAAACACGGCCAGGTTCGTCGGCCAGAAAAGCTTCCCCAGATAACGACAGTAAGAAATCAAGGCGTTCCCGTTGCGAACACTGAGCAGCAGGTTTTCACCCGCTGTCATGGCGCCCCCCCGTTGCTGCAGGACGTAGGTAACGACACCCGACAGGATCGCCAGGGCAAAGAACGGGATCTTTTCCCCCACCAGCCTTGTGAAATTCCGAATTCCGAATTCCGAATTCCGGATTCGATTCAACGGCCAGTAATCCAGCAACAACAGGATGAACGGCCACGTCACCAGCATCGGTTTGCTCATCAAACCCAACGCGAAAAAAAGCAGGGCCAGGCCATAGTCGAGAGCCCAGTGTCGAGGGTCGAGAGCCACACTGCCGCTCCCGGCATGCGCCTCCCGGCGCTCGACGCTCAACCGCTTTTGCGCGTAACGGCCGTAAAAAATCAATGCGAGCAGACCGAAACACCCGCTTAACACATCCTTTCGCTCCGCCACCCAGGCGACCGATTCCACATGGAGCGGGTGCCACCCGAATAATGCCGCCACCAGCGCGCTCCGCCAGAACGCACCCGTCAGACCGCGCAGGAGCAGGAAGACCAGGACGGTGTTGAGCGTGTGCAGCAACGCGCTGGTCAGGTGGTGCCCCCACGGTTTCAAGCCAAAAAGTTCGCAATCCAGCATGTGGGACAACATCGTCAACGGATGCCAGTTTTCACTTACCGGATGGACGAAGGCCCATTCCAGGTTTTCCAGGGTCAATCCGCGCTGGACGTGAAGATTGGCGGTGACGTAGACATTATCATCGTAGTTGATGAAGTTGTGGCGCGTCGCCGGCCAGTAAAGGGCCACGGTCACCAATCCCAGCAAGGCCGCCATCAGCCACGCCGAAAGGCGCGACCGGATCATGGCTGGGGTGGCTGCGCCCGTCGGGGCGGGTTTCGATTGGGCCGCGGGTCCGCGCATACTTGATTGAAGCTACAGCGGGGGGTACCTGTTTCTTGCATCAGGTTGCCGGCACGAACCGTTGCAGCCCCAGGGTCGCGGCGAACAGGATTAAAAACACCGCGTGCAACGCGAAGGGACATGCCGGCGCCACCGCCAGCCAATCCACCAGAACGACTCCCGCGAGCAGGCCGGAGACGATTCGTCCCACGTTCACTCCACCTCCCTGAAAAATTGGCCATGCACAACGTGCGATCCAAAGCACCAGGACGAGCGACAGCCAGAGGGCCGGAACGCGGTTTTCTCCGGCATCCATCAACAGGGCCAGCAAAACCGGCGCGGCCAACAGGGAGAGTGGCCAATAGGGAACCCGCCCGCGCGAACTTTCCAGCTGCGCGATGTGGCTCAAGCCGGCGACATAGAACGCCAGCACCACGCCGCCCCAGATCGGCCAGCCGTTCACACCCCAACTGGCACAGGAACCGGCCACGACATAAATCCAGAAGCGGCAGGCGCCCATCAACCACGGTGAGGCGGTGATGACTTTATGCGTGGCGTCGTAAAGAACGATACACAGCAGCAACACGAGCGCCAGCGCGCCCGTCATTTTTCCGATGGTCATCAGGCTGAGTGCGCCCAGGACCAGCCAGGCCAGGCCCCAGCCCCAGACCGCCGGCAGCGAAATCGCGCCGGAGGGAACCGGACGTTCCGGACGGTGCTGGCGGTCAAAGTCCACGTCGAACGCATCGTTCAGAAACATGCCGCCGAGGTAAAGCGCGGTGACGCCGGAGAACAACCAGGGCAGATTGGCATAATTTTCTCCGCCGCCCAGCAGCCAGCCGACCAGGCAATTCGACCAGACCGTCGGCAGGTTCGATACCCGCCCCAAAATCAACAGCGTCCGGATTTGATGCAAAAACCCCCGGTTCATTGCACAGAGCAAATCAGAAAACTCACCGGTTGGCCAGTCCGCGTTCTTCCCAAACGGACCGAAAGGAGTTTGGCGAACGGCGCAAGGGATCCGGAGAAAGTGAAGATAGCGTTGCGGTTGAGGCGGGAAAGCATCAGGACGTTGAAATGGATCGCGCAGCGGTTGCAGATGGGCAGTTGGACGAAGGTGGCAAATTGTCTGGCGAGGGAGAAAAAATGAATCGAAAAGTGTAAAAGTGTGTGGCCTGTTCACGTTCAAAAAATGTGCGTCGAACAGCGATGCCGGTTGATTCAGAAAAACCTGGCACGCTGATTTCAGGGCGCGTCTGAAAACGGCAAGGCATCAGCAGCCGGCCAGATCAACTACCGCAGTGCGGAGGTAATCGGTGCCAAAAAGAAGCAATCGGCATCGTCCGGACTTTGAGCGGGTGGATTTCCACCGCCATTTCCGCCCGTATCGTTTTGAGCCGATTTGGGTGGAGTGTACGTGGCCGGATCCTGCCATTTGTGAACGATGGAGTGTCCGTCGGCAAACGATATGCCTCCCGCCCCTCCGTGCATGCCGGAAGGATAATCAATCAAATATGTCCTGCCTGGCGCCGCCACCGCCGAGATAGCCATGGAACCGTCATTTATCGTTTTTGGATTCTCATCCATGAAGACCCAGGTCTTGGATGGCCCAGGCCGGGTAAACGACGAGGTCTTGCCATAAGTCAAATACAACTGGGCCGAGGGACTGGTGTTATAGGAGCTTCCCATGAGCCAGCCGCCTGGGACGGGAGACCAGGGAGGTTGCGCTCCCGCCCCTCCCGTGCCCGCGGTGGACGTGAAATAGATCGTGCCTACGGCCGAATTCATCGAGTAAGCGCGCGTGTTAACGGTTTTCGCATTCGGATTAACATAAGTATCAGCGGGACAATGATAGATTTTGGGATTTCGAAGGTAGGGAGAAAGCAAGCTGTTGGGATCCAACAACTCGGGGGTACCGAGTTTTTGGTTAGCGTCGAAATTGCTATGCATGGTACCGACCACCCAATTTTTCATCAAATCAGGATTCGCATAGCCGTGGTATGCAGTTGTAAAGGGGAAATCATTAGGCGGCAAGACACCCTGACTATCGTCGGCACACGTCATCCAGGCAATCAGGAGTTGGCGCGTATTGCTCATACAACCGGCCGCCTGAGCGCGCTGTTTGGCCGCCCCCAGCGCGGGAAGCAACATCGCCGCCAGGATGGCGATGATGGCAATGACCACCAGTAGCTCAATCAACGTGAAGCCTTCCAATCTCAGACTATAAACCG
>JANWKE010000034.1 GCA_025451535.1 Verrucomicrobiia bacterium
CCACTCGTCGTCTGCCCGCTGCCGTCCGCGCCATGACAGCCGGCGCAACGCGCCAGGAAAAGCTCATTACCCGCCTTCACATTCTCCGGTGTGGCCGGCAACGGATTTTTCTCCTTCGCCGCGCCGGCGGGTGTGGCCAGCCGCCGCGCCGTCCCGGCCATCACCTTCTCCAGCGTCGAAGGTTCGGCCGCCGCGCTGAACCCCCGCCGGATGAGGACGATCCCATAACCGGCCACAATGATTAGCACGGCCACGATGGCCAGCAATATCAGTCGGCGGCGTTTCATGCGCGTCTGGTTGGTGGTGCAACACTAAAACCGCGCCCCGGGGCACTTCAAATGAATTTGTTGTCATAAAAGTTTTTCCCGAAGATTCCCTTCGTGAAAATTTGTGCAACCTGCACGCGATCCATCGGTGTTCGCGGATGAATTCCTCGTTCCCTCCGTTTGCTTCTGTGCCAGAAAGAAAAGTCTATGTCCCTCTGTGGCTGAAACCCCGGCGTCCGGACGGTCCGGTTTGCCGGAAACCCGGGCCAGACGCGCGACTGACGGCATCCGACCTGCTGTAATCCGGCCGTTATGGGCATAACCAACCAATACCTCCAACGAACGTCCGGCCGACAATCCGTGATCGCCCTGGCGGTGATTTCCCTGGTCGCCCGGCTGGCTTTTGCCGGGTTAACCGGCAACGCGGCCCCCCGGACGAATTCCCCGGCGGCCTCGTCCGCAAATTCATTGCCGTCGAAAATAATGACCACCGATGGGATGGTTTACAAGTCGGTCAGACTCTTGAAAATCGCACCGGACGGATTGCTGGTCGAATATCAGCCGGACGCCGGCGGCCTTGGATTGACCAAGCTCAAATTCGCAAAGCTGCCCGCCTCACTCCAAAAGCAATTTGGTTACGATCCGCTCAAAGCTTCCGCCTTCGAACAGGAGCAAGCCCAGGCGATGGCCGAACTGTCACAAAAAATGCGACAGGACCAAAAGGACAGGACGGCCGTGCTGGAGGATATGTCCCAACGGCCTAATTTGAACGGAGCGGTTTCGGTGAACAGTTCCGATCCCACGGTCACTTATGCGTATTATGTTCCCGGCCAGAAACCGGAGGAAGTGGGCGAATACACCGCCGTCACCGAGCCGCACTTCACCTGTCATGCCGATTTCACCTTTCATGCGCAGCAGAGTGGCCCCGGGCGGCCGGTTCGGCTGTCCGTCGAGACGGTGACGATTTCATTGGGATTGGCCTGCCATACCATCGAGCCCGCGCACCCGTATGAATTTGTCAGCCGGCACGAAGAAGGACATCGGAAAATAACCGAATACTTCTATCACTTCGGACCGCAAGTGGCCAATCGCCTCGGCGAATCCATCATTGGCCGGGAGTTTCTCACGGGGGCAACGGATGCGGATGACGCCCGGGCCCAGGTTCTGCCGCAGGCGAAATACCTGGTCGAAGGCGAGTATATGTCACGCGTTTACGGACCGGCCATGGAAGCAAACCGGTACTACGATCAACTCAACGACCCGGAAGGAGTCCACGTTGACGTGGACCAGGCCGTGCAACAGGCCATCGCGAAGTACGCTAACCATGTTGACCTCCAAAGCCCCATCCCGGCCGGCCCGCCGCGCAGCTTCCCGCCCACCGCCCGGTCATTCGAGTGATTCGTTTCGGAAACCTGCAACCTGCCGATGGCGTGCCAAGGAAAGAATCTTAACCACAAAGAGCGCAAAAAGCGCATAGTTAAACAGGACCTCTGTGCTCTCCGTCGTTAAAAATCTGCGTTCATCCGCGTCCATCTGCGGTTGAAAAAGTCTTTTGTCTTTTCGCGTTTTTTGCGGTCGTTGGTTGGTTGAGAGTTGCAGGTTGAAAGTTGAATGTTTTTCTCGGGCCGCTTTTGCGCCTTTTGTGCCTCTTCGCGGCAGAACCCTCGGCGTTCCCCGTTGGATGATTGCTGAATTCACAGACCTGTAACAAAAGACTTCTTGATCTGAGCAGCGTGCGGGGTTTTAATCGATTCATAGAGAGGAGGTACGGCTTGGATTGAGCCGTAAAAAACGATGCAATTTTCAGACTTTATTGGCAAGATTTTGTTCCCACAACAACGCTACTCAGAGCGGCGGCAAAACGTCAAATTACTCTTAATGGCCACGTCGCTTATCCTCATTGCCCTTCTGTTCGGCCTGGTGTTGATCCGGAAAGAGATCGGCCATACCAAGCTCAATCCAGAGCCGCAATCCGTTGTTAAATCACCAGTTCAGTTTTAGTTTGCGCGTTTCCTCCTGTTCAAGTTTTGTCTTTCTGTTCTGCGCCTTCTGTCCACCTTCCGTCTCGATATATCGGGACCACGGAGGGCGGGTGCCTCTTTGCGGAAAAAATCTGTGCGCTCTCTGCGTTCTTTGCGGTCACGGTCTGCCCGCGTTCTTAAAAACCCCGTTCAAAAAATCAATAATCCCCGGTTGGATTCTTGGCGCTGAAAACATCGGACCATCATGGCCGGCTTTGTGCACCGTAATGAGTTCGTTGTCCACTCCCGCCCGGTTCAACGCGACGTGCAATCGCTGGCTCTGGGCCACCGGCACCAGATCGTCTTCGTCGCCTTGAAGGATCAGGACCGGCGGAGCGGCTTTGCTCACATAAGTGATGGGGCTGGCGGCTTTGGCCCTGGCGGCGGCCTGGTCCAATGGCGCCCCCAACAGTTTGGGTCCGGCATCCTGCCACGTCTCAAGGCCCCGCTGGGAATGAATCGCCTGAAGATCGTCCTCCATGCCGTTCAAATCCGCCGGGCCGAAAAAATCCAGTATCGCCAGCGGTTTGATGGCGGGATTGGCGCCAAACTCCCGCTCCTGGCGGGCCAGGCCCAACAACAGCGCCAGATGCCCGCCGGCGGACCCGCCGCCCACCGCGAATCGCCGGGCATCCACCCCGTAATCGGCGGCATGCGCCAGGATGAAATTCATCGCCGCGTTGCAATCCTGAATCTGCGCCGGAAACGGCGCCTCCGGGCTGTAGCGATAATCAATGCTGGCAATCGCGTAACCGTGCTGCACCAGATATTTGACGTTGTCCCATTCCTTGCTCCCCGTCAGCCACGCGCCGCCATGAACCCAGATGACGAGCGGGAAGGGTCGGACGCCATGCTTCCGGGGGAGGTAAAGATCGAAGTTCTGATTCGTCGTCGCATGACTGACGTAGGGAATGTTTCTTTCGACCGTGGCTTCACCATAAGGGCTGTCGGCGGGCAAAGTTTCGAGCACCGCGGAAGTCTGGGACGACACCGTTTGCGCCAGCGCTCCCAAAGCCGGCAACCACATCAACGCCAGGGCCAGGCGGAAGTAAGCAATTGTTTTCATGAACTGTAAGATTCTACCCGGGCCTCATCTTTTTATCACCCGGAATTTTTTGGCCGCCGAAAAGGGCAAAACGCGCGGAACAAATTGAACCGCAGATAAACGCAGATGAACGCGGATTAAAAAACCGGGAGGAGCTGGTAGGGTCATCGCGCTGCGATGACCGGACGGCGCAGCGCGCCGTCCCTACCCACGATGAAAAATAAATATCTACATCCATCCGCGTCCATTTGCTGTTAAAAGGTTTGTGCCTTCTGTGCCTTTTTGCGGCAAAAGATCCGTGTCCATCTGTGTTCATCCGCGGTTAAACAGCCTTTTGCCTTTTCGCGTGTTTCGTGTTTTTCGCGGTTAAGAACCCTGGCGTCCCTGGCGGTTAAAACGCTAAATCTGGCCCGACGATTGCTTGAAAAACCGCTGTGGCGATGGCTTATGCGCGGCAAAAAAGAAAACCTGGCCCCTGAGCCCGCCGGCGGGATTAAATAAAACGACAAAACACAAATGACCCGGGCCACCAGGCCCGCACAATGTTATGAATGATCAGGAAGAAAGAAATTATATATCCGTCGGGTCCTGGATGGGCATGCTGTTCGTCACCGCCATACCGGTGGTTGGTTTGCTGATGGTTATCGTCTGGGCCTTCAGCGGTGAGAACGAGTCGCGCAAGAATTATTTTCGGGCCATTCTTTCGTGGATGTTAATCGCGGTGGTATTGTGTGTGGCTCTGGTCCTGGTGGTCGGGTGGCTGGGCGGCGGGCCGGCCATTCAGAAGTTTATCTCGGACCAACAGCATCTGGCGCATCCCCAATGACCGCCGGCCGCTCCGCCCCTGGGGCCGTCAAAAAGCATAAAAAGTGCAGAACAAATTGAATCGCAGATAAACGCAGATGAACGCGGATTAAAAAACCGGGAAGAACCGGTGGGGTCATCCCGCTGCGATGACCGGACGGCGCAGCGCGCCGTCCCTACCCGGGATGAAAAATAAATCTGTGTTCATCTGTGGCTTGAATCTCTGCGCTCTCTGCGTTCTTTGCGGTAAAATCCTGGCGTCTGCCGCGCCCGGGCGGTTGAAAATTTCCGCCGCCCGCCGCCGACACATCTTGCCTGCGGCACGCCCGGTTGGCCATTATACGCCCACCCGATGACCAAATATCCTCCCGGATTTATTTTGACCGCGCGCCGGATTGTGCTGCTCGCGCTGTGGCTGTCCCTCCTCCCCGCGGGCCTGGCCGGCGACGCCGCGCGCCCTGCCGGCACCGCCGGGTTTGACTACGCCGAACCCAAACTGCTCACCGGCACCCTCTATGAAATCGGGTCGCATCAAAAAAAGGTTCTATACACCTTCCGGCGGACCGCCGTGCAGTCCGGGGCGGTCGTTCATGTCGAGCGCCAGTTTTTCCGCACCAACGGCATCATGGCCGCCGTGGACAAAGTCGTCTATAAATCCAACCGGCTCGAGTCCTATCGGATGCAGGATTTCCAGGCCCGGGTCTCCGGCGCCGTCCGGGTCGCGCCCGACCCGAAGGGCCCAACCCGGCAACAAATCTTCATCAGTTACGGGCCCGGCCTGGTTCCCCCCATCGGCAATGCGCAGAACCTTCCGTCCGACATCGTGTATGACGACACGGTGTACCCGTTCATGATGGCCCACTGGGACGCCCTCATGCGGGGCGACATCGTCAAGTTCCACTTTATTTCCTTTGAATGGGAGCGGACTTTTATGTTTCAGTTCGTAAAGACCGGCGACTCCGTGCAGCGCAACCGGCCCGTCGTCCGGATCACGATGAAACCCGTCAGCATCCTCATCGCTCCCTTTATGGATCCGCTCATCTTTACCGTGGAAAAGGCCAGCCCACACCGCATCCTGTCCTACATCGGACGCACCACACCCCGCATCCAGAAAGGCGACTCCTGGAAATACCTCGATGCCGAAACCGTCTTTGATTGGAAGTAAGCTGCGTCTGACCGCCGCCATTGAGGCAGGTTGAATGTTGAAAGTTTCTTTGCGTTCTTTGCGTTCCCTGCGGTTAAATTATTTTGGGTCTTCGGCCTTTTTCCGCCTGCATTAAATTTCGGCGCGACAAGTGTGGCAAAAATCCGTGTTCACCCGCCGTGCTCGCGCCCGTCGCGGCAGGTCTCCGGTCAAAATATCAGTCCCTGTCGGCTGTTCGCGTATTTGGCGTCTTTCGCGGTTAAAAACCTCGGTCGCTTTGACACGAATTTCACGAATTTCCACGAATTCAATCCAGTAAAAATAATTAGCGTAATTCGCGTAAGAAATCCCTTGATCTGGATCGCCAATGTGTCAACCAGCCCCCAAAATCTTCGGAGTCCACACCGATTTCAGTCGGGACGCCGGGCTAATTCGCTCGTAACCGGAAGAATTCCGCCGGGCCGACGACGGCATTGGTATACGGGCTGACGGCGCCGGGAATGTTGGTATAGGTACCGGTCACCAGCGGCGCCATCTGCAGGGAAAATGCCGGGTTGCCCCAGGTCAAAACCACCGCATTGCCGATACCCTGAATGCTCAGCGGAATGGGCGTGACGACGGACGAAAGCGCCAGCGAGAACACCGTCCCACGTCCCGAAAGCCCGCCGCTCTCGGTGGTCCCGTAGAGCGTGTTGCCCAACAGCACCAGCGTCGTATTGGGGTTCGCTCCATCGCTGCCGCCGCTAAAGTTGTACAACACGGTGAAATTGTTGCCCGCGGTGTCGAGCCTGAAAAGGCTGCCGGCATTGGAACTGCCGCCCCAAAAGGCTGTCCCGTAAAGCGTGCCGCCCGACAGCAACAGGTCGCCCACCCCCGACCCATCGCCGTTGGCGCCCGTAAAAGTATGCAACACGGCAAAGCCGGAGCGGTCGGTGTTGACCTTGAACACCGTGCCCTGGCCATTTGTGCCACCGTGATAGGTTGCGCCATACAAAATGCCATTGGTCAGCATCAGCACCCCGCCCGGGTTCGCCCCGTCGCTGCCGCCGGTGAAGGAATAAATGTTCGTGAAATGGGTGCCATCGGTGTTGACCTGAAAGATATTGCCGCTGCCCGAACCGCCGTAATAAGTGGTTCCGTAAAGGACATTGCCCGACAACGTCAATCCGGCCAGGGGCGAATTTCCTTCCGCGCCGGTGAAGGTGTACAGAATCGAGCGCCCGCTGCCGTTCGTGCTGAGTTTGAATATCCCGTTGTCCACGCCGTAAAGGTTGGTGCCGGAAACCGTCAACGCGGCCAGAGACCCGTCGGGATAACTTGAGAGGTTTGTGAATCCCGTGCCATCAGCGTTCATGCGGAACACCACTCCCGAGCCATTGGTCCCGCCGTAGCGGGTCGTGCCGTAGAACATGCCGCCGGACAACACCATGACCGCCCGTGGGTCGTCCCCGTCCGGATTCGCGCCGGTATTGTCCACGGCTGAAAATTCCTTCACCTGCGCATAACCGCTGCCGTTGGTCCCAATCTCGAACAAGGTGCCCGTGCCGTTGGTGCCGCCGGCTTCGGTCGTGCCAAAAAGCATGCTGCCGGACAAGGCCAGGCCCGTCCGCGGATCCGCTGCGCCATTGAATCCGGCAAAGGCAGTAAGCGCCGTCAGGCTGGAGCCATCGGTGTGGACGCTATAAACCACGCCATTGCCCAGACCCGGCATTCCACCAAGCCCCGTCACCCCGTAAAGCGTGCCGCCCGACAACACCACGCCGCCATTCGGACCCCACCCGTTGGCAGCGTCGAAGGAAACCACCGTTCCGAAACCGTTGCCGTCCGTGTTGACCTTAAATACCGTCCCCAGACCGGACGCCCCGCCATTCCCGGTCACTCCATAAAGCGTGCTGCCCGAAAGCACCAATTCCGCATCGGGATACCATCCGTCGCTGTTGATAAAACTGTAAAGATTGGTGAAATTGTTCCCGTTGATGTCAATCCGGAACACCGTCCCATCTTGCGAACCGTCCCCGCTGTCGCCATTCTGCGTCGTTCCAAATAACTGTCCACCGGACAAGACCAATCCGGCGCTGGGTGACGACCCGTCCGTGCCCGTGCCGGTAAAACCGTGCAACGTGGCAAAGCCGGTGCCATCGGTGTTCACACTGAAAACGGTGCCGACGGCATTATCGCCGCCGTTCTGCGCCGTGCCGTACAGCGTGTTTCCGGACAACAACAACCGGCCCGCCGGAGTCAAGCCGTCGCTGCCGCCAGTGAACGTGTAGAGATTGGTGAAACCTGTCCCGTCGGTGTTTACCCGGAATACGGTCCCGCCACCCGACGCTCCGCCATTCGCCGTCGTCCCGTACAAAACGCCATTCGACAATATCAACGCCGCCGCCGGATTCGCGCCGTCGCTGTTGGTATAGGAATTCATGGCCGAAAAACTCTTGAGCACGGTGTAGTTATTTCCGTTGGTGCCCAGGCTGAACACCGTCCCGCTGCCCCCGCTGCCGCCGGCCGACGTGGTGCCGAACAGCGTGTCGCCGGACAGAACCAACCCCGCCTCGGGCACCGCGCCATCTGCATTCGCCGCGGCGGCATTGGTCTGCGAAAAACTCTTGATGACGGCAAAGCCCGTCCCGTTGGTTTGCATCCGGAACACGACACCCGCGCCGCCCGCCCCGCCATCCGTAGTCACGCCATACAACATCCCGTCGGGACCCTGGACCAGCGTCCCTATGCTTTGCTTTCCGGTCGCATTGATGTTGGGATTAAAAGATTTGAGGACGGTGAAGGTTTGCGCCCGGGCCCCGGCCGCCAGCGACAAAATTGCCGTCACGACGCACAGCCGTTTCATCAGTTTCATAAACAGGTTCCTTTCGATTCAGCGTTGAACGCAGACTTCTGATTTCCTAATGCACCGCTATTCATTTATTAGTAACCAAAAGCCCGGCCTCCGTCGAGAATAAAAGCGTGGAACCGGATAAAACCTTTGTTCAACAGGAGCAAACCGAGAAAACAGAGTCTGGAGGGAAACGCTTCGTCGTTTCCCCATTTTAGGGCATTGACGAAGCAATGCCCTCCAACGCGTTTCCGTTTTCTCCTGCTCAAGAAAAAATATTTTGCGTTCTTTGTGTCCTCTGCGGTTGAGAATCTTCCTGTGCCCCTGACAACCGAGCCATTTTGGTCTGGACAAAATGTTTCCTTGAATCGAGTTTTACGCCAACGCGCAAAAACACCGGATTTATATGCAGCCAAAATGCCTGTTCAGCCTGGCGCTTGTTTGTTTTGCGGCGAGCCGTGCCCTGGCCGGCGACCTCACCACCCTTGACGGGCAAAAATACCAGGACATCCGCGATGTGTCCTTGAAACCCCAGGGCCTGTTCTTTGTGACCGGCGAGGGAGAGTCGATGCGGGGCGTGACGGTCGCCTACACCAATTTGTCGCAGGCCACCCAGGATCAATATCACTGCGACTCTTATGAACTGGCGATGGCTTTTGCCCGACAGAACCAAGGGATTTATCTGAACAAAAATCTCGCCTTCTCGCTCGACCAGTTGGATGCCGCCAAGAAAAAAGCCGAGGCGGAGCACAAACTGCTGGGGTTTATACTGGTCTGGGACAATTTCTTTCATCCGGCCGGGCCTCCGGCTCGGCCGGTGGGGGATTACAGCGAGAACGCTTTGGCCCACTTTTACGATGTCTTTCACGACAACATGGTGCTCGTGTTTGTGCGGCATGAAAGCGAACTCGACAAGGTTCCCCCCGCGGTGAAACAAGGTTTCGGCGGCTCTGACGAAGGTGGCTACGCTCCGAGCATGGCCGTGGTCACGGCAGATTGTTCGCACTTCATCTGCGAAGTCCCCTACAGTAAAAAGAATTTCGCCGGCCGCGAGCAGATTATGCGGGACAGAATCGCGGTGATAAAGAAATTCCTAGCGGAAAACGGGGGCAAATAAATTATCTCGTGCGCCCGGGTCGAGCGCGTCGGCGCCGCTTGAATGTTGAAGGTTGAGAATCAAATCAGGGAATCCGCGAATTTCGCTAATTACCGCGAAAGCTGTATTCAAAATCAATTCGCGAAAGTTCGTGTCATTCGCGGATAAACCTCTTTGCATCCTCTGCGTTCGGCATCCGCTGCCGGCTCCGCCAAGGGCATTCCCAATTGACGTGCAACCCGGACCCGGAATAGCTTCGAAACCATGACGAACCCACCGGTGATTTGGAACCGGAAGAAGCCGGACGACGAGCAAGGCCGTTTCGTGCGGCGCATGAATCGGCGGCGATTCCTCACTCTGGCCTCCCTCGCCACGGGTGCGCTCGCGGGCATCCCTGCCTGGGCGCAGGAGAGTTCGACGAAAATTCGGCTCTCTCTCGGAAGCGCGGCGACCAGTGCCGTGCCGGTTGATTATCTTGGTTTCAGTTGTGAAACGGCACAGTTGGCCGACCCGGCCTATTTCGCCGCAGATAACCGGGAGCTGGTGTCGCTTTTTAAGGCGCTCACGCCCGAAGGCATTTTGCGCCTGGGCGGAAATTCCAGCGAGTTTTGCTGGTGGAAGGCGGTGCCGGCTGACCAGCCGCCGGAGTTGCCCGAGTCCGCCCGCCGTGCGGATAACTGGATGCCGCACTCGTTCACGGCCATTGAGCCGGTCGCCGTGGATTCCCTGGCAGGTTTCTTGAAGGCGACGGGGTGGACGGCGATCTATGGCTTGAATCTCGGGACCGGCACGCCGGAGCGGGACGCCGACGAGGCGGCCTACGTCGCCCGGCGGCTGGGCAAGCGGTTGCGCTTTTTTCAAATTGGCAATGAACCGGAGTATTACCGCGATGCCAACAACCGGTTGCGGCCCCAGGACTGGGACTTTGATAAATATCTCGCTCAATGGATGACATTCGCCAAAGCGGTCATCGCCCGCGTGCCGGAAGCGCGTTTCGCCGGGCCGGACGTCGGTTCCAATATGGAATGGGTCATCCGTTTTGCGCAGGAAGCGCCGCGACTGCTCCCCGGCAGGATTGTGGCTTGCACCGGGCATTATTACGCGATGGGGCCTCCGGACAATCCGCGCGTGACCGCCCAGCGGCTGCTTGCTTCCGATCCCAAAGTCGACCGGGAAGTGGCGCGCATCATCCGCGCGGCCGAAGAGAATCACCTCGTCTATCGAATGACCGAGGGCAACTCCTGTTACCGCGGCGGCAAGCCGGGGGTGAGCAACGCCTTCTGCTCGGCGCTCTGGGCGGCGGATTACCTTCTCAAACTGGCCAGTTTTGGCTGTGCCGGGGTGAACCTTCATGGCGGCGGCGCTGGTGTGATTCGCAGGTCACTCGGCGGACATCTGCCGGGAGCGCAGCTTTCCCCCGAGGCGGCGGCCATTGCCGCTCAGGGCAGTTTTTACACCCCCATTGCCGGCAGTCGCGAAACGGGCTTTAGCGCACGGCCGGTGTTTTACGGCATGAAATTGGCGGGCGTCCTGGCCGGAGGCCGAATGCGTTCCGCGCATTTCGATCAGCCGCCGGCCAACGCCGACGCCTATGCGGCGGAGATGCCGGAGGGGGGCACACGTCTGGTCCTGCTCAACAAGGACGCCCGCCAGAAGCTGGAGATTTCCATCGAGTCACCCCACAGCGCCATGCTGTGGCGCTTGCAGGCTCCCGGGTTGACGGCTATTTCAGGCGTCACGCTGGCGGGAGCGGAAATCAGGCCTGACAAAACGTGGCAGCCCGCTCAGGAAGAGCGTCTCGTCAGCAAGGACCGTCAGGTGCAGCTCGCCATGGAACCCGCGTCCGGCGCCGCGCTGTTCTTTCAGGGAAGCCTTTAGAGTGCCGCTTTTGGGGAAGGTTGAAAGTTGAGCGTTGAATGTTGATTGTTGAATGTTTTTTGCCTTGGCCCGTTTTATGCCTTCTGTCCACCCTCCGCAGTACTGCTACGGAGGACGGGTGCCTCTTTGCGGCAAAAATCCCGACGGCGTTTGACAGAATTTACAGAATTCGCACGATAAAATTCATCCTGAACATCCTGTTCATCCAGTCAAAAAATAAAAACCTTGGCGTTCTTGGCGTCTTGGCGGCTAATCCTCATTCGCAGGAAGCCTGGGCCAAAACGCCAACCGGTAAGAAACGCGAAACCACCCACATTGTCCGCTGCGAGACGGAAATCTTCAGGGTGGAATCTAATTGTTGACCAAAGGCTAAAATTCGCAGATCTTCATGCACACGGTTTTCTATGAAGATTTTTCGGCGTTACAAGTCCGGGCGCGGAGTGGTGCTGCATCTTGGCGACTGTTTGGATTTGTTGCACCAACTTCCTTCCAGCAGCGTGGATTTGACTATCACGTCGCCACCGTACTGCATGGGCAAGGAATACGAGCGAACCGACCGCCTTAATTGCTTTGTGGAAGCGCATTTGAGGATTCTTCCAGAAATAATCCGCGTTACGAAGACAGGCGGCAGTATTTGTTGGCAGGTCGGACACCATATACGCAAGGGTGTCGCCACACCGCTGGATTATGTTGTTAACGACCTGATGCGACAATGGCAGCAAATTGTTTTGCGCAATCGGATCATTTGGACATTTGGCCACGGCCTGCATGGCAGTAACCGTTTTAGCGGTCGTCACGAAACAATCCTCTGGTACTCAAAAGGTGATAGTTACAAGTTCAATTTGGATGACGTCCGCGTCCCGCAGAAATATCCCGGTAAACGGTTTTATAAAGGTGTGAAGAAAGGTGAATTTAGTTGTAACCCCCTCGGTAAAAATCCGGGAGATGTTTGGGAATTACCGAATGTCAAAGCACATCACATCGAAAAAACCAATCATCCGTGTCAATTTCCTGTGGCCTTGGCGCAACGCCTAATTCGTGCATTAACCAATAAAGGAGACATCGTTTTGGATCCGTTTATTGGGTCGGGAACAACCGCCGCAGCAGCGATACTTGAATCACGTTGTATTATTGGAGCAGAGAAAAAGGAAAAATATTATCGCACAGCGATTCGCCGGATTAATGATGCTTCATCGCAAACTCTGGCGTATAGACCGTTAGAAAAACCGATTCAGGATCCCGATCCTCGATCTGAAGTAGCAAGAAACCCGTTCGTTATCACAAATGGAAAGGAAAAAATAAATGGCAACGGCACAGAAAACGGCTCAAGGTCCAGTCACTTTCCCTTGTTTGACCGTCAAACAAGGGGCAACCACACTCGTACTATTCACCGCCCCGGCTGAAGAGGTATGGGGCATTGTTGCCATCAACCAACGAGAACCTGATAAAGAGAAAGGCTATCAGCGCGTGCTGTCAGATGCTCGGGTTGGATCAATTTCTCGCTATGTGAGAGCCGGCAATCCGATTCCGACCAGCATATTGTTGGCGTTCGATGAGGGTAAAATTAGTAAGGACGGTCAAAAGTTAACCGTGCCACGCAAAAAAAATGCGGGCTGGGTTATTG
This sequence comes from Verrucomicrobiia bacterium, assembly GCA_025451535.1. Classification (GTDB taxonomy): domain Bacteria; phylum Verrucomicrobiota; class Verrucomicrobiia; order Limisphaerales; family UBA11358; genus UBA11358. The sequence goes on from JANWKE010000034.1 coordinate 12,709, forward strand.
ATGGCCAACATCGGCTCGCAGGTATTCATGAATCCCGCACGAACATCAATTTGTCATTCGTTGCCTTCATCAGTCTCCCTGTTGAAAAGCAAATTGAGCAATTTGTAAAAATAAATAAGGAGGCCAAAAACGTTCCGACTTCTCTTTATTTGGATTTATTAAAACATCTTCCAGTAAAAACAGAGCCCGAACAAGCCAAGGAACGCGCCACTGACATCGCACGTACATTGCTAAAAGATGAAGAGTCTCCTTTCTTTGGAAAAATCTCCATTCTGGCTGCGCCAAAACCGGGACAACTATCCCTGACGAACTTTGTCAGAAAAGTTGCGCCTTTGATTGCTCAAAACAAAGGCAAATTTCACGTCTATTCGGCAACCGAACAGATCGGAATTTTTGCCAACTATTATCATGCTTTTGAACACGCGTTTCCTGATGCGTATGAACCGAAGGAAGGCACTTCAATCTTTTTCAAGACGCTTGGTTTTGGTGCTCTGATGAATGCTTTGCCAACCATTTTTGATCTAACATTGAAAATACACAAAGGTTTCAAAGTGGAGCACATCGTTGACTTGTTGAAGAAAATTGATGACTTCAACTTTGAAAATTGGCAATCAATGGGAACCGGTTCGGAAATAGAAAATATGGCGGGTGATGATCTACGTGAAAAATTTCGAGAACGCGTAGAGGAGGCAACAGGCGGAGAGGGGAAAACACTAGACCTGTAGAGCCATGAGCTCGCTATCGCAATGTATTGACCGCCTTAAAAGGCGGCGTTGGGAATACATTCGGTCGAAATGGATTGGTCATATTCCGTATCTTGCTTCGGCTGGGGACGTCCCTCAAAACACAATTGTCGAGGTCGTGGGGTTTGATGCGATAGCTCTTCGGTTGATCGCAGCAACCAAGCAGAAGCAGGTTCCGCCCTTGACAACGATTGACGAAGAGTTGCCCGGTTTGCGTGAAGCCGTGTTTTCAGAATCACTCTTTCTATTGCACAAAGCTCGTCATGTAGTCGGGGCAGCAGAACTTCACGTCCGCGATGGGATTCAAACTTGGGCGCTTGCAAATGCCTATCAGGGCGCGTTTTTCGCTGCGAAAGGAATTATGGGTTTTTTGGGGGTGTGTTTTCCCGAATACAACAGCAAGACGATTGCTATTGATCTCTTCCCTAACCCTGTAACTGATGCCAATAAGTATTCATATTGTGCTTTCCACTTCATTGGCGACCGGCTCGATCACCGTCCGGTTTGGGAAGTTTTCCAGAGATTAATTGCAGTCTCGGTGGTGGATGTCTGGCCGAAGCATATCGTCAATAAATTAAAAAGCATCGAAAGCAAAAATTTCGCAAAGCAACGAAATCACATTCATTACAGGAATAATGGATGGATTCTTAATGATTTGAACGACTTTCAATTCACCGAAGACTTCGGTGGCTTAAATTCCTGGAGAGATGGTCTCGACTTTGACCGTGATGATATTTCATTGTCTGTTGCGCTGTCGGTATTGAAACTGGGATTGCTTTTGGTCCAAGAACTCGAGAAATCCTCCGCGAAGCTTACGCCGGAAATAAAATTGCTGTCCGGTTGTATCGAAAAAGGGCGACACCCCATATTCGGGGAATTATTGCGTTGCGAATGAATCTTTCCATGACCGGTGCATTGGCTGCCGTTTATAAAAGCGGTGCGCAGCGGGCGCGGGTCGTCACGGAAGCATGGGGCGAGAAAAATCTTTTCTGTCCAAATTGCTCGTCTCCCAAACTGACCTGGCTGGAGCCGGGACATCCGGCCAGTGATTATTCATGTCCCCGGTGCAAGTTTTGGTTTCAACTCAAAAGCAAGAAATCCCGCCTCGGCGACAGCATCACAGACGGCGCGTATGCGGCCATGATGAACGCCATCCGCCACGACGAGTTGCCGAGTTTCTATTTCATGCAGTATGAGATAATTCCTTCGCTCGCGGGAGCGGGAGAAGGTGGTCCCGACGCGGCGGGACCGGATGAGGGTCGTGGGGAAAAACCAATCAAATCCCCTCGCCCTGTCCCTCTCCCCGCTCAATCGCGGGGCGAGGGGATGTTATGGCGCGTCAGAAATTTGCTGCTCGTGCCGCATTTCGCGTTTCCGCCCTCCGCCATCATCAAACGCAAGCCGCTGTCATCCACCGCCCGCCGCGCCGGCTGGGTCGGCTGCAATTTTGCTTTGCACCGTATTCCGGCGGAGGCGCGGATTTGGCTGGTGCGTACGCCGGCGCACCGGGCTCGTAGCGCGGCCGTCGCGGCGGCGGGTTCGGGCGGCGTCCCGCCGCGTGAAAATACACGGAGCGAGACGCTCCTTGAACCCGCCGGCGCGGACGCCCGCGCTACGGACCCTGTCATCATCCCACCAGAGGAAGTCCGCGAAAGATTCAAGCGCGTCAAGCCGCTCAAGGAAATTTCCATCCAGCAACGCGGCTGGACGCTGGACGTGCTGAACATCGTGCGACGCATGGTTTCGGAGGGGCGAGCTCCGCGAGACCCAAACGTCTCGGACGATATGGGGCGTCGTGGAACTCCGCCCTCCGATAGTTTTACCACAGCCGAGGTTTACGCATTTGAGCGCGAACTCGAAAAGCTGCATCCCGACAACCGCCACGTCCGCGACAAAATCCGCCAACAACTTCAGGTTATCCGCGATGCCGGTTTACTCATTCACATTGGCCGCGGTGAATGGAAATTGCCGTAATCCGCGTTCACCAGCGTCCATCTGCGGTTTGAAATGTTCGTTTTCTTTAAGAATCCCGGCGTCTTTGCGTCTCTGCGGTTTGAAGTTTACGGGCCATGGCGAGCGGCGCTTGCCGTGAAGAGTCAAGTTAGTTGCTTGTCCGAATTTGTTGATTGAGTTGGTTGCCCTTTTCCCGAAAGCTTCCGGGGATATGCCGCGTCTGTTGTCATTCCGTCGCGTCCTGTTATTCGGCGTAGCTCTCAATCTATGTTTCATCGTCGTCCGCGTGTGGTCGTACCGTCCACTGTGGGCGATGCCGGGAGCGTTCCGCTTTGTCGTGGAACCGGTAATCGGGCTGGCCGGTTGCGGGCTGTTCGTTGTGGCCGCGACAGCTGGGAAGCAGAGAGAGCGTCTGGACGGGCTGCGGCTTGCCACAGCCTGGGGAATGGCCGGCGGCGTATTGCTGGTCGTTCATATGGCCCTGGAAAATTTCGAGCGGCACGTTGGAGAAAACGCCGGGATCACCCTGGCATTCATGGTTACTACCTTCCTGCTGTGGGCAGTGACTGGATTCGTGGTGGCGCGCAACACGGCCAGTATCCTGCTCGGTTGCCGTGCCGGATGCTGGAGCGCGGTCATAAGCGTACTGGTGGCGGTGACGTTTGGATTCGTGCTGATGTTTTTTGACGTTCCGTCGCTCGACTACGTCGCCATCTGGCCGGAATTCAAACAAAGTGGCTGGACCGACGTGCAGGCCTTTGCCATCGCCAATACGTTGGGCGCAGGATTCAGCCACTTGTTGGCGGGGCTGGTACTGGGCAGCCTCTTCGGAGTAATCGGTGGCAGTCTGGGCCGCCTCTGGCCCAGGTCTCCGGGACCGAAACAGAGCGCTCCCTGAGCCGGAGACCCTCAATCGCCAATGCTTTCAACCGTGGTTTGGAATCGCGCGAAGGCGCGACGGTGGCGAAGGTTTTTAAAAATGTTTTCCCTTCGTTTACTTCGCGCTCTTCGCGCGAAACCCTCCGCGTCTTTGCGTCTCGGCAGTTAAAACCAGTCGGCCGTGGCATATGGCGTTTGCCTTAAGGGCTTGATACAGTTGGCAGCATGCTCTGCCAGGAATGCAACGAACGTCAAGCCACGGTTCATCTCACCCAAATCATGGGCGATAAGATGACTAAGCGTGACCTGTGCGAGGTCTGTGGAAAGGAATTTGTGGACGCGGCCAAAAGCAACGGCCGCGTCTCGCTCGATACCATCGGATCCAATCCGACAGAGATGTTACTGTCGATCATTGTCGCCTCTGACCCTCGATATGCCAAGGACGCCTATCTTTTTGTGCAGGAGGGATTGACCAGAACCCTGAAAATGTATTGGGAGCCCGGCAAACCCGGGCACATCTCCGGTGCTCAATTGCTGGACGGCTTGCGCGAACTCGCCATTGAATCGTTTGGCAAACGAGCCAAAGCCACTCTGAATGCCTGGGGCATTTTTAAGTGTGAGGATTTTGGTGAAATTATTTTCAATCTGGTCGAGGCGGGATTATTGGCCAAACAGGAAAAGGACACTAAGGCAGACTTTCAAGGCGGCTACGAATTTGACGCGGCCTTTCCGTCGTGAGCGTGTTGTCTGGCGGCTGCCGTAAAAAACAAAAACTAAAGCCCCCGCACACACCGAAAGCCAATTTGGTCAAGGGCGTTGACCGCGTAGCCGTGGCTGACGCGAAACGCACAGCGCTCACCGCTGGCGTCGGCGCACCAACAGCCGCCGCGTATCACACGCTGGCTTCCTACCGCCACTCCCGTTGGATTGGTGCCTCCCAAATACGGACTGCCTGGAACATACGGCGGCGCATAACAATCCCAACACCACTCCATTACGTTCCCCGCCATGTCGTAGAGACCATACCCATTTACATCAAACGAACCCACCGGACTCGGGCCGGTAGGATGGATGTTTGGCCCCAAATCATAGCTTTCACAGCTTGCGCAACCATAGTATTGCGCTTGGTTTGCATGGATAAGATTACCCCACGGAAACCGCAGCCCGATTCCTCCCCCGCGGGCGGCCTTCTCCCATTCCGCTTCCGTCGGCAACCGATACCCATTGGCCGACCAGTTGGCATAGACCGTGGTGCCACTGTCACCATTCGTGAACACCTGGGTAAAACCCGTGTCCGTGTAATAACACGGCGTCAGCCCCGCCTGCTGCGACCGCGCATTGCACCACTTCACACAATCAAACCAGTCCACCGTCTCCACCGGATAATTCGTTCCCGTGCCTCCATTCGCACCCGCATTCACGAAATTGTAGCCCTGGCTCGTGGCATACGCATAGACGTTCGTCCACAGTCCATAATTGACCAGATTCACATCCATGACAAACGCCGACACATACACATTGGTTGGATTGGCGTCCGTGATATCAGGGTCGCCAATGGAATTACCGATCGTGAACCAGCCCGCCGGAATCAGGACCATGCCCGCAGGTGTGGACGCCATGGGAACCAGGCGATAGAAGCCGGTGGGTGCCGCGTTCGTCACCACCATGGCGTTGACGGCGAACGCAGTTCTCGCCGTCGCCCAGTTGGTCGAGGAGAGGTTGGTGACGGTCTGCAACACATAGGTGGTGCTGCTGGCCGGCCAGTAAATAATGGATTGCCCGCCCGCCGGGAGGATGCCCAGATTCGTGACTTGCGCGAACGCGCACTGAACGCCAGCAATCAAGGCCAGCCCGACGAACAGGGAGTGCAGTTTGGTTTTCACGGCATTTCGTTTGGCTTAAGCATGAAACACGGCCAAGAACATTCCTCGTTCCCGAGCGAAGTTCTGCCGTGCTAAATTGTTGGTTTTGAACCTTTCACGCCACTTAGATACACTCACAATTCCAAACTCTCGTCAACCCACCCTTTTTGTCCGCGTGCAGGCAAATCAGGGTGATCCCAAACCGAACAGTTTTCTGGTCGGTTTCAAGGAGGTTTCCGTCACCCAATCCCGAAAGCGCCCGCTCGCGATGTCTATCGGAGTTCGGGACTGGACATTGGACGTGCTGAACATTGTGCGGCGCATCGTTTCGAAGATCCGACCACCCGCATGGCGATGTGATCGCCGGCGGTTCGCGCGGAATCAGGAGGAAAGCGCTTCGTCGGTAATGTGTCATCACATTACCGATAATAAGATAAGATAAGCAAAATCATTGACAAATGTTATTGGTTATGGTGTAATGCTCCTCATTCGCGAAGTGTTAGCCAGACAAATGAGCTTGTTGAAAATAACCATATTGGCCGGTCTGATTGTGGGGCTACAGACCGCTCGCGCTCTTCAGTTTGATGATCAAAGCCCTTATTTCAGTTTCGTATGGGGGGACGGTGGTCTTCCTGCGAATATTTACAGTGTCGCTGGTGATCAAATTTCGCCTGATGGTCAGACCGTCACCATGTCCGGCAACTGCGGGCCGATTGATGGAGCGGATTTCCAGCAGGGCTTTGTCTTGGACTGGGGTGGTAATCTTGAGGGAACAATCGGACCCGGTGAACAATTTGTCGCAGACCTGAATTTCAGCGTGCAGGCTACAGGGGGTACTCTGGCGTGGAATTTTCTAGCTGAGATTGCCGGCGAGGGCATGATTGATACGAGCATGACGCCGATTGCGTTAAACGGGCAAGTTAATGGGGCGCAATTTGAATTTGAAACTCCGTCGTACGCACAACCTTATTGGAACGGCTTTGGCGGTTATTTGCAGGTGGACTGGGCGGGGTATAGTCCGACAGACACTCTTTCAATCAATGTGAGTTCGATCGAGATCACGTCTGTGCCTGAGCCTGATTCATTATATCTTACGATTGTGCCACTTTTGCTCGTACTCATTTACCGAGTACGTGGAGTTTGCCGGTCGCGGGGATAAAACGGAATTTATCGGTCGGTAAGTCTTACGGAAACAGGTCAGTCCTCACTTTTGACACAAAACGGCATAGACGCGGGTTGTTCCTCTCCCAAACTGATCCGTCTTCGCATCCGCCTTCATCCGATTTCGACTGAGGCGCGGATTTGGCTGGTACGCACACCAGCGCACGGGGCTCGTAGCGTAGTCGTCCCGGCTGCGGGTTCAGGCGGCGTCCCGCCGCGAGAACGAACACGGAGCGAGACGCTCCTTGAACCCGCCGGCGCGGACGCCCGCGCTACGGACCCTGTCATCATCCTGGCAGCCGCATCCCCTAATATCTCCAAGCCCCGTAGGAGGCGGAATATACCGCTCCAGACGGAGCTTCGATTTTCGATGGGATTTTTCCCACAGATATGCCGCGCCTACGGCGCCGGGTGCCTCCGCGTCTTGGCGTCTCTGCGTTAAAAAGTTGTCCAGCGCGGTGTCTGGCGCTTGCCGTAACTGTTTTACAGGAGGTAACAGAGGAAACAGAGGTTTTCAGGTTTTGCAATTTCTCCGTTATCTCTGCCAGCTCGCGACGTGTCGGAGTTTGCTCCTGTAGAACCCGTGTTTTGTTATTGCACGGCGACAGCTCGACGAGAACAATGCCGTTCACCTTCACCGTTCGCGTCAGGTTTGACTCCCGGTTTCGGTTCTCTATTGTGTTGCCGGGCGCGGAAGACTCTTTTTGAACGCAACAGCCGGTTGAAAGGCTCAAAAGATTGTGATGACCAACGTTTTAAATCCAACCGCCATCCAGGCCGGGCCGGAGGCCGCGGCGTGGAAGGAGGTTGTGCGCAAATATCAGAAGCCTTCGACGTGGCGGGCACTGTGGCAGATTGTTGACACGCTCGTGCCGATTGGCGGGCTGTGGTATCTGATGTATTTGAGTCTGGCGGTTTCGTGGTGGCTGGTCGTGCCGCTGGCGGTCTTGATGGGCGCACTGCTGGTCCGGGTGTTTATCATTTTTCATGATTGCGGCCACGGTTCCTTTTTCAAATCAACGGCGGCCAACGACACGGTGGGGTTCCTCGCGGGCATCCTGACGTTCACGCCTTACTATCACTGGCGCTGGGAACATGCCATTCATCACGGGGCGGCGGGCGACCTTGACCGGCGCGGCACGGGCGACGTATGGACACTGACGGTGCAGGAATATCTGGAGTCGTCGCGCTGGAGGAAATTTGCCTATCGGCTGGCGCGAAACCCGTTCGTGTTGTTCGTGCTGGCACCGCTGTACTTGTTCGTGATCCAGCAGCGGTTTCCCTCCACCAAATCCAATCTGCGCGAGCGCCATTCGGTTTACGCGATGAATGCCGCCCTGCTCGGCATGGTCGTGGGCTTGAGTTGTATTTTTGGCCTCTGGGCGTATCTGCTGATTCAACTGATTGCGCTGATGGTGGCCGGCGGCGCGGGCGTGTGGCTGTTTTACGTTCAACACCAGTTTGAAGGCGTTTATTGGGAACGTGGCGGGGACTGGAGTTTTGTCGCCGCTGCGTTGCGGGGCAGTTCCTTCTACAAGCTGCCGCGCGTGTTGCAATGGTTTTCCGGCAACATCGGGTTCCATCACATCCATCATTTGAGTCCGCGCATCCCCAATTACAACCTGGAAAAATGCCACCGGGCCGACCCGCTGTTTCAAGCTGTGAAACCCATCACCTTTTTCTCCAGCTTCAAATCCCTGGCGTTCCGGCTCTGGGACGAGAAGGGCGGAAAACTCGTCGGCTTCCGGCATTTGAAAAATCTGCGAAGGCATTGAGGCAGCGGAACCGGTCGGCCCGGGCCCCTGGCGATTGCCGTGACATCGCCTTGTGCTTATACCCGAGATAGCCCGTAAACGAGCGCACCGCCGTCGCACCAACAAGATTCAGTGTGGGGATGCGATCAAGATTCAACTCATCCGTTTGCGGGTTCATACTGGAGGACGACCACCCCGCAAGCAAAGGGAGCGGCCTTTTTCAGTGCGAATTTTCGTGGTTCGCTCAGACCCGAGAAGATGCTCATTCCTTTGCCAATGGCCGTTGGATGCAGGAACAGGTGGTACTCGTCAATAAGCCCTTCTTGAAGGAGCGACGAAACAAAACCCGCGCCGCCATATACGATAATGTCGGTTCCGTCTTTCTGTTTTTTCAGATTATTGACCTCGGTCGAGAGATTTCCTTTCGCAAGCACGGTGTTCTTCCAGGAGGATTTCTCCAGCGTTCTTGAGAACACGACCTTCGGGGTTTCCACCATTTTCCTGGCCAACGCGAAATCCGGATCACCGGGCCTGGTCACCACGCTCTCCCAATGGGAGACGAAGCCAGCGGTCATTTTCCTTCCGAGCAGAATAGTCCCAACGGGGCCGTTCAATTCGATGATGTGGGCTTTGAGTTTGTCGTCCATATCCCACGTCATCCAATTCAATTCACCATTCGGACCCGCGACATATCCATCAACGGAGATTGCAGCCTGTAGTTTGAGTTTTCTCATAAATTGTAAAGAGATGACTGGTCAACCGGGATTTCCCATTTGGTTTATTGCCCGCGAACGGCCTGATCCTTTTTTGAAATATTCTTCCTGCGGCAAGGGTTTGCAAGTCCATTTCTCAGTCCGCCCCCGTTTGTCTCCGGCACAGTGGGCGGCACGTGCGCCGATTTATCCTTTCCATTTAGCCGGACAGCATGAAAAATCTGAATTGGATTTTTTGGAAGAAATTCAAACGGTTACTGGCATTGATCTGGCCGGGAGCCGGGCCATCCGGCCACTGGCGTTGTCGTAAAATAATCCGGAGGTTGGACAGGTTTTGCCCGGGCGGTTGTGTTATCGTATCGCCGCCCACTAAACGATTGCGAAAGGGAATTCATGCAAAAGGTGAACACGAACAAAATGGAGGAGTTGTCCTGGTCGTCGCCCAGGGGCAAATTCGCCGGTGCCGGCAAGCAGGTTTCGGAAGCGTTGGGACGCAAACCGCAGTCCACGGATTTGATGGAGCGGCATCCGTTCGATGTGGAGATTGCCCGCATCCCGGCGGGACAAACGAATTGCCCGTATCACTCACACAGCGCGCAATGGGAGTTTTACCACGTCATTTCCGGCCGGGGCATCGTCCGGCACAAGGATGGCACCACGGCAATTGAACCCGGCGACGCCTTCCTCTTCAAACCCGGCGAACCCCATCAGCTGACCAACCATGGTAAGGAGGACCTGGTTCTTTATGTGGTGGCGGACAATCCGCTGGGCGAGTCCTGTCATTATCCTGACAGTCAGAAATGGATCGTACGGTCACCCGAACGCCGGCTGATCCGTTCCGAACCGTTGGACTATTACGATGGTGAGGAATAAGTCCTGGTCTGCGGCCACCAACGTTAACCCCGTTTGCTCCTGTGAATTTAAATCCGCGTTTATCTGAGTTCATCTGCGGTTGTCAGGCGGTTGAAAGTTGAATGTTTGCCTTTGTGTTCTTTGCGTTCTCTGCGGTTAAAAATGTGGGTCGTGGCGTCTGGCGTTTGCCGTGATTTTAGAGTTCCCGAAGCAGGCGTTCGTATTCGTCGTGGGTGCCAATCCAGAACCAGAGCTATCCTTCCGGGACGGCCACGGCCAGGGCGCGATGGCCGCTGCCAAAACAAGCCCGCCAAAAGCGTCCACGTTTCTGAAAACGCAGGGACCCGTGTTGTGGATTTTCCTTCCAAAGCCGGTAGGCTTTGCGGGCAGCAGCCCGGGCGTTGGGTGAAAGTGAAGCGTAAGTCCGCCAGAAATCAGGACTGGTCAATGATTTCATCGAGCGGTTTCACGCGTCCGGCGCGGTAATCTCCGACGGCTTTTTCCGCAAGCTGGTCGAGTTTGCCGGCCGCTATGTCCGCGTCAATTTGCCCGTCCCACTTTTCATCGAGGTATTGTTGCAACCAGACGGCGATTTTCTGCGCCTCAGCCAGTGGAAGCGCCTGCAAGGCATTTTCGATTTCAGCCACCGTACTCATGACCATAGTTTAATCCAGCAGCGAGCGTGTCGCAACGGCCTTTTCGTCGCGTCGAACCGCATTGGGGCATTGACGAAGCAATGCCCTCCAGGAAAATGATTTCTCTGCGTTCATCCGCGTCATCTGTGGTTGAAATGCCCGTTTTTTCTATCTCCGCGTCTTTGCGTCCCGGCGTTAAAAAATTTATCAACCGCGGCCGCTGACGGTTGAAATCATTACCAGACAAAAGGAATCAGCCGCCAGGGAATGCGCTGGCAATATTGGGCATAGCCGGGCAGTTCGCGCCGCAACATCTTCTCTTCATTGAGCAGGCGCAGCATGAGGATGGGGGCGATGAACGCGACGGCCGGCAGCACAACGAACGAGCCGAGCGTCAGCGGAACCCAGAGCCATACCAGCAGCGCGACGGAATACATCGGATGCCGCACGTGGCGGTACGGGCCGTGGTCAGCCACGGTCTGGCCGGGCTCAATTTGAATGACGCTGGCGGCGAAACGGTTGGCGTTGCAAACCGGAATCATCAAAAGATAGCTCCCCGCGTAAAGCAGCAAGGCCAGCACCGTCAACCACCATGGGACCGGCGCGAGACAGGTTTGCGACCAGCCCATCCGATGGTCCAAACCGCACAACACATAGAAAATGACGGAAACATTTTTCGCCAGAAACATGATCAGTCTCTGCGTGCGGATTTTTTCCTTTCGCAGCAGCCGGCGGGCAAGAAATTCAGGATCTCGCCGGTAATAATAAGCGCAAAAGAAAATCGTGAGGACCAAAGTCACAGCCATAAACGCCCAGGCCTGCCAGAAATGGATGGTACCGGGGACAAGCAAACAAACGGCCAAGGCGGCCTGGCCGACCAAACCCAGGCCAATCAAGCGCGACAGGAGACTTTTGGCGGGTGGATTTTCCAATCGGCGAAGGATGCCATGTTTAACAGCGCGTTGCCAGCAGCTTCAAGCCCTTCCGCCTTCGTCCAATTCCCGCCGTCGCTGTGCTTTGGCGCGGCAAGTCGGCGCGACCAGGTGGTTTCTGCTATCAAGGGCATTGGAGTCGAAAGAGGCAGCGGAACACCCCCTGTGCCAGGGAAAAACCAGGGGCGGACTGGAAAAGGACCTGCAACCTTGCGGCAAATGAAAGAGAACCACGAAAAAGCCCACGCTGATCGTGGGCCAGAAACCAAATGGGAAATGTCAGGTTAATCCAGCTTCCCCGCCACGGCTAATCTGAAAACACCCGTTCGGGCAGCGACCCGGAAAAATTACGCGCAGATGCCCGAGGTAAACCGGGATTAGGTTTTGCGGCGGCGGAGCGCCAGCAGGCCGAGTAACCCTGCGGAGACGAGCCCGAGGGTGGCCGGCTCGGGGACGGGGGTCAGTGTCAAAGTGCCGGTTTCATTATACACGTAAACCCATTGAACCTCATTGTGGGGAGCTCCGGCGATCGGAGTTCCATCAGGGTTCAAGTAAGCTGGGTTCGCTTCTCCAATGAACATACCGTATGAACCTGGGCCATTACCCCAAATATTAACAAGCGTATCATATGAAGGGGTGCTGCTTTGTAAACCGGCATAGCCGGAGGCAAAACACACTCCGGTGCCATCAAAAATGGGATCACTCGGAGGGGCAAAAGCAGCGACGTCATATGTAATTACGTCGCCATTTTGATCCCTGACATTGGACTGGCTGATTGAGATGGCCGAGCCGGCTGATAACGGAAGCAAGTTCCCTGACGCGGTGGTAGTGCCTGGTAAAGATTCGAGTGGAACGTTTACAACATTGATTGAGCCGCTTTGAGCGACTCCGCTTGAGATGGTGATCGTCCCCGTGGCATCAATGCCACTATTGCCGATGAAGTTGAAAGTGTAGATTTGCGCGACCGCCGCCGGAGCCGAAGCGATGAGCACCAGCATAACAGCCATGGCCATCCGCGAAAAGAACTTCACGGCAGGTTTATCGGACCGATTTTGCAATAATAGTTTCATAATCTTAAACTTCTGATGTCTCATTACACACCAGGCACGATAAAAAATCAAGGGGAATCGCCCATTCTGCTTATCCTGATGACGGACATGCTGTCCCGGCCCAAAAAAACATGCAAGTGCTTGCGGTTGAATGGACTGCCTAATAGAACGTCGCGAAAGCATCAGTTGTTTGGCTGGCTTCAGGACTAAATACTTATTCACAATCCCATGATTGTCGAAAAGCTGTCCGAAAATCCTGCGCAACCATTCAGTATCGTTTAACTCACTTATTTTGAAGGCGTAACTGCTTTACAGGAGGAAACAGAGGAAACAGGGATTTTCAGGTTTTGCAACTCCTCCGTTAGCTTTGTTGGCTCCTGTAAATTTAAATTCCGCGTTTATCTGCGTTCACCCGCCGTGCTCGCGCCCGGCGCGCCGGTTTGGTCGACGGCAATTCCCCGATAAACGGCATCGGGGCAGGTTGCCTTGAACCCCAAAGCGTTCGGGGCTGGTCGCATTCCGGCCGAGGCGCGGCCGTTCCGGCTGCGGGTTCGGGCGGCGTCCTGCCGCGTGAAAATACATGGAGCGAGACGCTCCATGAACCCGCCGGCGCGGACGCCCGCACTACGGACCCCAATTATCATCCTGCCTGGAGAAGTCCGCGAACAATTGTTATTCTGCGAGGTTTTGGACTGCCGCAGTCCAGGACGCTGGCGCGGTGGCCGGACGTTTATTTCGGATTGTTCCGGCCCGTTGGAAGGAAAATTTTTGTGACAGCACACCAGCGGTTCATCGTCCATTGTTTCCATCAATGCACTGCTCATTTTTATCAATTAACCGGGCCACTGCGTTCGGGATTAGATTGGCTGGCGACGGTTAACCTGTGAATGCATACAAATTATGAAAACATCAACGAGACGTTTCCTGTTCTGGACCCCGAGGATCCTTTGCCTCCTCTTTGCCGGATTCATCAGTATGTTTGCGCTGGACGTGTTTGACGGAAACCAGGGTTTCTGGAACACGCTCCTGGCCCTGTTGATTCACCTCATCCCGACGGGCCTGCTGCTGCTCATCCTGGCGGTGGCCTGGCGCTGGGAATGGATTGGCGCCTTGTTCTTCTCCGCCCTGGGCGTGCTCTACCTGGTCGCCTTTTGGGGCAGATTTCATTGGTCGGTTTACGCCATCATCGCCGGTCCGCTGTTCCTTTTGGGCGCCTTGTTCCTCCTGGGTTGGAGCCGGCGCGCCGTGATTCACGCCAAAGCCTGAATGGGGTTGCGGCCAACGCGGTTGGACGTCGGAGGCGCTGAACGTTGTAAGACGGCTTTGCGAGGCAGGGACACCGCAGTGCGGGACCTTCACCCGCGGACCGGAACAACTCCATCGGGACACTTGAGCCGTTCAGGGAACGGCTCAAGTCACGTCGGTCGTGGTGAATGGCGGTGACCGCAGCGTTGTTCAATGACCATGGTTGTGGTCGTGGCCGTGGTCATCCTTGTCGAAATGCTTTTCCCCGTGCCACGGATGCACGTGCCCGCGGGCATCCACACGGTAATGCGCATTAACGATGGTGTGCGCGTGCCAGTCGGCATGGGCTCTTTCCCACTCATGGAAACGCCCCAGCCGAACCGCATCGCAAGGAAGCCAGTAATCGCCGGAGCCCAGATAAAAATATCGCGTTCCGACGACGCCCACATATTCGTAACCATCCCAGATATACGCGTCAGGAACCCCGACCGTCACTGTTATGGAAGGTGGCGGCGGTGGTACCGGCACGGGAACCTGGACGGTTATTCCCACGGCAGGCCCTGACATCAATTTCAAAGTCGCAAGACTTGAAATACACATTGTTATAATAATTTTTCTTATCGTTTTCATACCGTGACAACCCAGCTTGAGCTGTGCCGCGGTAAAAATCGCCCGTTTCATGATGAAAAATGCGGATCTTGATTCCGGGTTGAATACGACCTGCAACATTTCGAATCAACCTTGTCAGGCTATGAATCAACGCGCCCGGGGAAAAAACGGCAGAGGGCGATTGCCATGATTTGGCGGGGCACAATCTCCGTATCGCGCCGCGGGTCCTCAAAGGGGAAATTGATTGACGGGTCTCGGAGCGGCGCGAACGTTTTCCCCGGGCAGATTCCAGATGTAATGGCAATGTTCGCAATAACATTCATGGTCAATCACACGAAAGATGATTCCCAGATGCAGCAGGATCGTCGGCAGGACAAGTTTGCGCGTCATTTGCGGATAGGAAACACACCGCGAACCGCAGGACGGACAGTGAACCGCTTTTTGCAGGGCGTTCGGCACGGCCGCAATCAAAAAGTCGCCCGCGGCGTTGACGTTATCCTGCCGGACTTGTACCCGAAACGTCACGCGCGGCGGGCGTAGAAATAAAAAATAGCGGAAGAGCCGGTCATCGTAGGTGCGCGCCGGAAATCCCTTGTCCGCCAATAACCTTTCGACGGCTTTCCCGGCGTTTACATCCTCAAACACCGCCACATCGGTCCACAACTGGTGTTTTGCCCAAAAACTCATAATGACCGTTCGTCCATTTTGACCAGGCCTCAACTTCGATATCGCAACCGGACCGTTTTACCCGGCCCCTGTGCCTGGCGACTGCCGTGAGAATTCCTTTGAGATTTTCCGTCACGCGAAGCAACCAGGGGCTGTTCCGGCGTCGGTGATTTTGCAACGCTGCGCCCGCAACGGGGTCATGCGGGCATTCAGTGAGATAACAAATTCGGCAAACATAATTTCATAATTCATCTACTTTGTCTGTTTTCGCACCTGCGAAAGCCCGGGCGGCGAAGAAATGTCATCCCCCCTTGAATTGAAACCATTCCCCATCCGTTCGACTTTACTAAGAGGCGTCGGTGGCTGGTTTGTTCCTCGAGAAATTTGCGGACGCTCGCGATTTATCGGAGTTCGGGGCTGGACGTTGGCTGGGTTGAACAGGGTGTGACATATCGTTTCGGAGGGGCGAGCTCCGAGAGACCCCAACTCAGGGAAGATGGGGCGTCGTGGAACTCCGCCCTCCGAGGGATTCACCACCCCGCATGCTTACGCCTTCACTCACGAACTGGAAAAGCTCCATCCCGGATACTTTGGACTTCAATGATTTGATGGGCTTGATAGGCTTTCCCGGGATGGCTGAAGGAAAGAAGAAATATTGTTATGTTGGAAGAATATCTCTTTTGGTCTGCTAAAAAGACGAAGTTTTGGGTCGGGGTGTTGATTACGCTATTTATCATCATCGCTCTCCTGTTTGCGGGATATGCCTGGATTTTGTATCAGGAGAAAGTTCAGGCCTCAGCTCAGAATTCCAATCCACCATCCCATCCCGCGGCCACTGCTTATATTGCGGGTGATGGCGGTTCAACGAACGCATTGGCACCCTCGTTATCACCATTTCCACCGGCTACGAATTCAAATTAAGACGTGCCGGCCCCGCGCCCGCCTTTTTGCCGGCCCACCCGTTGTTGCCCGGTCGAGTCAGCCTTGTGGAAACGGCAAATGGACGGCTGTTCAATGGCAAGAACCGGCTTTGGCCCCGTTCTCGCATAAAAAAATGTCCTTTTACCGAGTGGGAGTGAAGGACTGCACGAAACATTGGTCGCCTTTGCGATAGGCAATCCACACGGTGTGGGTCCGGGGGTCAACGACGATGTCGCCAGTCCCCGCCGGGTCCGGCACGTCGCCGAGCGCGGTCAGTTTGCCGGGGGCAACGGCCACAACGGAAATTTTGCCCTGCCGGCTCGCGCAATAGGCAAGATGCAGGCCGGGGTCATACGCCATTTCATCAACCCGGCCCCCGATGGCGGCCGTGTCCGTGATTTTCCCACTGGATCGGTCGAACAATACCAGCTTGCCCGCGCAGGCCACGAGGAGGCCATTGCTTTCGGGGACGACCGCGAGGCCATGGGCGCCTTTGTCCGGCGCGCAGGGCCAGGCCTTCAGAACTTTGTTACCGGCCGGATCAATCACCGCAATGGTGTCTGTTCCTTTCACGGCCTGGTACAGGTGTTTGTGTTCCGGGTCAAAGGCCAGGTCTTCCACGCCCCGGCCCTCGAGCTTGACCGTCGAGATGATTTTTTTTGCCGCCGGATTAATCACCCACACTTCGCCGGCCGTGTCATTGCATTCATAGACCAGGCCGGTCACGGGGTTGAACGCAATTAAATCCGTGTTCGCCGGCAGGGGAACTTCACCCGCCACGGCCAGCTTGGCGGCGTCCACGATCACCATCCGTCCCGGGTCATTGCCGCTGACGTAGTAATTCCCGTGCCGCACGTCCACGGCCGCGTCCTGTGCCGTGCCGGTGGGCACAGCCTTCAGCAATTTCAGGGAGCCCAGATCGAAGACATCGAGCGATTTGTTGCCTTCGTGTCCCAGCAACAGCCGGTTCCCGGCGATGTCAATGCGGATGAAATCAAACCCGCCGGTCGTACCGGGCAGCAGAGTGGACTCTCCCGCAGTGAGGGGCACAGTTTGGGCGCGCAAAGTTAAAGCCAGCAATAAACAACCAAGGCTGGTTCCGGATTGAATTTGCCTAAGGACACCGATGTTGGTTTTGGACATAGGTCACTCCATTTTCGTCACAGGTTGATCCAGTTTTCCCGGCGCAAGGCAGCCGGTAATGGGCTGTCACGTTTTCGATTGCGGGGCGTTCCGAAGATTTAACTCCCCGGTTTCGACCAAATCAAAGGTTTTATCAATTATGACAAAAATTTAATCTTTCCCAACCACTGATCCCGCAGTGCGGGAAGAAGAATTCACCTCCAGGCCGCCAGGCTCGCCGGAAGAAATTCGAGCCACGGATGGGCACAGATAAAACGCCGATAACAACATTTGTGAACTTCTGTGGCTGAAACCTTGCGTTTTCCACATCAGAGGCGGGGCCTCGAATCAATTCGGGGCGATGACATGGAACGCGTTCGATTTCACTTCCACATCCAGACCGGCATAGATGCTGTCGGCGGAAATCACCTCGGCCGGATGCGTCTTTAAATACTGCATCTGCGCCTGCAGCCCTGAAGGATTGTTGAATTTTCGTTCCACCACAATCCGCTCGGCCACGTCCCGGCGCAGTCGATTTTCCAGGAGCGCATAGTCTTTGTTTGCCTGATCCAGACTGATGTTGTTCGAAGCGATTTGGCTCGTGAGGCCGGCCAGCTGGTTGGTCAAATCCATGACGCGCCGGCCTGAAATTTGATTTTCCGATGCCGCCTCCGCAACCTGCCGGGTCAGGTTGGTGATTTGTTCCGCGCCGAGTGCCATGGTCGCTTCGGCTTCCCTCAGTTGGTTTGAAAACGTCAAGGCTGCCGACCGGCTTTGGTCGAGGCTATTGGACAAGGTGAGAATCGTTCCGGTACAAAAGGCGACTTGCAACTGCGCCGAGTCCAGCCGGTTCGAAACATCGGCCAGCGCACCGGCGTCATTTTCATGTTGCGCATTATCGCCCCGCTTTATCCCGATAAGCGATATGATCAACACGGCGCAGGCCAGGGCGAGAACGGTCGATAAATATTGGTTCATACGGCAAGCAGCGCGCTCAAATGAAATGTGCGTCCACTCATCCCCGAAAACTTCGCAAAGGCGAAACCAATTGGACAAGAATGGATTTGTTACGATTCCGTTACGCCCGGGTACAAGGCTATAGGATTTGAATCAGTGCCCGCCATCATCCGCCGTCCCCTCCGGGGCGGCTTCACGCCAAAATGATTGTCAGAAAATTTTATTTGCCTTATTAGCTGCAGGGGTGAAGCTGTGTCCAACGGGCTATGGGGTCGTCATATCAGATTGTCTATACCAGCACCGCCACAGCGCCTTTCGGCCGGACCGAGTTGATGGAATTGCTCAAGGGCAGCGTCCGGAGGAATACCCACGCGGGCATCACGGGCTTGCTGCTATACCAGAGCGGCGCGTTCATACAGGCGTTGGAGGGTGAGAAGGCCGCGCTAACGGAGCTTTTCGAAAAAATAAGCCACGACCCGCGGCATCATCGCGTCATCCGCCTGATCCAGGGGCCGATTCAGGAGCGGAATTTTCCCAATTCGGCGATGGCTTTCCGGGATTTGGATTCGCCGGAGTTGCGGCGCCTGCCCGGCTACAGCGAGTTTTTGAACACGCCACTCAACGGGGAGTTACTGGCGAAGGACATACCCGCATGCAAACGGCTGCTGTTGCTTTTCAAGCAGAACATCCGCTGAAACCCGCGGCGACTCCTGGTCCTTCCGTCTCCACTCCGTTGAGGGTTTGCAGACGTTGACTCTCGCTGGAAATGGCTGGAGCTGCCCTGTTTGGCGGTGTCAAATGGGGATGACGGGTCTCTGACGGGAACCTCGATAGAATGACAGAATGTTTCGGGACGGATTCAGGTTCATTTGATTAATGGACCCGCTCGCGCCCGCTCGTTCGGGCTGACAGCCGCAACCGTGTCCGGTTCCGGTGCCATTTTCTGTTGGAATTCCACCCCGCCCCGCGTCCATTTGACCCCGAATATCCCGCAAACTGCCCATTATATTCCTGATTTCAGCCAACTTGTGTTAATTTTAGGCAGTCGGCTGCAAGAATGACCAGTACGAGATTCAGGGATGGCAAGGAACAGATTATGAAAAAGTCTTGGATTTATCTTTTGGGTCGGCAGCCCGTTGCCGGCCGGTGGTTCGGCCGGCCAGCACGGGTGCGGGACAGCGCCAGGTCCAGCGAAGTATCGCCACGTCGCAACCACAACCTCGAACCGACAAAACTGTTTTTCATATGAATCCGTTTCCCCAATCCGGCCATTCGGAAACGCTGAGTGATACGCCGCGGGACCCACAGGACGTCTCCCGGCAAGGTCTGCCAGCCGTCAATCAGGCAGGCACCGGCCCGGTCCCGGTCTCACCGAGACGTTCGTTGCGCGTGCTGTGCATTGATGATGACGAAATGGTTCTCGAAAGCATGAAGGATTTTATCGCGTACTTTGGGCACCGGGTGGGGGTGGCTTCCGGTGGAAAGTGGGGGATCGAGGTATTCCGCACCGCGATTCTGAAAAGCGAGCCTTACGAGGTGGTCATCACCGATATGAACATGCCGGGTATCAGTGGCTACGCGGTGGCCCAGATAATCAAGGCCGAATCCCCCGACACCCCTGTCATCCTGATAACCGGCGCGGGCAACACCACGATGGACTCCGGGGCATTATCTGCGTCAGTCGACGCCGTAGTCAACAAGCCGGTGCACATGCAGGAACTGAACGACCTGCTCCTCCGGATGGTCGGGCCGGCGTAGGTCGGAGTTCGGAAATCCACTTCGCACCAGGCGGTTAAAAGTCCGTCGGCCGCGGGCTCCGGTGTCTGCCGTGATTGTTAAAATTTCCACATCACCGCGGCATGAATGCGGTAATCAGGCATCAATTGTTCGCCGGAATTTTCCCGGCTCACCGGCAAATCTGCGCCGAGGTGTGCGCTGAGATTTTCCGACCAGGTTAAACTGAGGACGGGCCCCACATACACGATGGTCTCTGCCGAATCATTGTCCGCCACGCCCGCGAAGGTGTCTTTGCCCTTGGCCTCGCCGGAAACGGCCGCTTGCAGGGCAACGGTGTAATTGTCATTCAGCACCAGATAAATGCCCGGCCCGCCGGACCAGCTCCAGTCGTTGGCATATTGATGCTGAAAATCTCCTTCGGTGCGGATGCCATATTGCATCTGGCCATCGAGAAAAGCCCGTTTCCAGCGCGAGGAAAAGCCGGTGCCGACCAGCCCGTCGAAGGAACCGGAACCCAGTGCAAGGTCATGGCCGCCGATGCCGGCGGGTAGCGCGGAGTCCGGTGTGTTCAAACGGCCGGAATCGCCGGTGGGAAATTTGATTCCGCCCAGGGCCGTCCAGCTGAATGTCCAATCCACGTCTCCTTTCCGGTAGAGCACAACATTGCCGACCAGTGATGCATCGCCGATGCCGGACACGCTGCCACGCATGGTGTCGGAACCGTAGGCGCGATAAATGATGGGCAGATTGAATTGAAGCCCAAAGTGTTTGTTGAAGTTGTAACCCGCGAAAACCTGCGAGATGAGGCTGTCAATGTATTCGCCATGCCCGGCTTCCTTCTGGCTGTCCAGTTGGAGCGTGCCGAATTCGGTGAACTGTCCGGCCACGCCGCCGTAATATCCCTTGCCGCCGCCCTGGGCCGCGGTGGCCGAATAGATGGCGCACAGATCGCACGCCCAAACCGGCTGCGCGCCCGCCGCCGCGAGAACCGCTGCGGTCAAAATTTGTTTCTTCATCTTCAAATCTCAGAGTTGCGAGAACGCCAAATGGCGCTCTCAAGGTTAAAAAATGGGTTCATCCGTGACCACCGGGACACGGACAAGGCAGCACTTGAATTAAACGAAGGGACCGCGTGGCGGCGGCAGGAGGGGTTTCCGGGAACGGGCTTTCGCGAAATCATTTGCCGGCGGCAAAGATCCGTATGGCGATGGCGCACACAGGATAATATTTTCCTTTACCGGCGGAAACTTGAGTTCCTGCATTTGCAGGGTGAATTCATTTTTTTGACTGGATTTTTTCCCGGCCGCGATGGCTTTGCAAAGGGAGCAGGGATGTCTGCCATCAAAAGTTTGAGCCACGGCCTGGCTGAATGAATGCGTGTGCAAATTGTCCGCGAGCATCGTGGTCCACGCAAGAGTCTGCAGGGCCGCCCAATGCAATCCCGTGGCCGCAACGAGCGCGAGGATCACCAGGAATTTGACCGGACGTAAAGGCACACCTGTATTATTGTTGAAACGGCCAAAAAATCAAGGCAGACGACCGGGCCCTGACCAACTGGCCGAAAAGGCCTCGGCGAATCAAACGCGACAGGAGACTTCTGCCGGCCGGCATGGTAATTCGACAGAAAGATGCCAGAGTGGCCTGCTACTCCAACTCTTTCTGTCTTCGCCCGCTCCGACGCGACCAGGGCGTGGCGGCGGGCGGCTTCCCTGATCGCGGAGTTGATTCGTGCGTTACTTCCGATAGGCAAAGACCATTCCCTCGTTGGTCATGGTGAAGGAGTTTCCGTTGACTTTGCCCATGGTCATGCCTGCCCCCTCCCACTGCATAGTGAGTTCCGCGCCCTGGCTCGTATAGGTGGCCTTCACTTCACGGCTCATGTCCCCCCGCTCGGGCAGGGAGAAGGTGATTTGGCTGCTGCAATGGCCGTCCGCGTTGATGGTGAAGACTCCGGACTTGATGGTCGGCGACGCCCCTTCATGGGACAGGTTGCATGGCAGGTTTTGTCCATCCACGCTGATCAGCGCATAAACCCCGGTCGGATCAAGGTTGGCGTTGCCACCGGCTTCATGCTTGCACCCGGTCCCGGCCAGCACCAGGAAGGCTGAAATCAGGCACGGTCCCAGGAAATGAAACCAGGCACTTTGCAGTTTGAGATTTGGTTTGTTGGGTTGTATTTTCATAAGGCAATCTTACTTAATGCCGGAGAACAACGCGAATTGATAATTTAACCGGTCACATCGAAAGAATCAATCCATTCCCGGAGACGAGGCATGAATGGAGATTGCCGTCATTTGGAGTGAAGTCCCGCAGGGCAGGACGCTTCCCTGATTCAGGGGCACCGGCGAAGCACTGCCCTCCAAACTCGCAGTGGCTCAGTTCCGCAGGCAGGGGCGCGGTTCAATGGCCGTCGCCGCGGTCGTGGCCGCGATCATGGTCCCGGCCGCGGTCGCGGTCATGCCCACGGTCGTCGTTGCGGAACCGTTCATTGTGAATGGCATGGCCGTGCCAATCCGGATGAACCCGTTCCCAGTCATGAAACCGCGCCAGGCGGAACGGTTCACAAACAACCCAGACATTGCGCGATCCTAAATAGTAATAACGACCGCCGGCGATGCCCACATATTCGTAACCGTCCCAGATGTAATAATCCGGAGCCACCACCTCCACCGTTACCGCGGGTGGCGGCGGCGCTTCAACGGCCACGCCGCCATAAGGCTCAACGACGCAGCCGGACATGAAGGCCAGGGCTGTCAGGCTGCAAAGACCCAGAGCAATTTTATTTGCATGAATCATAGTGTTAGAACTGTTAACCCGAAATACGCCGCTGACAAATAAAAAATTTGCCGCGGCGGGGGCACGGCGGCGCCAGTCCGGCGAGCCGCAGCCCTGCCGGGCCGTGGAATTCACATTGATTGCGGCGGCCGGTGTCCGTCGGGATTGGAAGTTCACCCACAGGACGCGGAGGGGGAAAATATCTTTGAGATTTATCGTGGGTGGCGCGCGGGAATATGTTAAATTATTTTTTCATGAACATACTCATCGAAAACCAGGACACGCTCGAATATCTGACCGAGGCCGGACAGTGGACAAAAAATCCGCGCGACGGCAGGAGTTTTCCGGCGACGAAAGCGGCGAGCCAGGCCGCGAAGCGCGAAGCCATTGGCAAATTCAATATTGTCTGTCACATTCCCCAGACAGATCAGTTCATCAACCTGGATCACGGGCGGGGCAAGGGCCTTCCTGAGCTCAACGCCGAAGCACCTGTCGAAGCCCTGCCTGAAGCGGAAGCCATGCCATAACCGCCGGGGGAAGCGGTCACCGCAATCGCCAAACGATGCGCGCCTTGTCCAGGTCATAAGGCGACATTTCCATTTTGACGCGGTCGCCGACCGTCAGGCGCACGAAGCGTTTGCGCATTTTGCCGCAGATGGTGGCGAGCACCAGATGCTTGTTGTCGAGTTCGACGCGGAACATGGTGCCGGGCAGGACCGTTCTCACGCTGCCTTCAATTTCGATGTGTTGTTCTTTCATGGCCGTTGAAAATGTAAAAGGCGGAGTCCGTTTCACCCGAACCCCGCCGGAAATTCTGATCCGACGTTTATTGGCGGCTCTGTCCGGCCCGGCCGTATCCGCCGCCGCCCGGGCGTTCTTCGCGAGGCCGGGCTGTGTTGACGGTAATGATGCGGCCGCCCAATTCCGTCCCGTTCAGGGCGGCGATGGCTTTTTGCGCCTCCTCGCTGGTGCCCATGGTCACAAAACCGAAGCCGCGCGAGCGGCCGGTGGCACGATCCATCATCAGGTTGGTTTCGGTGACGGTACCGTGCGCGGCGAAAGCATCGTTCAGGTCGTTTTCGGTGACGCTGAAGGCAAGATTTCCCACAAATAATTTATTGCTCATGTGATGTTGAATGTCCGATTTAACTGCACCTTCCCAGACTGTTCCCGGACACCGGGTTTCAAATCATCACTGAACCGAGTTCACCTGAGATTCCCAGGCCTTGAAAGAGACGAGCTATCTTAGACAGGGCCAGCATCGCCCCTTCCGCGGCAATAGCAACTACTATCTGCGATTATTTTCGGCCGATTCACCGGTCACGGCCCGGTGCTTGAGCGGCCTGGCTTGGAATAAACCGTTGCGGATCCGGCCAGGCGCGGATGGACCAGGAGCGGGGGTAATCAGGCGGGAACGACTCCGGGAAAAGTCGGCAGACCGTCCCGGTGGAAGAGGTCCCGCCAGCGGCCTTCCTGGTCGCGATCGGCCATGCACCTGCAACCCGGACGTGGGAGCTCTACCAGCTGGTCTGCGGGTGGCAAGGGTCGGGCTTTGGCTTTTCTGAGATCGCGGCCTTGTCCGGCACGCCAAATCCTGCCCCGGAACCGGGAAAACAACCGGCTGATTCGAAATATATTTGTTGAAGAATGTATGGACATTGAAGGGCATAACCGTTCCACTGGTTCAGTGTCAACCAAAGGCGTTCATGCTGAAAAATTATGTTGGGAAATTGCTGTTTCCGCGATTGCAGCGTTCACAGTACGAAAATGAGTTTAAAATCATCGCGGCCTCGATCGTGCTTGGCCTGCTCGGCGGCGGCGGTATCGCCCTGGTAATGATTCTGCGCGGGACCTTCGGCAAGTAGAGATTCCCCGGGATAAACCCCATGAACGACACCCGACAAACGTATTCCATCTACCGGGACAACGATTTGGTCGCCGCGGATTTGCCATCCTTGATTTCCATCATGAAATATGTCCGGAACGACGCCCGGCGGGAACATGCCCAGGGGCGACCCGCGTGTTATCTGATTACCGGCTCGCTGGGATACAAGCGCCAGGGCAGTCATTTAAAAGGCCGGGTGGTCTGGAACGGTTAAAAGCCGGGTCCGTGGCAGCGCGGCGCGCGCCGGCGAAAAAAAACTTGCGTGCAACCCGATTAGGGCGGACAATGCCCTTAACAAGCAAGACCGATTAGAGTTCAGGCCGTATTGGGTGTTCGTTGGAAGTTCTCCTTCTGTCTTTAAAGCAGGAATTTATTTATGATGATGTTTCTTTTTTGGTGTGCCATTGGGATAGTGGCCGGAACGGTTTTCGGCTCCCTGTTCGAGTGGATGTTACACCGCTATCTCATGCACCGCTCCGTGCTGGTAAAGTTTTTCCGCTATCCCTTTGAACGGCACACACTCGTCCACCACCACGTCTTCAAGGCTGATTACACGTATCATCTCGTGCACGAGCCGGACAAGAAAACCATCCCGATGGCGTGGTGGCACGGGCCGGTCCTCGTGATGCTGGGCCTGCTGCCATTTTTGCTCTGGGCGCTGCTTTCGGAAAAATGGGGCATCTTGTGCGGCGCAGCGGTGGCCTCCTCGCTGTACTTCACCGCCTACGAATACATGCACTGGTGCATGCACCTGCCCAAGAAACGGCACGTCGAGCGTTCGGGGATTTTCTTCCGCTTGAATGGGCACCATTTGTTGCATCATCGCTACATGCACCGGAATTTCAACGTCGTCCTGCCGCTGGCGGACTTGTGCCTGGGCACGTTGCTGTTGCGCTCGAAAGTCGCCTTTGCCCAGGCGCGGGGTCCATCGGTCCCGGATGTCCAGCCGAGGCATCTGCGCGCCCCGGCATGGAAAGGCATTTGAGCCGCAGCCCGCTTTCGGAAGAACGCGCCGCGCGAGTCCCAATCGTCTCCGACCAGTCAGGGCCCATAACACCCGTCCCTGCGACATGTTCCCGACCGCCGATGTCGGCGGAATTGCTGCCGGGCAGCATCTTCGGGATAATCCTGGCGGCCAGGCCCGCCTTTGGCCCGGGCATCCGGCAACAAGATTGTCCACCCGCCCGACGCAGCCGGATGACAAATTGGAAGTGCAATTTTCTCAAGGAGTTGCGCAGAAATTGCAGGCCGGAATCTGTCGTCGGCAGGGCATGTTTCCTGTATATTCCCAAGGTAGCCGCACGGCTGGCCGGCTGTAACTCTGTGAATCTTTAAACAAACCGGCAGACGTGCGAAACCGTTTCATTTCATGAAGGCAATGCGTATCCGCTTTCCCGCAGCGGGCCTGGTGATGGGCGCTCTGGCACTGATGCAATTCCCCCTGGACGGCGCCCAATATTACACCAACTGGGCCGCTGCCCACTTCAGCGACATCCCGGCCCAAAGCGGTCCGCTCAGCGACCCCGATCTGGATGGCGAATTGAATGTGGTCGAATTTGCCTTTGGTACCGATCCCCGGGCGGCCGGAGGCATTGCGGGCGCAGTGCAGCCGGTAGCCGGCGGCACGGGCGGCGCGAATGCCGCGTTCGCCGTGGAAATCCTGGAACGGGAAGGGCATCAGCCCGGCGCGCAGATTGATCTGTACCTGTCGGCGAACCTGCAAAACTGGTTTCGCCCCTGGTGGTTGCGGACCGTCACCAATTCCCAGCCTTCCGATCCCGCCGGCTCCATCCGGGAACGGTTCACCACCCAAATGCCCGGCACCAATGTCTGGTTTGTCCGTCCCTCCGTGCAACTGATTCAAGGCGGCGCGGAGGCGGCAAAGTATTACGTGGCCACCAACGGCAGCTACAGCAACGCCGGGACGAGTACGAACGCGCCGTTTGCCTCGCTGGGCAAGGCGGCAGGCCTGGCGGCGGCCGGCAATCTCGTGTATCTGCGAGGCGGGAACTACGCCGTGAGCTCGAAGATTTCGTTGACGAACATGGCCAACACCGCCCAACCCATCCGCATCCGGGCTTATCCCGGCGAAACGCCGGTGCTGGATTGTTCCGGCGAAGGCACGGGAACCGACGCTATTTCCATCAGAGGCAATTACTACCGGCTTTACGGCCTGGTCATAACCAATGCCGGCCACAATTCCATTGTGATCTCGGGGAGCAACAACGTCGTCGAACTTTGTGTCAGCCTGGGCGCCCGCAATACCGGGTTCCACATCACCGGCGGCAACGGCGGCACGTCCACCCCCAGCAGCAACCTCTTTCTGAATTGTGATTCCGTCCGCAATTACGATCCGCCGGTCGGCGGGAACGCCGACGGCTTCACCGCAAAATGGAGTCTCAGCCCCGGCAACGGGTTCAGCGGCTGTCGCGCGTGGGAAAATTCCGACGACAATTGGGATTTGTGGATGGGTACGCAGCCGGTGCTGATCACCAACTGCTGGGCGTTCCGCGCCGCCACCAACGTCTGGGACCCGAACAACACGCAGTTCAACGGCAACGGCAACGGGTTCAAGCTCGGCGGCAACGGCACGGCCACGCCACACCGGCTGGTGAATTGTCTGTCTTTTGGCAACTCGGCGTGGGGGGTTGACCAAAACAACAACGCCGCCGGCCAGACGGTGGATCAAAACACCGTTTGGAACAATGGCAGCGGCGCCATCAATCTTAACCATCTGGGCACCAATTATGGAGTGCTGCAAAGCAGCCATGTCGTGCGTAACAATGCCGCCCTGGGTGCCGTGGCCATCGGCGGCACGGCCACCTATCCCGCCATCCAGTTGTCCAATACCTGGCAGGTGTTGCCGGACGTGAACACCAGCGATTTCCTGAGCACCGATTATACGTGGGCCATGGGGCCGCGCCGTGACGATGGCAGTCTGCCGGAAACGCCGTTCCTGCGCCCGGTGCCCGCCGGACGTCTGGTGGACCAGGGAGCAAATCTGGGCTACCCGTTCAAAGGCACGGCGCCCGACCTCGGTGCATTCGAAACGGCAACCTGGTAGAAAATTTTCTTTTTTGAACCGCCCGGTTTTTTTCCGGGCGGCACTGGATGGATTCCTCAATTCGGAGCACTGACCTGGCAATGCCTGCCACTGGTTCTTCGTTGCCCCCGCTGGTTTTTGTGGTCTAATGGCCCCGCCCAGCCGGGAAATCGCCGGTGGCACCATGGTCTTTTGCAATCTATGAAAAAACTGATGTTGATTCTGGCGGCGGCGGCATTCACTTTTTCGCCTGGGCTGATGTCGCCGGCCGAAGCGGCGCAGAGCAAACCGGCCCGGGTCAAACACCACGCCAAACATCATCCCGCGAAGCCTCACGCCCGGCATCACCACCAGAAGCACCACCGGAAAGGTTGAATTCAGAAGCAGGCTGATTTTCCCGGCCGGGCCGGGCCATCGGCCGGCTTTTGACCTTCAAGAACACAGGCTGGCGACGCCATCGACTGAACCCGGCGGAACTTATCGCACTCAAACAATTCCATCCCTCGACAAACCCCGCGCGGCGGCTGATGTTGCATCAGGATGAAAGGTGAAGTGGCTTATCTGTACGCGTTCGACGTGGCGAACGAAATCATTACCTCGCGCGTGGAGGAAATCCTGTCGGAAAAACCGTTCCCGTTTGAAATCCGGATGGACCGGACGTTGCCGAAGGACATGCCGCTCTACAAACCGCTCGCCATCGAGCCGCACCCGCTGACCGCCCGGTTGCGGGGCGCGCCCGTCCACCTGCTGATTCGCGTCTATGACGTGGGCGTGGTCACGGTGATGCTGCGGGTGTCGTTTGCAGCCGGCACGCTGGCCGACCTGATACCCTTTCACAATCCGAAATTGGACAACGGGCTGACGCTGGACACGGCGGCCTTGAAGTATTGCGCGGAGGTCTGCGACAGCCTCAGGGATTTGCTCGTAGGCCGGACGGAATTTCCACCGCCGCCCGAAGCCTACACCGTGTTTTGCATCGCCGATCTTCCCGGCGTCAACGACGTGAACCACTGGCTGGGCGAACAGCGGCGTGCGGTGGCCGGGCTGCTTACGGAGACGGCACCGGACCGCTTGAGCGAGGCGCAGGTGGCCGAAGTACTCCGGATCCAGCGTTCCTTCGAGCACACGGACCTGGCGGTGATTGACTGGGACGCGGCACTGGTGGTGGATCTGACGGGTTATGTGGACGACGTGTTGTATGCGCTGGAACTGGCGAACCTGCAACTGGAGGAGTTCCGCGTGATGGATCGCCGGTTGGACGCGTATCTGGACCAGGCCTACGATGACCTGGAGCGCCGGCGGCTGCCGCTGTTCGGCCGGGCATCCAAAACCCTGCGCCACCTGCGCCGCTTCCGCGTGGACGTGGCGAAGCTCGCCGACGAGGTCACGCACATCACCAAGTTTTTCGGTGACTGGCATCTCGCTCGCGTTTATCTTGGGGCGCGCGACCGGTTCTACCTCGACCAGTGGCGCGCCAGCGTGGAACAGCGTCTGGCCCAACTCGACAAGCTCTACAGCGTCGTTCACGCCGAGGTAAACGAACAACGGATGCTGTGGCTGGAAATCATCATCGTGATTTTCTTCGCCGTGGACTTGCTGATTCTGCTGCGGGCGGGGCATTGACCCGGCGGTGGCAACTCATGGAGGCAATCTTTTTATTTTGAAACCCCGGGGCAGCGGATTAATCTGGCGTTCACCCGCCCGCCACCATGAAACACGCCGTGCTTTTAACTGTGGTCCTGTTCGCGCTCAATTTGCCCGCGGCGGACACCAACGCGCTGACGCTCGTCCGAACCATTCCCTTGCCGGAGGTGCGCGGGCGCATCGACCACCTCGCGCTGGACGCGCCGGGACAACGATTGTTCGTGGCTGCGCTCGGCAACGACACGGTGGAGGTGATTGACCTGGCGGCGAACCGGCGCGTCCGTACCGTCGGTGATTGTTCCGAGCCGCAGGGCCTGGCCTTCGTGCCTGCGGAAAACCGGCTGGTCATCGCCAACGGCGGCAGCGGGGTGGTGCGCATCCTCGACGCCACTTCCTTCAAAACCATCAAAGCCGTCACCGGGTTGCCGGACGCGGACAATGTGCGTTATGACGCGAAATCGGATTCGATTTACGTCGGCTACGGCGAAGGGGCACTGGCGGTGATCAAGGCGGCAACGGGTGAACGGTTCGCGAACCTCACGCTGGCGGCGCATCCGGAATCGTTTCAAATCGAACGCAACGGCAGCCGAATCTTTGTGAACGTGCCGGAGGCGCAACAGGTGGCGGTGGTGGATCGCGACCGCCGCGGGGTGGTGGCAACGTGGCCGATGGACGAATTCCAGGCAAATTTCCCAATGGCGCTGGACGAGGCGAATCATCGTTTGTTCGTCGGCTGCCGCCGGCCCGCGCGGCTGGTGGTGCTCGATACCACGACCGGAAAAATGGTGGACAGCGTGGAGCTTGCGGGCGATACGGACGATTTGTTTTACGACGCGGACCGCAAGCAGATTTACGCGTCGGGCGGAGCGGGATTCATTGACGTGATTGCGCAACGCAATTCGGATTCATATCGGTTGCGGGAACGCGTCCCGACGCCGGGCGGGTCGCGGACAAGCTATTTTTCGAAAGCACGCGGCGAATTATATCTGGCGGTACGCGCCGGATTGATTTCCGGCGGCGCAGAAATCCGCGTTTACCAATGCCGGTAATCCGCATTGCGAACGCAGTCCAGTTTCCCAGGGTGCTGACGACTCGCTGCAACGGCGCGACCGGGCGGCGAGCGCAGTGTCCTCCGGGCAATGGCTTCTACGTTCCCGGTTTCTTTCTTTTGCTTGTGTTGGCCGACAACTGTCAGCGGACCTTGCCGGCGGAGTTCTTGAGCACAACGTCGGCGAACACCGCCGTATCGAACTTATCGGGCAGGTGCGAGCAGAAACCGATGCCGACGTAAAAGGGTTCGTCCAGGTGCAGGTGGAGGGGCGGGCCGAACTGGTGCATCGGCTCGCCGGCCAGACTGACGAAGAGGGCGAAAGCCTCGCCGCGCTTTTCAATGCCGATGCGCTTCGCGTTGGCAGTGACGAGGTCGTCGGGGGTTTTGCGGCCGGGCAAACCGCCGCGGCTGCCGATGCGATATTCCATGTCCTGGATGCGGACATTCTTTTCGGGACGCTGCGCCAGTTGAATCATGCCGGCCCCATGCAAGGCGACGAAGGCTTCCTTGGAATCGTCATCGAGGTCCTGGCGGATGATGATGACGGCCTTGCGGTCGCCGTAGCCGTTCGGGTCCGGGAACGTGATGTTCGCCGCGAGGGAAATGTCGCCGGACATTTTC